>DATJBC010000272.1:0-9258 GCA_035515515.1 Acidimicrobiales bacterium
CGAGGACATGGAGGTGGGCGGGGAGCTGGTGCGCACGGGCGAGTTCTCCATGCTCCTCATCGGGTCGGCCAACCGCGACCCCGCGGTCTTCGCCGACCCCGAGACCTTCGACGTCACCCGGGGCGACAACAACCACCTGGGCTTCGGCTTCGGCATCCACCACTGCCTGGGGGCGCCCCTGGCGCGCCTGGAGGCGCAGGTCGCCCTGCCCGCCCTGCTGCGCCGGGCCCGGCACATCGAGCGCACCACCGACACGCGCACCTACAAGGAGAACGTCGTGCTGCGCGGCCTCGAGTCGCTGCCCGTCACGCTGTCGGCCTGAGCCCCCGGGGGCGCCGGCCCGTGCGCGCCCAGTGGGGCGCGCTCAGTGGGGCGCGCTCAGTGGGGTGCGCCCGGCGCCACCAGCGCCCAGGGCCGCTCCCGCTCGGCGATGAGCGCCAGGTCGAGGAGCAGCTCCTCCTCGTGGTGGCGGCCGATCACCTGCAGCCCCACCGGCAGCCCGTCCACGAACCCGGCCGGGATCGACACCGCCGGGTTGCCCGCCAGGTTGGCGGGGATGGTGAGGTTGCCCTGGTTGGCACCCACCCGCAGCACGTCGCCGAAGCGCTCCATGAGGTCGATGTCGCCCACCGTCGTGGGGGTGGGCCCCTCGGCGTTGAAGGCCACGTCGGGGTTGGTGGAGCAGAACACGAAGTCCACCTGGTCCAGGAGGCCGGCCATGATCTCGTGCACCTCCACCCGGAACCGCTCGGCCGACGCCGCCATGGCGAGGTCGTAGTGGTGGCTGGCGATGTTGAGGCCGATCATGATCTCGGGGGTGAGCTGGGGCTCGCACGCGGGGTAGCGGTCGCCCAGGTCGGCGGCCAGCGTGACGATGTTGGACATCGCCCACTCGAAGACCGCCGAGGGGAACACCACGGCGACGTCGACCCGGGCGAGACCCGCGTCGGCGATGAGGGCCTCCGCGGCGGCGCGCACCACGGCCTCGACCTCGGGGTGCACGACGGCCACGCCCAGGTCGACGGCGATCACCGCCTTCTTGCCCGCCAGCTCCCGGCGGTGACTGCCCAGGCCCGCCTCCCACCCCTCCACGCGCACCAGGCTGTGGGTGTCGTGGGGGTCGAAGCCGTTGCAGACGTCGAACCACCGGGCCGTGTCGCGCACGGAGCGGCTCACGCACCCGACGGTGACGGTGTGGGGGATCTGGTGCACGTACGGGCCCCGGGGGATGCGGCCGAAGGTCGACTTGAGCCCGAAGAGCCCCGTGAAGCCGGCGGGGATGCGGATGGAGCCGCCGCCGTCGCCCCCCGAGGCGATGGGCACGATGCCGCCCGCCACCGCCGCGGCCGACCCCCCCGAGGACCCGCCCGGGGTGCGCGCCGTGTTCCACGGGTTGCGCGTCGTGCCGTGCAGCTTGGTGTGGGTGCAGTTGATGCCCCCGAACTCGCTGGCCGTGGTCTGCCCGGCGAAGACGGCGCCCGCCTCGAGGAGCCGCTCCATGTGGGTGGTGGTGTGCCCGGACACCCGCTCGGCGTAGACGAGCGAGCCCTCGGTGAAGGGCCAGCCGGCCACGGGCTCGAGCTCCTTGATGCCCACGGGCACCCCGCCGAAGGGGAGGGACACGTCGGCCTTCTGCGCGGCGGCACGCGCCGCGTCGGCGTCGACGTAGGAGAAGGCGTTGAGCGCCGAGGACTCGACGGCCGACAGCGTCATCTCGAGCGCTTCGGGCGGGGTCAGCTCGCCCTTGCGGAACGCGTCGACGAGGGCGCAGGCATCTTCTGTCCAGGCGTCGGTGCTCACGCCCAGGAGGCTATCGCCCGCCGCCCGTGGGCGTCCGGGGCACTCCCGGGGGGTTGCGGCGCGCCACCCCTTGTACAGTGCGCGTGATGGCCGGGCCCGGGTTCTACGACGTGATCCAGCGCCGGAGGGACGTGCGGGCCGAGTTCAGCGGCGAGCCCGTCGACGAGGAGGTCCTCGCCCGGGTGCTCGGTGCCGCCCACGCCGCTCCCAGCGTCGGGTTGTCCCAACCGTGGGATTTCGTCCTGGTGCGCGACGAGGGTGTCCGGCGGGCGTTCTGGGAGCACGTCCAGGAGGAGCGCTCCACCTTCGCGGCGTCCCTGGAGAAAGAGCGCGCCGAGCGCTTCGCGGGGATCAAGGTCGAGGGCATCCTGGAGGCCAGCCTGTCGGTGGTGGTGACCTACGACCCCGCCCGGGGCGCGCCCGGCGTCCTCGGGCGCCACGCCATCGCCGACGCCGGCCTCTACTCGGTGTGCCTCGCCATCGAGAACATGTGGCTGGCCTGCACGGCCGAGGGATGGGGCATGGGCTGGGTGTCGTTCTTCCGGGAGGGCTCCCTGCGCGGGCTGCTCGGCATCCCCGACGGCATCCGGCCGGTGGCGTGGTTGTGCGTGGGCCCGGTGAGCGCCCTGCAGGACACGCCGGACCTCGAGCGCCACGGGTGGCGCACGCGCCTGGCCCTGGCGGACGCCCTGCACCTCGACCACTGGGACCACCGCGCCCCCGACGTGCTGCAGCGGGCGGCGGGCAGCCGGGCCGTGGGGGGCGCGCTGACCGGTGGCGGCGACGGGAGCGGGCGGTGACCGGGCCGGCCACCGCGGACGACACCGGCGCGGCGCCGCGCGGGGCGGACGGCGCGCCCGCCCGGGCGCGGGCGCGCCCGCCGGGGCGCCGCACGCCCGCGTCGCCCTACACGCTCGCCATCGACATCGGCGGCACCGGCTTGAAGGCCTCGGTCCTGGACGCCACGGGCGTCATGATGGCCGACCGCGTCGTCGTGAAGACCACCTACCCCTGCCCGCCCGCCACCATGGTCGAGGACCTCGCGCAGCTGGTCGCCCCCCTCCCCCCCGCGGCGCGGGTCTCCGCCGGGTTCCCCGGCATGGTGCGCAACGGGCGCGTGCTGTCGGCCCCCCACTTCGTCACCGAGCACGGGCCGGGCACCGCCGTCGACCCGGAGCTCGTGCGCCTGTGGTCGGGCTTCGACCTGGCCGGCGCGCTGAGCGCCCGCCTGGGCAAGCCCACGCGTGTGGCCAACGACGCCGACATCCAGGGCGCGGCCGTGGTCACCGGCCGGGGGCTCGAGCTCGTGGTCACGCTGGGCACCGGGGTGGGCACCGCCTTCTTCTACGAGGGCCGGCTCCTCCCGCACCTCGAGTTCGCCCACCATCCCTTCCTGAAGGGCGACACCTACAACGAGCAGCTGGGCGACGCGGCGCGCAAGGACGTGGGCAACGCCCGCTGGAACAAGCGGGTGCGCAAGGCGGTGGCCACCTTGCGGGCGCTGTCGTTCTTCGACCACTGCTTCATCGGGGGCGGCAACGCCAGGAAGCTGCACGGCGACCTGGGTGACGACGTCAGCGTCATCGACAACACGGCCGGCATCCTGGGCGGCATCCGGTTGTGGGACGCGTCGCACCTGGGGGTGTGAGCGGCCCGTGACCGACGCCACGCCGCGCCCCGGCGCCGACGAGATGGCGCAGCTGGCCGTGCGCCGGCGCCGGCGCATCGCCAAGGGCCTCCTCTACCTGGTGGTCGTGGTCCTCGTGGCGGTGTTCGTGGCGCAGAACGCCGGGGGCGTGAAGGTCCACTTCTGGTTCGTCACGGGCCGTCCCCGGCTCATCTGGGTCGTGCTCGTGAGCCTGGTGGTGGGCATCGTGTTCGGCTACGTCCTGGGCTCGCCGGGGAGGCGCAAGCGCCGGCAGCGCCGTCGTGCCCAGGCCGGCCGGCGCCGGCGCGGGCACGCCGAGCACGAGGCCGACGACCTCCCGCACTGACCGTCGCGCCCGTGTGTCGCCGCCGGGGCGGGCGCCCGGGGTCGGGGTAGGTTCGCCGGCGTGCGGGCCGTCACCATCGCCGACGGGGAGCTGTGCTGGGCCGAGCGCCCCGACCCCGTGCCCGGCGACACCGAGCTCGTGGTGGCCGTGCGCGCCGCGGGCATCAACGCCGCGGACCGCATGCAGCAGCTCGGCCTCTACCCCGCGCCCCCGGGCTCGCCCCCCGACGTCCCCGGGCTCGAGCTGGCCGGCGAGGTGGTGGCCGCCGGGGCGCGCACCACGCGCTTCGGCGTGGGCGACCGCGTCATGGCGGTGGTGGGCGGGGGCGCCCAGGCCGAGCTGGCCGCCGTGGACGAGGCCGGGGCCATGGCCGTGCCCGAGGGCGTCGACTGGCCCGCCGCGGGCGGCTTCCCCGAGGCGTACTCCACCGCCCACGACGCCCTGTTCACCCAGTGC
The DNA here is from genome assembly GCA_035515515.1 of Acidimicrobiales bacterium. GTDB lineage: Bacteria > Actinomycetota > Acidimicrobiia > Acidimicrobiales > UBA8190 > DATJBC01. Next base: position 4,251 of record DATJBC010000272.1, read on the forward strand.
GGCCTGCAGGTGGGTGAGCGCGTGCTCGTCACCGGGGCGGCGGGCGGCGTGGGCAGCGCCGCGCTGCAGCTGGCGCTGGCCGCCGGGGCGCACTGCGTGGCGTCGGTGCGCGACCGGCGCCGCCACGACGCCCTGGCGGCCCTGGGCGCCACCGTGGCCGTGCCCGAGGAGGCCCTCGGCCTGGGCCCCTTCGACGTGGTGCTCGAGCTGGTGGGGGGATCCAGCCTGCCCGGCGTCATCGGGGCCATGCGCACCGGTGGCCGCGTGGCCGTCATCGGGTTGGGCGGCGGCGCCCGGGCCGAGGTGGACCTGGGCGCCCTCATGCACCGGCGCGTGCGCATCAGCGCCTCGACCCTGCGGGCCCGCTCGCTCCACGACAAGGCGGCCGTGGCCCGCGCCGTCGAGCACCACGTGGTGCCGTTGCTCGCCGCCGGGAGGGTGCGGGTGCTCGTGGAGGCGGCCCTGGACATGGCCCGGGCCGCCGAGGCCTACGCGCGCTTCGCCCAGACCGGGAAGCTGGGGAAGATCGTCCTCGTCCGCGCCGGGGGCTAGATGGCGCCGACCGATGGGAAGGGCGCCGGCCCGTCCCCTACCCGGCGCCCGCCCGCGCCGGGACGGCCAGGCGGGTCGCCAGGAGGGCGAGGCCGGCGGGGTCCCCCGGCACCACGTCCAGCCCGTCGCGTCCCGCCAGCCAGGCGTGGTTGCGCCCGTGGAGGTCGGTGCCGGCGTCGAAGCGGTTGAGCACGACGACCACGGGGAGGGCGCCTCGCCCGGGGCGGGCCGCCCCGGCCAGGGCGCCCACGGCGAGGCGCACGGCGTTGATGGTGCCCAGCCCGGCGTCGGCCACGAGCACCACGGCGTCGGGGTCGAGCGCCCGGGCCAGCTCGACGACGTCGCCGTCGTCGGCCTGGGGGGAGCGCACGCCGCCGGCGCTCTCCACCACGCCCACGTCCACCCCGTCGGGCCACGACAGCTCGCTGGCCAGCTCGGCCACGGTGGGCGGCACCAGGCCCAGGGCGTCGGCCGCCATGGGCGGCGCCAGCGCCACCGGGTAGCTCCGGCCGGGGGGGCACACCTGCTCGGGTCGCTCGCCCGAGGCGGCCGCCAGCACCTCGGCGTCGGTGGGGCCCGTGCCGGGGTCGAAGGACTGTGCCGGCTTGCGGGCGGCCGCCGTCAGCCCGGCGCGGCGCCACGCCTCGAGCAGGCGCGCGCTCACCCACGTCTTGCCCACCTCGGTCCCGGTCCCCGCCACCAGCACGAGGACGCCAGGGCGCCCCCCGCTCACCGCGTGGCCGCGGTGGGCGCGTCCGGGGCTGCGCCGGTGCCCGCGGCCGCGTCGGACGGCCCCGGGCCCGCCGGTGCCGCCGCCGGGGGGCGGGGCACGGCCGGCACGGCGTCGAGCGCCTCGAGGAGGAGCGCGATGTGCATCGAGGTGTGGGCCGCCGACAGCGTGACGCGCAGGCGGGCCGTCCCGGGCGGCACCGTGGGAGGCCGGATGGCCGGCACCCACACGCCGTACTCGCGCAGCGCGGCCGAGGCGGCCACGGCCCGCTCGTCGCTGCCCAGGACGATGGGGATGATGGGGCTCGGGTGCCCCGGCTTCACGCGGGCCACGTGGTTGGCCAGGCGCGTGCGCAGCCGGTCCCCCTCGGCGCTCGTCGCCACCCGCAGGGCCGCCAGGGCGGCCGCCGCGTCGGGGGGGGTGAGGGCGGTGGTGAAGATGTAGGAGCGCGCCCGGTTCACCACCAGGTCGACGAAGGCCCGGCTGCCGGCCACGAAGCCGCCCAGCGAGCCCAGCGACTTCGACAGCGTCCCCACCCGCAGCACGTCCACCCCGGCCAGGGCCGGGGAGGGGTCGGGTCCGAGCACGGCGTGCGCCTCGTCCAGGACGAGCAGGGCGCCGTGGCGGCGGCACACCTCGGCGATGCCGGCCACGGGGGCGGTGTCGCCGTCCATGGAGAACACCAGGTCGCTCACGACGATGGCCGGCCCGGTGGCCGCCCGCAGCAGGGCTTCGAGGTGCTCGGTGTCGCCGTGGCGGTACACGGCCACCTCGGCCCGCGACAGGCGCGCCCCGTCGATGATCGAGGCGTGGTTGAGCTCGTCGGAGCAGATGCGCACGCCGGCGTCGCCCAGGGCGCTGAGCACCCCCAGGTTGGCGGCGAAGCCCGTGGGGAACACGGCGGCGGCCTCGGACCCCGTGGAGGCGGCCAGGGCGGCCTCGAGCTCGTCGTGGACGGGCCGGCTGCCGGTCACCAGCCGGCTGGCGCCCGCGCCCGTGCCCCAGGTGTCGAGCGCCTCGTGGGCGGCGGCCACCACCGCCGGGTGCAGCGACAGGCCGAGGTAGTCGTTGGAGGCGAAGGCCACGACCTTGGTGCCGTCCTCGCCGAGCACGCCCTCGGGACCGCGGGCGTCGAAGGTGACGGGGCTGCGCCAGCGGTTGTCGTCCTTGAGGCGCCGGGCGCGCGCCTCCACCAGGGTCGACCACAAGCTGGGGGTCTCGCGCCCGCCGGGCACGATCACGACGCCGCCACCTCGCCGACGGCGTCCACCACCGTGTCGACGATGCGCTCGACCTCGTCCGCCGTGACGGTGAGCGGGGGCATGACGACCACCACGTCCCCCAGGGGGCGCAGCAGCACGCCGCGGGCCACGGCCGCCGCGCACACCCGGCGCCCCCAGCGCAGCCCGGCGCCGGGCGGGGCCAGCTCGATGCCCACCATGAGGCCCCGGCGGCGCACCGCCCCCACGGCCGCCAGGGGCGCCACCTTCTCCTCGAGCAGCCGGCCCAGCTGGGCGGCCCGGGCCGCCACCGCGGCCAGGAGGGCCTCGTGGCGCACCAGGCGCAGGTGCTCGAGGGCCACCGCGGCGGCCAGGGCGTTCCCCGCGAAGGAGTGCCCGTGGGAGAAGGTGCGCGGCCCCAGGTCCTCGCCCAGGAAGGCGTCGAAGACGTGGCCGGCCGCCACCGTGGCCGACATGGGGAGGTACCCCCCCGTGAGCCCCTTGCCCAGGCACAGCAGGTCGGGGCGCGTGCCGCTCCACTCACAGGCGAACAGCCGGCCCGTGCGCCCGAAGCCGGTGGCCACTTCGTCGGCGACGAGGAGCACCTCCGCCCGGCGGCAGGCGTCGGCCAGCCGGGCCAGGTCGCCCGGCTCGCTACAGAGCATGCCCGCCGCGCCCTGCACGAGCGGCTCGACCACCACCGCGGCGAGCTCCCCGGCGTGGCGCTCCACGGTGGCCACGGCCTTGTCCGCCCACCCCGGGTCGTCGTAGCCGGGGGTGCGGATCACCGGGAAGCGCAGGGCGTCGAAGACGTCGGTGCCGAACCCGCCGTCGCCCAGCGAGAGGGCGCCCACGGTGTCGCCGTGGTAGGCGTCGCCGAGCGCCACGTAGCGGTCGCGCCCGGGGACGCCGCGGTTGACCCAGTACTGGAAGGCGATCTTGAGCGCCTGCTCGACCGCCGAGGCGCCGTCGGAGGCGAACAGCACGTGGGCGTCGTCCACCGGGACGGCGGCGGCCAGCGCCTCGGCCAGCTCGACCACCACGCGGTTGCCGTTGCCGAGCAGCGTGGAGTGCGCCACCTTGTCGAGCTGCCGGCGCAGGGCCTCGTCGAGCTCGGGCACGGCGTGGCCCAGGGTGGTGACCCACAGCGACGAGATGGCGTCGAGGTAGCGCCGGCCGTCCACGTCGATGAGCTCGCGCCCCTCGGCGCGCTCCACGATGACGGGGGCGTTCTCCGCGAAGGCCGCCATCTGGGTGAAGCCGTGCCACACCACGGCGCGGTCGCGGGCCACCCAGTCCGAGGCGCTCGAGGTGCCCGAGGTGTCGTCCGCCACCGCTCCGCCGCCGTGCGTCACTGTGGAAAAGTCTCCCCCCTCACACCGATGTTGTTCCACCCGGTGCGCGTGCGGGGAGGGCGGGCGGCCGCCGTCAGACCTGGGAGCGCCCCCGGTCGACCACGGCCCGCCGGCGCCGTTCGATCTCGGCGGGGTCCACCCCGCCTGACTGGAACTGCGCCGCCCGGCGCAGCTCGAGCTCCCACGCCTCGCCGCCGGGCACGCGGCTGGCCTCCTCGTAGGTGCCCAGGATGGCGCGCACCGCCCGCTGGTCGCTGGAGACGATGTCGGCCGCCAGCCGGCGCGCCCGGGGGAGCAGCTCGTGGTGGGGGACGACGTGGTTGACGAGCCCCCACGCCAGCGCCTGCTCGGCGTCCACGAAGTTCCCCGTGGCGCTCATCTCGCGCGCCCGGCGCATGCCGACGGCCTGGGGGAGCAGCACCGTGAGCCCCCACAGGGGGTGTACGCCCACCCGGGCGTGGGTGTCGGCGAAGCGGGCCCGCTCCGAGGCCACCAGGAAGTCGCAGTTGAGGGCGAGCTCGAGCCCGCCCGTCACGGCCACGCCGTTGACGGCGCCGATGATGGGCTTGGTGGTGGGCAGCGTCGTCCAGCGTCCCCGCCCCCGTCCGTCCGCCGCCCCCGGAGCAGGGTCGTCGTCGAGGGCACCCCGCTTGAGCACGCCGCCGTCGCGGCCCAGCTCCTTGAGGTCGAGGCCGGCGCAGAAGGCGGGGTCGGCGCCGGTGAGGACGAGCACGTCGACGTCGTCGCGTCGCTCGACCTCGGCCACGAGCGCCCGCAGCGTGCGCACCAGCTCGGTGTTGAGGGCGTTGCGGGCCTCGGGCCGGTTGAGCGTGAGGACGGCCACCCGCTCGTCCACGTCGAGGAGGGCGACGTCGGCCACGAGCGCCCCGAGCTCTCAGCGGGTGACGACGACGCTCGAGCCGTGGCCGAACAGGCCCTGGTTGGCGGTGACGCCCACGCGCGCCCCGTCCACCTGGCGGGCGCCCGCCTGGCCCCGCAGCTGCCACACGAGCTCGCACACCTGGGCGATGGCCTGGGCGGGGATGGCCTCGCCGAAGCTCGACAGCCCCCCGCTGGGGTTCACGGGCACCCGCCCGCCGACGGTGGTGTCGCCGTCGCGCAGGAGGCGCTCGGCCTCGCCCTCCTTGCAC
>DATJBC010000273.1:0-12354 GCA_035515515.1 Acidimicrobiales bacterium
AGGCGCGGGCGATCTCGCTGCTGGCCGACGCGGACCGCCTGGCCCCCATGGTCGAGCTGGTGGGGCTGCAGGCGCTGCCGGCCCCCGAGCGCATGGTCCTGCTGGCCGGCAGGCTCCTGCGGGAGGCGTTCCTGCAGCAGAGCGCGCTCAGCCCCAACGACGCCACCAGCACCCCGGCCAAGCAGCAGGCGCTCCTCGAGCTGGTGCTGGCCGTCCACGACCAGACCCTGGCGCTGCTCGGGCGCGGGGTGAGCGCCGGCGCCATCGAGGAGGCCGACCTGTCGGGTGTCACGCGGGTCCACGACGAGGTCGGCCCCGACGACGCCGCCGCCGTGGCCCGCCGGCGCGACGAGGTCCTGGGGGCGCTCGAGGCGCTCGCCCCCCCGGAGCCGGGCCGATGACCGCCGAGGCCGAGCGCGCCCCGGTGGTGCCCCTCGAGTACCGCGGGGCGTCCTCGGCCGAGGGACCGCTGCTCGTCGTGCGAGGCGTGGAGAACGTGGGGTTCGACGAGCTCGCCTCGGTGCGCCTGGCGTCGGGCGAGCTCCGCACCGGGCTGGTCCTCGAGGTGCACCGCGACGTGGCGGTGGTGGAGGTCCTCCAGGGCACGGCGGGCATCGACCCCGCCACGGTGTCGGTGGCCTTCGAGGGCCGCCCCCTCGAGATCCCCGTCGGCCCGGGCTGGCTCGGGAGGGTCTGGAACGGCATGGGCGAGCCGCTCGACGGGGGGCCGCCCATGCTGGGGGCCGAGCGCCGGCCGGTGACGGGCGCACCGCTCAACCCCACCGCGCGCGACGTCCCGGCCGACCCCATCCTCACCGGCATCTCGGTGATCGACGCCCTCACCACCGTGGTGCGCGGCCAGAAGCTCCCCATCTTCTCCTCGGCCGGTCTGCCCCACCTCGAGCTGGCCGCCCAGATCGCCGTCCAGGCCAACGCGGCGGGCGAGCCCTTCAAGGTCGTCGTGGTGGGCATGGGGCTCACCCACGCCGACGCCGCCTCGCTGCGCGACACGCTCGAGAGCAACGCCGACGCGGGCGGCCTGGCCCTGTTCCTCGACCTGGCCGACGACCCCGTCGTCCAGCGCGTCCTCGCCCCCCGGGTGGCCCTCACGGTGGCCGAGCACCTCGCCTTCGACCTCGGCCAGCACGTGCTGGTGGTCCTGGCCGACATGACCAGCTACTGCGAGGCGGTGCGGGAGGTCTCCGCCGCGCGGGGCGAGATCCCCGGGCGGCGCGCCTACCCCGGCTACCTCTACAGCGACCTCGCCTCGTTGTACGAGCGCTGCGGACGCATACGCGGGTCCGCCGGGTCGGTCACGCAGATGCCCGTGCTCACCATGCCGGCGGGCGACATCACCCACCCCGTCCCCGACCTCACCGGCTACATCACCGAGGGCCAGATCGTCCTCTCGCCCGAGCTGCAGGGCGCCGGCGTGTACCCGCCGGTCGACGTGCTGGGGTCGCTGTCGCGCCTCATGCGCAAGGGCGTGGGCGAAGGCCTCACCCGCGGCGACCACCCCGGCGTCGCCGCCCAGCTCGTCGCCGCCCTGGCCCGTGCCCGGCAGGTGCGCGACCTCGTGGACCTCATCGGCGAGGCCGCCCTGAGCGCCGTCGACCGGCGCTACCTCGCCTTCGCCGAGGCCTTCAGCGCCGTCCTCGTCCAGCAGGGTGCCGACGAGGCCCGCCCGCTGGAGGACACCCTGGCGCGGGCCTGGCGGGTGGCGTCGGTGCTGCCGCGCCCCGAGCTCACCATGGTCTCGGCATCCGACGTCGCCGCCCACTACTCCCCCGCGCCGGGCGACGACGCAGGCGCACGGCCCGAAGGCGACGACGTGGGAGAGGGCGCAGACGAGGGGGCCGGCCGTGGCGATGGCTGAGGCCGTGCCGCCCGGCCGGGCCGGGCGCCTGTGGCTCCGGCGGCGGCTGGCGTCCGCCCGCCGCAGCCTCGACCTGCTCGACCGCAAGCGCCAGCTGCTGCGGCGGGAGCTGGCCGATCTCGCCCCGCGGCGCCGGCAGGCCGCCGAGGACTGGGCGGGCGCCTGCCTCGAGGCCGAGCGGTGGGGCGTACGGGCCACGGTCCTGGGCGGCGCGGCGGACGTCGCCCTGGCGGCCGCGGGGGTCGAGGGACGGGCCGCCGTGGACGTGCCCTGGGACAACACCATGGGCGTCCTCCACCCCGCCGGCCCCCGCTGCCGCCTGCCGGTGCTGTCCCCGGCCGAGGCCGCCGCGGGCAACGCGGCGGTGGCGCCCGCGGCGGCCGCCTATCGCCGGGCGCTCGACGCCGCCGCCGCGCACGGCGCCCTCGAGCGCTCCTTCCACCTCATCGACGCCGAGCTCAGGGCGACCGAGCGACGGCGCCGGGCCATCGAGCGCCACCGGCTGCCCGCCCTGGAGGACGCCCTGGCCCGTCTGGAGCTGCGCCTCGACGAGCTCGAGCGGGAGGAGCGCGTGGTGGGGCACTGGGCCCAGCGGCGCCACGGGGCCTCCACCCGCGGGGTCGACACGAAGGACCGACGCCGCTGACCACCGCGGGTGCGCGTCGGCCGGCGTCGCCGTCAGTCGACGGGGATCGCCGACCAGCGGGCACCGCCGTCGTGGGTCACGAGCAACCGGCCGGCCTCGTTCTCTGGGGCCGGCTCGTCGTGGACGGCGAGCCACGGCGTCGGCGGCGATGGGACTTTGCGCCCTGTCGAGCGCACCCGTCCGAGGCGCACAATGTGATCGAAGGGGCTCGATGGTGCCCTGAAGGCCAAGCGGTGCATGATGCGCAGGGTTGTCGTGGCGTTGGCGATGGCGATGGTGGCGCTCATCGGCACGTCGTGCGCCAGCGCTCCCTTGACCGGTCCGACGCACTCCGGGGGGACCACCACCACCGCCCCGTCCTCGACGACGACCACGGCCCGACCGAGCGCCTTCCCCGACCTGGCGCCGTACTTCACGGCGGCGGCCGCCACCGACCAGAAGCTGAAGGCGGCGGCGCAGGCCGTGAACGGCGCCATCGGCACCTCGTCGATCACGATCAGCGCGTCGACGTTCGCCGCCGTGGCGGCCGCCGACCCCACCCCCGCCTCGCGCCTCATCCCGCCCGGGCTCAGCCGTGACGTGCTGTCGGCGGTGCTGACGGTCCAGAGCGACCTGGCGGCGCGCTACTGGGCGATGCGGGGGATCTCGATCGCCTACTTCCCGGGCGGGCCCACGACCATCCCTCTCGGCAGCGGCCCGGCGGACTACCTGGTCAAGTGCCTCGGCGGCGGCAGCCAGGCGGCGGCCTTGTTCCCCGCTGACCTGGCCTCGGCCGAGGCGGCGGCGCTCCGGGCCCCGCCCGCGGTGGCCGTCGACCCCACCTCGCACACCGCCGCCGACCTCGCCATCTGGCTCCAGCTGATCACCGGGCTGAACTCGGGCTGCGAGAGCTGCGGCGGCGAGCGGGTCACCACCCTGGAGCCCATCACCTGGCACTACGTCGCCCCCCTGTACGCGGGTGGCAAGCCGTTCGACGGTGACGTGGGTGGCCTGCTCTTCATCGCCCAGTACACGGGATCGGGCTGGACGATCGAGTTCAACGCCTGCTGAGCCGTTCCCGGAGAAGGTGCCCGAGCCACGCCGCCTCGTGCTCGTGGAAACCGTGACCGCCGGCACCGGGGTCCTGTTGCTGCGCTACGAGCGTGCTCGCTGAGGCGTGTCGCACCGGACCGGGGCCGGTTCGGCGGGTGGCGTCGCCCATGGGGCAGAGCGCGGATCTCTGGGTAGCGTCACGGTGTGCCCCATCATCTGCACCATCGCTGGCTCCGTGAGGGCGAACGGATCCTGTGGCACGGCATGGCCAACCGCGGCCCCGACAACACCCGCCAGGTCGGGGGGACGCTGTACCTGACCGACGAGCGGCTCTTCTTCGAGCCCCACCTCCTGGAGCGGGTCACCCAGGAACAGGAGTGGGAGGCGCCCGTCGCCGATGTGCGCATGAGCATCGGCCAGGGATCGTGGAGTCCCCACATCCCCGTGGTCCGCGACGTGGCCCTGCGCTACCGCCTGGAGGTGATCGAGGCAGACGGATCGTTGGAGGAGTTCTTCCTCACCCATCTCGGCGACCCCCTGGAGCGCCTCGCCCACTGGGAGGACCAGCCGGCGCCCTAGACGGCCCAGGGCACCACGGAGCCGCGCTGGGGCGGGCCGACCGACGACGCCCGGAGCGCCCTGGTCCGCCGGTCTCCCCTAGGGCACGAACTCCCCCACCACGCGGAGGTCGACGAACTCGGGAGCGCCGTCGAAGATCTCGGACATCACCGCCCTGGCGGCCTGCAATTGCTCCTGGCGCTCGGCGTCGCTCTCCCGGGCGCGGGCCTTCTCCTCGCTCTCGAAGACGACCAGCATGTACGCCCTGGTCGGGTCGTCCTGATCCTGCATGGCGAGCGAGCGGACGAGCCCGCTGCCCGGCTTCTCGGCCTTGCGCAACGCCTCCTCTAGGCGAGGCAGCTCGTCCTCGTGCCCCGCTCTCAATCGGGTCGTGATCAGTTGCGCCCACATGACAGGCCCCTCCCGGCTCGGCTCCCGTGCCGCACGCATCTTGCCCGATCCGCGGCGGTCCTGCCCGGCGCCATCGTCCGAGGGACAATTCCCGTACCCGGTGCCGATCGTGGCAGGCGCGCGCGCTGGGGTGCTGGGGTGCGCCCGTGGGTCCGCCGGGATGAGACTCGCACCATGGAGGACCACGTGGCCGCGGGGGCCCTGCGGCGCGCCCGCCTGGAGTTGGCCGATCGCATCGAGTCCCTCACGCCCGACCAGTGGGACACCGACTCCTGGTGCGCGGGTTGGCGGGTCCGGGACGTCCTGGGACACCTGGTGTCCCTCGCCGAGGCGTCCCCGCTCACCATCATGTCCCTGCCCATACGCGGCGGTGGCCGAGCGGACCGCGCACTGGCTCGCATGGCCCGGCGACTGGGTGGGCGTCCCGTGCCCGAGCTGGCTGACCGGCTCCGCGCGGCCGCACGCCGTCGGTCAGGGACCTCCAGTCCCCGTGGTCTGGGGGATGTGCTCGTTCACGGAGCCGACATGCTGCGGCCGGTCGGCCAAGAATTCGAGGTATCCCCACAGGACGTCGTGCCGATCCTGGACGTCTACAGCGGGCTCTTCGGTCGTCTGGCGTTCCACGCCCGGCCCGCCCGCGGACGTCGACTGGTCGCCACCGATGCGGACTGGTCGCAGGGGGACGGCCCCGAGATCGACGGCCGGGCCATCGACCTCCTCCTCTTCCTGGCCAACCGCCGACAGGTCGTTGCCGCGCTGGAGGGACCGGGGTTGGACCGCTGACTGGGACCTGTGGCCCTGGCATCTGCGGGATCGTCGTCTCATAGTTGAGGTGACAGAGGCGGTCGGTCCGCCCTCCTGGCAACGGAGGTGCACACGTGACTGACATTGACGCGCGGCCGAGGCCGATCGTCAGGCCGGATCCAGGCTTTGCCTACCTGATGACCGGCATCGCCCTTGGATGCATTTGGTTGAGCTATGTGATGGGCGCCGTCTTCGGACCGGACATCGTCACCGGCACGCAGCACGAACGCTTCAACAGCGCCGCGGCGATCGGCTGGATCTTCAACGGCCTTGCGACTGCCATGGTGGTGACCGCAGCGTTGCAGGGCATCCGGGCCAAGGTGACCGAACGAGCTCCCTGGACCATGTTGGGAGCCGGCGCAGCCGCCATCTGGCTCGCCGTCATGTTCGTGGCCGTCTTTGCCCCGGTCTGGGTCACGGGCACGGACCCCGACAGGTTTCCCGGTTGGGCGGGGCTCAGCGCCATCGCGGGAGTCATCCTGACATGGAGTCTCTGCAAGTTCGTGAAGGCCGCGTCCTTCGAGCCGGCGGCGCCACCGGCAGCCCTCACACCCAGTGCGCCGGCCGACGGTCTCGAGCCTGTGCCGGAGGATCCCACCGTCACGTTGCGGCGGCTGGCGCAACTGCGCGACTCGGGCGTGATCACCGAGGCCGAATTCCAGGCGAAGAAGGACGACCTGCTCACCCGGATCTAGGCAGGCATGCGGCCACGCCACTGGCCGCGTGGTCGGCCCGCTGGTCGCCCGGGGAGGGGCCCCGGTACCCCGCTTGTGCGCCCTCGAAGGCCGCCGGCAGACCTGCGAGGTGCTGGCCCCTGCATTCCTCGAGGGAGGAGGCAATACTTCCTCCAGTGGAGCCGCCCGACACGCTGTACGCCCTGTCTGACGGTCTGCACATCGCGTACCAGCGCTTCGGCTCGGGGCCGGACGTCGTGCTGATCCCGCCGCTGGTTTCGAACATCGAGTTGGCCTGGGACCACGAACTGTACCGCCGCGTGCTCGAGTTCCACTCGACCCACCTCCGCATCCTCATGTTCGACAAGCGCGGCATCGGGGCGTCAGACCGCTTCGACCAGATTCCGACTCTCGACGAACGCATCAAGGACGTGACCGCCGTCATGGATGCCGAGGGCGTCGAGCGAGCCAGCCTGATCGGCTTGTCCGAGGGCGGCCTCATGGCCCAGTTGTTTGCCTCTCGTCACCCCGAACGCGTCGAGAAGCTCGTGTTGATGAACACGACGGCCGGCACACAGTCGGGGCCGTTGCTGAACGACTATGTCCAACCGGGCGAACGCCCCGTCGAATTCCTGCGCCTGGCGGAACAGTTCCAAGAGTTGGTGCGGACGTGGGGAGTCGACCCGGGATTCATGACCGACTGGATGATGCCCAGCCAGAGCGACAACGTCTCGTTCGTCCGCTGGGTGGGTAGACTGCAGCGGCAGACGGCGAGTCCGGCCGACATTCAACGCCAGATCGACAGCGTCCTCAACCTCGACGCCGTGGACGTTCTTTCCGACATCGAGGCACCGACGATGGTGATGCACGTGAAGGGCGACCAGGTCCTGCACGTTGCCTTCGGCCGGTTCCTCGCCGATCGGATCGCTGGCGCCACCTATGTGGAGGTGCCGGGCGAGGACCACTTTCTCTGGGTCATGCCGAACTGGCGAGACATCGCGGTGGCGTCCGGCGAGTTCGTGCTCGGCCACCCTGTCGCCACTGCCACGCACCGGCGCTTTGCGGCCGTCTTGTTCACCGATCTCGTCGACTCCACGGCACAGTCCACGGCGGCCGGAGACGAGGCATGGCGAGCGACGCTCGAGAGCCATGACCGCATATGCAGCGACGTGGTGGCGCAGTACGCGGGGCGAATCGTGAAGAGCACCGGAGACGGCGTGTTGGCGGTCTTCGATTCGCCCTCACAGGCCGTCCGGGCGGCTGCCGATACCGTTGTCAAGCTCGGTTCGATCAGTCTGGGGGTGCGGGCGGGCGTGCACGCCGGCGAGCTGGAGGAGCGAGAGGACGGCGACGTCACGGGCACCGCGGTCAACATCGCGGCCCGCGTCGAGCAAGCAGCTGGTCTCGGAGAGGTCTATGTCTCCTCCGCCGTACGGGACATGCTTCTCGGGGGGGACCATCATTTCCTCGAACGCGGCGAGCACCACCTGAAGGGTGTCGAAGGCTCCTGGAAGCTCTATGCGCTCGAGAGCTGACAGAAGCGTTCCCGTCACTCCGTGATCCGGCATAGGAGGGGCACCCTCGAAGCGTGACGGCTCAGCCCGTCCGGGCGGCACGTCGCTCAAGCGCTGAGCACGGGGGGCGCTGCTCCGTGGTTCCTGCGCTGGCCAGCGCCCTCAGCGAATCGTCTCCCTGCCGATGGGACACAGGACGCGGCTGGATCGAGCACCACTGTGGAATCCTGATGACATGCTCCGTGACTCGTCGTGTTCGGACTCCCCGTCTTCGCCGTCGTTTCGCAAGGTGGCCGAACCATCGGACGGCAGGGAGTGGTGACCGAACCGGACGTCGGCACACCCGGTCCGGCAACGCACGGTGCGCGGTATGACCGCCGGGAGTCATGGATCCCCAACCGCCCCATGATTGCCACCAGGTTCATGGAGCTGCGCACACGTCGGGGGCTCATGATCGCTCTGACCGCATTGACGATCGGGCTCCCGACGCTCTTCCTCGTCATCAGAGTCTTGCTGCACGTCTTCGTGCCGCAGTCGTACGGCCGGCTGGTGGTTTTCAGGTGTTCACTTCTCTCATCGCCGGCGTGCTCTACGTCTTCGGCTTCATCGCCGCCATGACGCTGGGGGCCACCGCCGGTTGCTCCGACCTCGCCGACGGGATGTTCACGCAGCAGGTGGTCACTGGACGCTCGAGAGCGGCGCTCTACCTGGCCCGCATCCCGGCCGGCTTGGCCATCATCATGCCGGTGGTAGCCGTCGCGTTCACCATCATCTGTGCGGTCTGCGTCTTCTCGGCACCGACCCGGTTCGACTTCCAGGGCACCACCGTGCCCCTCGGCCTGTCCCTCCACGGATACGAGACCTGGGCCGCTGATCATCCGAATCTGATCGTCTGCGACTTCCCCTACAACGGGCCATGCCCGGCGAACCAGCCCGAGCCAAACGCTCCCCTGTCCAAGGCGCTGGCCGAGCGACAGGCCGAGCAGGACTATCCGACCTATGCCGTGACCTACAACTCGCCGCCTTACGGCGTGATGGTCAGGGCGGGACTCTGGCTGGAGCTCGAGGTAATCGTCGCGTACGTCTTCGGTCTGGGATTCGCCTCTCTCGTGGGACAGCGCATGGTTCCGATCGTCCTGATGATCGTGTACGAGATCGTCTTCCGGCCGTTCCTACTGTCGACCAAAGGCCTCCACCTGATCAACCTGCAGCGACCGCTGGTCCTCGAGCTGGCCCTGGCCCATTTCGAACCGGCCGGGATCGGCATCAACTACGAGATCGTGAACGGACCCGGCGGGCTTCGAGACTCCTCGTACTTGGCTCCGGAGTCGACCGCCATCGCGGTCGCGGTGATCGCCGCCTGGGTGGTGATGTGGACAATCCTGGGCACGTGGAGAATGGCAACCAGGGACGCGTAGGAGGCGGCGGCTCGATTCGCCGCGCACGTGGGGCTCTCGCAGGTAAGGCTTCCGCGGTCCGCCTTCCTCGAACGCGTGGGAGACGGGCGCCTCGATCTCGGGCAGCACCTGGGGCCCCTTGCCGCAGATCATTCCCGGCACGCTCGAGCGGTCCCTTCTAGGCTCGGCGACGTGCTGCGCGAGACCGAATCCTGTGGTCACCTACCAGACGGGGTGCCGGGACGCTTGATGGAGATCAACGGCCACATCTCCCACGTGCTGGAGCGCGGCACCGGGGAAGCCCTGCTGCTCGTGCACGGTACCGCCGGAACCACGCTCGACTGGGAGGAGACCGTCGCCGACCTCTCGGAGACCCACCGCGTCGTTGCCATCGATCTGGTCGGCATGGGCTTCTCCGAGCGGGTCGAGGGACGCTCGTACGGGTTCGCGCTCTGGACCGAACAGATCGTCGGGATCTTGGACGCCCTCGACATCGACCAGGTCTCGATCATCGGCCAGTCGCTCGGCGGGGGAATTGCCGCTGTCTTCGCCGGAACCTACCCAGATCGAACCAAGCGGCTAGTGAGCGTCGACTCCGGTCCGTGGATGCCTCCCCTGCTTGCCCTCATGTTGCTACCTGGTATCGGAGAGCTGATGTTGCGCCGGGTCGCCTACTGGCCGGACCGCCCTGACCAGGGCGAGCGGTACGCCGAGCGGCTCCGTCAGGTGTACCGGATCAGGGGGACGCGGCGGCACCTGCTCAAGGCGATGCGTGGGCAGTTTCTCCGTCCACGGCAGTACTTCCACGCGCTCTCGAACATCGGGTGCCCCACCCTCATTCTTCACGGCGCGAACGACGACATCATTCCTCTTCGAGCCGCCAAGGCGCTTCAGCGTCGGATTCCCGGGAGCCGCGTGATCGTCCTCGACGATGCCGGACACTTCGCCATGCAAGACCAGCCAGGTCGATTCGTCGAGGAGATACGGCGCTTTCTCGCCGATCCGGCTTGAGTCCCATAGGCCCTCGGAGGGCTGGTGGAACCCTTTGTGAAACTCGTCAGCCACCTCCCTGCGACCACCATCTCCAGCCTTGGATCTCCAACACCATCACCTCCCCCGGCGGCTGGCTGATCCGGTACTGGGGGTACTTCGCCACCAACAGCTCCAGCGCCTGTCCCCTCTCCCCCTCCTCGTCCACGATCCTCCCCGCTCCATCCACCCGCACCCACCACAGCCTCGACCAGTCCTCGTCGTCGTGGTGAACCAGGAGGCTGGCTGCCGGGTTCGCCCGTAGGTTGTCCAGTCGGCGGAGGGCGAGGGTGGACTTGGGCTTGGCGTCCACGGCCGAGTAGATGGAGTCGCCGTGGAGGACGAAGCAGCACGGGACCACGTGGGGGTCGCCTTCGGGGGTGATGGTGGCGAGAACGGCAAAGGGGGCTCCGGCGAGAAGGCGACGAGCTGTGGGCTGGTCCACGGCTCAACCTTGACGCGTCTGGGTCACAGCGAAGGCGATCACCGTCTCAGCGAAGAGGACGGCTACCGGCGGTAGGGGAATGGGTGGGCCGCAGGATCAAGAACCCACACCGGCGGTGCCACCCTCTGCCGGGGCAGGGTAAGTGGCCTGCCTTACGAATCCCTGACGGCAGCCGATGACTCCCCCAACACGTCCCTGATCCTTCTCAACCTCTTCACCGCCACCTGCAGCTCCTCGACCAACTCGAGGGCCTTCTCCCGGCTGAGGGCGTTGGGGGCATGGGGGTTGAGCATGACGATGGAGCGGCGGAGGTCCTCCAACTCGTAGTACCGGTCCACGGACTACGAACATATGTTCGCCGTAAACCAGCGTCAAGGGCACGCACCGGGGCCGTTGGCGTGATGTCGGAGCCACCCCAAGCACCGTACGCGGAAGGAACCGGGCACCTGGTGGCTCGCAGTCCAACAGCCTCGAAACCCACCCTGGTAGCCCACAAAGTTGTGCACAGTCACCGGGTCGACCCCGGCCTTCATGGGTGCTGGGGCCACCTGAGCACCATCCCCCACCGGGGTCGACCCCGTGATCGCCCTACCCACCCCAATGGTTCGCTCGTGCTCGCGAAGGAATGTGTCAAAGGCCTCTGACGAGGACCTCCGCCGAGGCCTAGGGTCGTCAGTGGATGGCCACTGCTGGCAAAGAGGAGCACTCTTCGCTCGGTTCCCGTCCAGTTGGGAGTTGGCGGGGTGTAGGCAACGCATCGAGCGGTTCCAGCCGGTTCGACAGCGGTTCTGCACCCCGCTGACCCTGACCCAAGAGCCCAGATCGGCCAGGAGTTACCCCGATGTGGCGCCGTCGGGGAAGCCATGGCTTCCCAGTTGGGTCGCTGAGCCCGAGGCCGCCTCGACCGAATCGAAGATGTCAAAGAACTCGGTCAGTCCAGTGACCTCAAACAACCGGCGAACATTCGGCCTGGTGATCACGAGGCGCATTTCGCATTGCTGTGCTTCAAGGTACTTACGAGCCGCAATGAGAGCGCTCAGACCTGCGGAGTCGATGAACGACAGGTCTGACATGTCCACGACCCCAAAGGCCCGCCCACCTTCACACAGTGAAAAGAGCTGCTCACGCAGCGCAGCAGCGTTGGCTACGTCTATCTCTCCGAAGACCGGGAGCACAGCGCCTTCGCTCATGAGGTCAGTATCGGTCGTCATTCGCTATTCCTCCTCCCGACAGGACGATCTAGCGACAAACCTCCTGCTCGGGACGATATAGCGACGCTCACAGGCGGCCAGCGTGCTCTCACCTAGGTGGAATCACCTAGGTGAGAGCCGCTCGCTCACGCCCCTCTACCCCAGCCACCTGGGTACGACGGTAATGGGCGTGGCGTCGACAAACCCGAGGTGGCACCAACCCCCGTCGGATCGGCGCCACGTCCACCTGCGCCGGTCTCGCCTGGGCGGTGCGGGGTTCCTTCCGTTGGGCCTCGGCACTACTGAATGAGCCATGCCGCCCGCAGCCGGTGCAAATGACGGATGCCGTATCTGCTTGGGGATGCCATCGCGATCCAGCATGTCGTGGCCGAATCACCGGGCCGACCCCGGGTCTGGGAAGGATGCGACCGGAGCACCCCTGCCGAGGTCGGCCCTGAGATGGCTATACCCAGCCGAAGGGCTCGTCCTCGTTGATCGGGGTCAACGGCACCGAGCGGGTCGGTGGCCGTCGCCAGCCAGCCGTGGACGAGGCAGCGCGCGGGCTCACATGCACTCTGCCCTTCGGAAGTTCTTGACGGTCGTCACCTTGCCCCCACCGCCCTGACCAAACGAGCCGAAACCGCCCCCGCCACCGCGACATCCCTTGCACTCACGCGCGCGACATCACAAGGGGCCGGGGTCCCGGGCGGCGAATCGCAGCACCCGGTCCCCCCTCCGCCCCTTGCGCCCCCTGACTTGGGAGTTGGAGGGCACTACG
>DATJBC010000274.1:0-12656 GCA_035515515.1 Acidimicrobiales bacterium
CCCCAGCATGAGCGCGGCGTAGATGTTGCCCCCCTGGGAGAGCAGCCGGCGGTGCCAGGACCAGTTGGGGATCGAGCCCCCCGGCACGTAGCGCGACCCCACCACCAGGTCCACGCCCTCCTCGAGGGGGGCGAGCAGCGCGGGGAGCGCCTCGGGCTCGTGCGACAAGTCGGCGTCCATCTCGACGAAGGCCTCCCAGCCCCGTTCGAGGCCCCAGCTGAAGCCGTCGCGGTAGGCACTGCCCAACCCCGACTTCGCGGCGCGCCGCAGGATCTGGATGCGCCCCAGCTCGGCGCCCAGCTTCTCGGCGATCTCGGCGGTGTGGTCGGGGCTGCCGTCGTCGACGACCAACACGTCGCCGTCGGGCAGCGCGCCGCGGATGCGCCGCAAGACGTGATCGATGTTCTCGGCCTCGTTGTACGTGGGGAGGACGACGAGGGTGCGCACGGGAGGCATCTTAGGTGGGGGCGGTGCCCTCTCCGGCGCCACCCACGACCTCCAATTGGCTCTCGGGGGCGGTCGATTGCCACGCCTCGCGCACGATGACTTGGACCGACCCCCCCACGGGGATGGCCAACAACGTCCCCACGAAGCCCCCGAAGAACCCTCCCACCAAGTCCCCGACGTTGGCCCCCACCAGCACCGCCACGAGGACGAGGAGCGGGTTCATGTGGACGGTCCTGCTCATCACGATCGGGTTCAGCACGTGGTTCTCGATCTGCGTGTACACGATGAACACGACCAAGGTCACGATGCCGGCGGGGACCGAATGGACGAAGGCGAAGATGACCGTCGGGAACCCGGCGAGGGCGCCGCCGATCATGGGCAGGAAGTCGACCAGCGCGACCCACAGCCCCCACAACAGCGCATAGGGGACGCCCATGACGGTGAGGGTGACGAAGACCACGACGCCGGCGACGACCGACGTGATGAAGTTGCCGAGCATGTAGCCGGTGACCGACCGGTTGACCTCGCCCGCGATCCGGGTGACGCGCGCGGCGCGCTGGGGCGACATCATGCGCAGGACCCCCGTCCGCAGCTTGGGCCCTTCCAGGAGCAGCAGGATGACCAGGATGAAGATGACGAAGAGGGCGAGGAGCACCGAGAACGTCGCCTTCCCCAAGGTGAACGCCGGCTTGGAGAGGCTCTTGGCGAACGAGCTCAGCTTGGGCGCCAGGTTCTGCTGCACCCAGTGCTGGATGTGGTACTTGCGCAACACGCTCCCCAGCCAGCCCGTCCCGTGCTCGGCGCTCTTCACGTAGCTGGGCAGCTTGGAGATGAAGTGCGCCAGGGCGTTGGCCAGGGGGTTCCCGAAGGTATAGGCCAGGCCCACGAACAGGAGCAACGCCACCAGCGTCACGAGCCCCACGGCGTTGCCCCGCCGCTTGACGCCGGCCCGCTGGAGCATGACGACCAGGGGGTTGAGCAGCAGGGCGATGAACCCCGCCACCACGATGAGCAGGAGGATCTCGCGCAGCTTGTAGACCAGGCGGCCCGCCAGGAACACGATGACCACGACGGCCACCGTCATCAGGATGCTCATGAGGGGCACGTGGCGTTCGTCGGCCCATTCCCACAGCCGGGCGCGCCGGGTCACCGGCGGCGGGGGGGCGTCCGGCATGGGCTCCAGCATGACAGCTGGGCCCCCCCGACCCGCGGCTTTGCGCAGGTCGGCGGGGGGGCGCGGGCGGCGATGGTCCGTGCCCGGGGCTGCGACGTGGAAGCATGAGAAACATGGTGGAGGGAGCACCGACGGCCCCCCGGCGCAGGCGGGTGCGCAGTCAGGTCAAGTGGGGCATCTACGCCATCGCGCTCTTCGTCATCCTCAACTACCTGGTGCTCCCCCAGCTGGCCGGGGCCCGCAAGTCCGAGGTGCTGCTGGGGAAGATCAACATCGCCTACGTCATCGCCGGCGTGGTGCTCGAAGCGGGCTCCCTCGTCGCCTACAGCCGGCTCACCCACACCGTGCTGCGCCAGGAGGGCCCGGGTCCGTGGCGGCTGTTCCGCATCAACTTCTCGAGCCTGGCCGTCAGCCACATCATGCCGGGCGGCACCGCCCCGGGCACCGCGGTGGCCTACCGCCTGCTCACCCAGTCGGGGGTGCCGGGGACCGACGCCGGCTTCGCCCTCGCCATGCAGGGCGTGGGCTCGGCGCTCGTCTTGAACTCGATCCTGTGGCTGGCCCTGCTGGTGTCGGTGTTCGTCCACGGCTACAACCCGCTGTACGCGGTGGCCGCCGGGGCGGGCGTCGTGCTCATGGGCACCTTCGCGGCGGTGGTGGTGGCGCTCACCCGGGGCCGCAACCGGTCGGTCGAGGTCATCCGCCGGTGGTCGGGCCACATCCCCTTCCTGGACGGCGACAAGGTGGCCAACCAGGTGCGCCGGATCGCCGTCCGCCTGGGGCGCTTCCTGGCCGAGCGCCAGCTGCTCACCCGGGCCGTGGGATGGGCGGCGGTGTTCTGGCTCCTCGACGCGGCGTCGCTGTTCGTCTTCATCGCCGCCCTGGGCAAGCTCGTCTCCCCCATCGACCTCCTCGTCGCCTACGGGCTCGCCAACGTGCTGGCCGTGATCCCCGTCACCCCGTCGGGGCTCGGCGTCATCGAGGGCGTGCTCATCCCGACGCTCACCGGCTTCGGGGTCAGCAAGCCCGCGGCCACGCTCGGTGTGCTCGGCTGGCGGCTGGTCAACTTCTGGCTGCCCATCCCCGTGGGTGGCATCGCCTACCTGTCGCTGCGCTTCGACAACGAGGGATGGCGTCAGCGGCTGCGCCACGCGCGCGGTGCGGTGGCCGGCCTCGACCACACCGCGGCCGACGTCGAGGCGCGCCGCGCCACCGACGCGCTGTCGGTGTCGGGGCGCAACGGCGCGGCGTCGGCGTCTGCGCCCGGGTCCGGCGGCGGCGGCCCCCCCGCCCCCCCGGCGCGCCCGCGCCCAGGCGGCGACGAGGCCAGGCGGTACCGGGCCGACGGTCCCGAGGCCCGGGGTGACGCCCGCCGCCACCGGGGGGCCGAGGCGGCGTTCGAGGAGCAGGGACACGGAGGGCGGCCCTGAGCGCACGTCAGCGGCTGCGCCAGCTGCGCCGGCTCCGGGAGCGAGCCGCCGAGCTGTGGCGCCTCCCCCGCACCCCGCGCCGGCTGTGGCCGGTGGTGGCCACCCGCGGCCTGGTGTCGCAGGCCGAGGCCACCCTGCTCCACGACCTCGCCCGCGACGTCGTGGAGGGCGCCATCGTCGAGATCGGCTCGTTCCGGGGCCGCTCCACCGTGGCGCTCGCCCTGGGCGCCCGCGAGGGGCACGGCGCGCCGGTGTACGCCGTCGAGCCCCACGAGGCCTTCCAGCAACGGGCCGGGGCGCCCAAGTTCGGCCCCCGTGACCGGGCCGCGTTCTACCGGACGATGCTGCGCACCCGGTGCTACCGCGACGTGCGCCTCGTGAACCTCTCCAGCGAGGAGGTCACCCCCGGGTGGAGCCGGCCGGTGTCGCTGTTGTGGATCGACGGCGACCACTCCCCCACGGGCGTGCGCCGCGACCTGCACGCCTGGTGGCCCCACCTGCGCCCCGGCGCCCTGGTGGCCTTCGACGACGCCGTCGACGCCGACGGGGGCCCCTTCATCGTCATCGCCGAGGAGGTCGAAGCGGGCCGCCTGGTGCGCGTGCGCTCGGTGGGCAAGGTGCGCGTGCTGCGCGCCGTCACCGGGGGCGCCGCTCCCGGGGAGCGCTGAGGGCGTCCCGCCCCGGGTCGGGGCGGCGCCGCGCTCAGCCCGCGGCGCCCAGGGTGTCGGCCTCGCGCCGGCGCCGCGCCCGGTCCCGGGCGAGCTCCTGCAGCCGCCGCTGCGCGCTCACGCCCTCGGTGGTGGGCACCCGCTGCCAGGCCCCCTCGGGCCCCAGCATCCAGGCGTTGACGTCGTCGGCCAGGTTGAGGTCGAGGACCTCGAGCAACCGGGCCTGGAGCTCGGGGTCGGTCACCGGCGTGAGCACCTCGATGCGCCGGTCGAGGTTGCGCTCCATGAGGTCGGCCGATCCCATGAGCAGCGTCAGCGGGCGGGCGCCGGTCCCTCCGAAGCGGTAGATGCGGGAGTGCTCGAGGAAACGGCCCACGATGGAGCGCACGCGGATGGTCTCCGACAGCCCGGGGACACCGGGACGCAGGCAGCAGACGCCGCGCACCACGAGGTCGATGGGCACGCCCGCCACCGACGCCCGGTACAGGGCGTCGATCACCTCGGGGTCCGTGAGGCCGTTGACCTTGATGGCGATCCGCCCGTCGGGCCCGGCGGCCGCCTCGCTCTCGATGAGCTCGATCACGCGGGGCCGCAGCGCCATGGGCGCCACCACCAGCTTGCGGTAGCTGGCGTAGCGGCTGTAGCCGGTGAGGAAGTTGAAGAGGTCGCCTACGTCCTCGCCGAGCTCGGGGTCCGACGACAGCAGCCCGAGGTCCTCGTAGGCGCGTGCCGTGCGGGGGTTGTAGTTGCCCGTCCCCAGGTGGCAGTAGCGGCGGATGCCGTCCTCCTCGCGGCGCACGACGAGCGCCGCCTTGGAGTGGGTCTTCAGGCCCACCAGCCCGTACACCACGTGCACGCCCGCCTCTTCCAGGGCACGGGCCCACAGGATGTTGGCCTGCTCGTCGAAGCGGGCCTTGAGCTCGACCACCGCCGCCACCTGCTTCCCCGACTCGGCCGCCTGGATGAGCGACGCCACGATGGGGCTGTCCCCCGACGTCCGGTACAGGGTCTGCTTGATGGCGAGCACGTCGGGGTCGGCGGCCGCCTGGGCGATGAACGCCTCGACGGAGGTGGTGAAGGAGTCGTAGGGATGGTGCACGAGCACGTCGCGCTCGCGCAGCACGGCGAAGAGGTCCGCGACCTCGTTGCCCGCGTTGGCCAGGCGCGGCGGCGTCATGGGCGCCCAGGCCTGCTCGTGGAGGTCGGGGCGGTCCAGGGCGTGCACGCCCCACAGGCCGCCCAGGTCGAGGGGCGCGGCGATGTCGTAGACCTCGTCGGGAGCCAGGTCGAGCTCGTGGACGAGCATGTCGCGCAGGTCGTCGGACATGTCCGACGCCACCTCGAGGCGCACGGCCCGCCCGAAGCGGCGCCGGCGCAGCTCCATCTCCACCGCGGCGAGGAGGTCGTCGGCCTCGTCCTCCTCGAGCACGAGGTCGGCGTTCCGGGTGACCCGGAAGGGGTAGTGCTCGCCGATCACCATGTCGGGGAACAGCGTGGCCAGCCGCGCCGCGATGATCTGCTCGAGGGCCACGAAGCGCTCGCCGTCCGGCATGACGACGAAGCGCGGCAGGAGTGGCGGGACCTTCACCCGGGCGACGCGCTCCACCCCGGTGATGGGGTCGCCCACGCGCACGATGAGGTTGAGCGACAGGTTGGAGATGTAGGGGAAGGGGTGGCCCGGGTCCACCGACAGCGGGGTGAGCACCGGGAAGATCTGGCGGTGGAACACCTCGGTGAGGTGGTCGCGGTCGGCGTCGTCGAGCGACGACCAGCCGGCCACGCGCACACCCGCCTCGGCCAGCTCGGGCACCACCTTCTCGAGGAAGATCCGGGACTGGCGGCCCACCAGCTCGCTCACGCGTCCGCCGATGGCCCGCAGCGCCTCGCTGGGCCGCAGCCCGTCGGCGGAGCGCGTCCGCAGGCCCGCGTCGACCTGGTCCTTCAAGCCCGCCACGCGCACCTGGAAGAACTCGTCGAGGCCCTCGGAGAAGATGGCCAGGAACTTGGTCCGCTCCAGCAGCGGTACCCGCTCGTCGTCGGCCAGGTCGAGCAGCCGGGACCCGAACTCCAACCACGACAGCTCCCGGTTGGAGAAGCGCTCGGCCCCCCGGGCGGCGATGACGTCGTCCACCGCCGTGGCGACCGGCGAGAGCACCGCCGCCGGCTCGGCGGGTCCCGGGGCAGACCCGTGCACGGCGCGCGCCGGTTCGGAGACCATTGTTCCCAGGGTAGCGCCCACCCCCCCGATGGCGGCTGCGCACGACACGCCGCGCCGCCGGCGACCCCGCGGGCCCCGGCCCTCTGACCAGGTCGGACGGCGCGGCGGCGGGCGGCGGTGCCCGGGCGCTGGTGGCCCCCGGCGATAGGCTTCGCCCTGGTGACGCCGCTCCTTCGTCGCCTCGCCCCGAGCGAGGGAAGCCGGGCGAGCCGCGCCAAGCCACGGCGGCGGACCGAGCTGGGCCTCCTCGTGCTCGGCGCGCTCATCGTGGTGGCCATGTACGTGGTCGCCTCGGTGGGGACCACGGCCAAGATCCCCGCCAACCTGGGGCCCTTCCTGGGCATCGTCCTGGCCCTGGCGCTCGCCGCCCACGTCGCCAACCGGATCTACGCGCCGGACGCCAACTCGGTGGTGCTGCCCATCGTGACGCTGCTCAACGGCCTGGGATACGTGATGCTGGCCCGCATCGGCGGCGGCTGGGCCCAGGCCCAGGCGGGGTGGACCGCCATCGGGGTGGGCGCCTACATCGTCACCCTGGCCGTGGTGCGGCGGTCGCGCGACCTCGACCGCTACCGCTACCTGCTGCTGCTGGGGGCGGTGGCCCTCATGCTGGCGCCGCTCGTCCCCCACCTGGGCCGCAACATCAGGGGCGCCCGCCTGTGGGTGTTCATCGGGCCCTTCAACGGCCAGCCGGTGGAGCTGGCCAAGCTCGCCCTGTGCGTCTTCTTCGCCTCGTACTTCGTGGAGCGCCGCGAGCTGCTGTCGGTGCCCACCATGCGGGTGGGCAACCGCCTCGTCCTCGACCCCCGCCCCCTCGTGCCCATCCTCGTGGCGTGGGGCTTCGCCATGGTGGTGCTCGGCGCCGAGCACGACGTCGGCTTCGCACTGCTCATCTTCGTGCTGTTCATGTCGATGCTGTGGCTGACGAGCGGCCGCTGGAGCTACGTGCTGTTCGGGGTGATCCTCTTCGCCGTGGGCGCGTACGTGGCCAACGAGCTGTTCAGTCAGGTCCACGTGCGGATCGCCGAGTGGCTCCACCCCGGGCCCACCGACCAGATCTCCCTCGGCCTCTACGGCCTGGGGACGGGAGGCCTCACCGGGACGGGCCTGGGCTTCGGCCACATCGTGGCGGCCTGCCCGGTGCACTGCACCAACCCCATCCCCGAGGTCCAGAGCGACTACATCTTCGCGGCCTTCGGCACCGAGATGGGCCTGCTCGGCACCACCCTCATCGTGTTCGCCTTCGCCCTGCTCACCGGGTCGGGCATGCGCATCGCCCAGACGGCCCGCTCGGAATTCGCCCAGATGGTGGCGGCCGGCCTCACCGTGATCCTGGGGTTCCAGGCCTTCTCGATCATGGCGGGCATCGTGCGCCTGCTCCCCCTCACGGGGATCACGCTGCCCTTCATGGCCTACGGCGGGTCGTCGCTGGTCGCCAACTACATCCTCGTGGCGCTCCTCATGCGGATCTCCGACGAGGGGGAACGGGCCGTGGTGTCCGAGGCGGCCACCGCCACGCGCGTCCTGTAGCGGCTAGGGGCGCTCCTCGAACACCCACTCACCCACGAGGATGGGGGTGGGCAGGCGCTGGCGCAGCACCAGGGCGATGGCGTCCGAGGGACGGCAGGGCAGCACGTGGCGGCCCTGCGGGCCCCGGGTGTCCATCTCGGCGAAGAAGGCGTTGCCGCGGCGCAGCGTGATGCGCACCGCCTCGACGTTGACGCCGTGACGGTCGAGGACCTCCGCCATGAGCGCGTGGGTCAGGGGCCGCGGCGTGTCGATGCTGCGGAAGGCGTAGGCGATGGCCGTGCCCTCGGGCAGTCCCACCGGGATGCGCAGCTCGCGCCACGGGTGCTGGGCCTCGTGCAGGACGATCTCGGGATGGGCGTCGGGGAGGTCCATGGTGATCTCGGCCACCACGACGATCCGCCACACCTCGGGGTCGACGGTGACGACGCCCTCGGCGGGGTCGCCGGCCCCCGCGGGGGCCCCGTCCGCCCCGGCCCCGGGGGCCGAGGGGTCGGCGCCGTCGGGCACGCCGGGGGGCGCGGCCTCGTCGCCGGCGGCGCCGCCCACGCCGAGGTCGGTCATCGCGCGGCGCGCAGGCGCACCGAGACGGCGATCCCCACGGCGGAGAAGAACGCCACGGTGGCCGAGCCCCCGTAGGAGAGGAAGGGGAAGGGGATGCCGGCCACCGGCATGATCCGCATGGCCATCCCGGCGTTCTCGAACACGCTGAAGGCGACGAGCGTGAAGCAGCCGGTGGCCAGCAGGCGCCCGAAGGCGTCGCGGGCCAGCATGGCGCTGCGCAGCAGCCGCCACACCATGACCCCCACCAGGGCGAGCACCCCGGCGGCGCCCACGAAGCCGAGCTGCTCCCCCAGGGCCGAGAAGATGAAGTCCGTCTGCTGTTCGGGGACGTACGCCAGGTTGGTCTGCGGGCCGTGGAACAGGCCCTTGCCGCTCCAGCCCCCCGAGCCGATGGCCGCCACCGACTGGCTCACGTTGTAGTTGGCGCTCTGGAGGTTCTTGGTGGGCTGGGCGAACGAGGTGAGCCGGTTGAGCTGGTAGCCCTTGAGCAGGTGCAGGTGCACGACGGCGAACACCAGCGTGACGGTCATGACGAAGAGCAGGAGCAGGTGCCGGTTGGGGAGGCCGGCGATCACGAGCATCACGAGCAGCACCACGCACATGACGATGGCGCTCCCCAGGTCGGGCTGCTTGAGGACGAGCAGGATGGGCAGCGCGGAGAGGGCCAGGACCTTGCACAGGTCCCGCAGGTTGAGGCCCTGGGGCCGGCGCGCGCAGAAGGTGGCCACCGTGATGATGAGCACCAAGGTGGCGAACGACGACGGCTGCAGCTGGATGGGCCCGAGCTGCACCCAGCGGGTGGCGCCCAGCGCGCTCGAGCCGATGCCGGAGAACATGGCCGCCAGGGCCAGGACCATGCCCACGTAGAGCGCGGCGCTGGCGTGCTCGAGCCACCGGTAGTCGAGCACCGCCAGCACGGTCATGACGATCACCCCGACGGCCACGTAGGCGGCTTGCCGGGTGAGGAAGTAGTGCGTGCTCACCCCGGCCAGCGCCAGCTTGGAGCGGGTCGCCGAATAGACGAGGATCACGCCCATCACGGCGACGAGGGCCGTCGTGAGGATGAGCGCGAGATCGACCCGCAGGGCCAGCGGCCGACCAGGGGCTGGGCGGTGGGGGGAGAAGGTGCTCAACCGGTGCGCTCCGGCGGACCAGAATACCGGTCGTGCCCAGTGGCGCCATACCGGCGGTGGCCGGCCAGGGCTGGCTCTACGACCTGCTGGTCTGGGCGGGGGTGACCCCCACGACGGCCTCCCACTGGCAGCAGGTGATCATCAAGCCGATCACGGTCGCCATCATCGTGCTCGTCTCGCTGGCCATCGGCTGGCTCGGCAACCGCATCATCCGCCGGTGGCTGGGGTCCGCGGCCCGCAAGGCCGTGGCACGCGCCGACTCGCCGCGTGCTTCGGCGCGCGCCGCCACGCTGACCGCGCTGCTGGCCAACATCTGGCGCGGCGTCATCGGCGTCATCGCCTTCTTCGTGATCCTCGGCACGATCGGGCTGAACCTCACGCCCCTGCTGGCGGGCGCCACCGTCATCGGGGCCACGCTCGGGTTCGGCGCCCAGTCGATGGTGCGCGACCTGCTGTCGGGCCTCCTCCTCACGGTGGAGGGGCAGTTCGACATCGGCGACACCATCATGGTGGGCGACACCTCGGGGACCGTGGAGGACCTGACGTTCCGCGTGACCCGCCTGCGGGGCCACGACGGCACGGTGTGGTTCGTCCCCAACGGCGAGATCCGCAAGCTGGCCAACACCACACGGGGGTGGGCCCAGGCCGAGGTGGACGTCCCGGTGCCGGCCAGCGCCGACGTCGACGCCGTGCTGCGAGGGGTCCACGCCGCCGCCGACACCGTGGCCGGGGACCCGCGCTACGCCTCGGCCTGCCTCGACAGCCCGCGCCTGTGGGGCGTCATCGCCGCGGCGGCCGACACCTTCACGTGCCGGGTGTCGATCCGCACGCCGACCACCGAGCGCGACCGGGTGGCCCGCGCCGTCCGGGAGGAGGCCGTCCGCCGCTTGCGGGCCATCGGCGCCTTCGGCGCCCACGACGCCGTGGGCGTCCAGCCGTCCCCGGCGCCGGGCCCGTCGCCGGACCCGGGCCGGGACGAGGGCTGAAATCGCCGAAGGCCTTCCCAAAGGGCGACGACCCCTGGGAGAATTGCCCGAAGGCTCGGATGGGGAGGGGGCCCGTGGCCGGTCCAGACGACACAGCAGGTGACGAGCGCGCCGACGCGCCCGCCCCGCCATCACCGGGGGCTCGTTTCGGGCCCCCGCCCTCATTGGGGCCGCCCTCCTTCGGGCCGCCGCCGACGCCGCCCTCCTTCGGGCCGCCGCCGCCGCCCTACGGGGCACCCCCGCCCCCGCCGGGCGACTTCTTCAGCGGCTACGGCTACAGCGCCGCCATCCCGGCCACGGCCCGGCCCCGGCGCCGTCGCCTCACCGCCGGCCTCGTGGCGGGGGGCGCCGCCGTCGTCCTCGCCACCACCCTGGTGGTCGTGCTCGGGAACGGGCCCGACGCCCAGGCGGCGGTGCTGAACGCGGTCAACGGCACCCTGGCCGACAAGACGGCGCACCTCACCCTCACCGTGACGGCGTCGGCGGACGGCACGTCCTTCACCGCCGCGGGGACGGGCAGCGCCGACTTCAGCCAGGACGCCATGGCGCTCGACGCGTCGGTGTCGGCCGAGGGCCAGCACATCTCGCTGAACGAGATCATGGTGGCGGGCACCCTCTACGAGGGCATCCCCGGCATCAGCCTGGTCGAGCCGGGCAAGTCGTGGGTGTCGGCCGACATCTCCCAGTTCGCCAACGACGCCACGAGCGGCACCGCAGGTGCGCTGGGAACCGGTGACGACCCGGTGGCCACGCTGCACATGCTCGCCCAGCAGGGCAACACCGTGACGTCGCTGGGCCCCTCCACCGTCGACGGCGACGCCGTGCAGGGCTACGCCGTCACCATCGACAAGGCGGCCGTCCAGAAGGAGCTGTCGGCAGCGTCGGTGCCGGCCTGGCTGCGCCAGTCGCTGCACGGCCTCGACTTCAGCGGCTTCAACGTCCGTGTCTACGTCGACGACCAGGGGCAGCTGCGTCGCGAGGTCGTGGGCATGTCGTTGACGGTGGCGTCGCACACGGTGTCGCTGAGCGCCACCGTCGACTTCTCCGACTACGGGGCACCGGTGGACGTGAGCGCCCCGCCCGCCGATCAGGTGGTGAGCCTCCAGCAGTTCCTCCAGGACGCCTCGGCCGCCGAGGGCGGGTCCCTGGGCGGCTGACGCCCGCAGCCGGGGCGCCGTGACCCGGCCGCTACGGGGAGGGCGCCGTCAGGCGCTCGGCCGCCGCCCACATGGCCTCGACGGGCACGGCCTGGCCGGTCCACAGCTCGAGCGCACGCGCCGCCTGGTGCACGAGCATGCCCAACCCCGACAGCGCCTGCGCGCCCCGCTCGGCCGCCGCCCGCAGGAGCGGCGTCTGGAGCGGGTGGTAGACGAGGTCCACCACCACCTGCCCGCCGTGCAGGCCGGCGGCGTCCACGGGTAGCGCGCCCCCGGCCCCGTCCGCCCCGCCCTCGCCCCCGGGCCGGGCCATGCCCACCGAGGTGGCCTGCACCACCAGTTCGGCCTCCCCCACGTCGGCCGCCGACCCCACCCGGCCGACCCCGCCCGCCAACGCGGCGGCCTGCCGGGCGCGCTCGGAGGTCCGGTTGACCACCACGACCTCGCTCGCCCCCGCGTCGGCGAGGGCCAGCACCACAGCTCGGGCCGCGCCCCCCGCCCCCACCACCAGGCAGCGCCGGCCCCCGGGGTCGAAGCCGCACGCCCGGCGCAAGGACTCGAGCAGCCCGGCCCCGTCGGTGGAGTCGCCCACCAGCACCTCCCCGCGTCGCGTCACGCAGTTCACGGCCCCGAGGCGACGCGCCACATCGCTCATCTCGTCCACCGCCGCGCAGGCGTCGCCTTTGTGCGGCATGGTCACAGACAGCCCGGCGATGCCGAGCGCCCGCATGGCGCCCAGGGCATCGGCCCCGCGCCCCGCCGGCACGGGGAAGGCCACCGACACCCAGTCGACGCCCATGGCGTCGAAGGCGGCGTTGTGCAGCTGGGGGGACAGCGAGTGCGCGATGGGGTCGCCCATGACCCCGACGATGCGCGACGCCCCCGTGGGCCAGTGCGCGCCGCGACCCGTGCCGGGCGAGCCGGGGGCCACGACTACCCCAGGCCCCGGCTCTGGGCCAGGCGCTCGTTGGCCAGCTGGCCGGCGAGGGTGTCGGAGAAGGCTTCGGTGCCGTCCTTGGTCACCACCACGAAGTACAGCCAATCGCCCGGGGTGGGATGCAGGGCGGCCCGCAGCGCGCCCTGGGAGGGGAAGGCGATGGGCGTGGGCGTGAGGCCGTCGTGGAGGTACGTGTTGTACGGCGTGTTGAGCGCCAGGTCGGCCGGGGTCACGGGGCCGCCGTCGCGGTGCTCGGAGTAGAGCACGGTGGAGTCCATCTGCAGGGGCTTGCCGCGGGCCAGACGGTTGTAGACGACGCGCGACACCTTGCCCAGGTTCTCGGGGTAGACGCCTTCCTTCTGCACGATGGAGGCCACCGTGATCGCCTGGTACGGGGAGATGCCCAGCGCGGCCG
>DATJBC010000275.1:0-11214 GCA_035515515.1 Acidimicrobiales bacterium
GACCGGGTGGCGCGCGTCCTCACCGTGACCGGGTTCGTGGCGTCGTCCCCCGACTTCCACGAGCAACCGGCCGTGGTGGACGGCGCCAGCGGCGTGCTGCACGCCGTCTTCGGGGACGACGGCCGCCACACGCGCTCGGCCGTCGGCGTGGCCGCGCTGCCCCGGGGCGGCGCCGTGGAGATCGAGGTCACCGTGGCGCTGCGGCCGGCAGGCGGGCGCGTGCCGTGAGCCGGGCGCGTGCCGTGACACGCCGCCCCGCCGCACGGGGCGGCCCCGCGGGCCGGCGCGGCCGCTCCGGTAGCCTCCGCTGATGGACTTCGGGCTCTCGGCCGACCTGGCCGAGCTCCAGGCCAGCGTGCGGCGCCTGGCGCGCGACAAGGTGAAGCCCCGGGCGCGCGAGATCGACACCACGGGCGAGTACCCCGCCGACATCTTCGACGTCTTCCGCCAGGCGGAGCTGCTCGGCCTGTGCATCCCCACCGAGTACGGGGGCGCGGGGGCCGGCATCCTGGGCCTCACGCTCGCCATCGAGGAGGTGGCCAAGTACTCCAACACGGCCGCGCTCATGCTCCTGCTCACGCGCCTGCCCACGGGGCCGGTCATGATCGCCGGGAGCGAGGAGCAGAAGCAGCGCTATCTCCCGGGCATCGCCACGGGGGAGCGGCGGGCCGCCTTCGGGCTGTCTGAGCCCCAGGCCGGCAGCGACGTCATGGGCATGCGCACCCGGGCCACGCCCGACCCCGGGGTCCCGGGAGGCTGGGTGCTCAACGGCACCAAGTGCTGGATGTCGGGCGTGCGCGAGGCCGACTGGTACACGGTGTTCGCCAAGACCGCCGACCCGGCCAGCCGGGCGCACGACTCGGTGAGCGCCTTCATCGTGGAGCGCGCCTGGCCCGGGGTCGGGCTGGGCCGCACCGACCACAAGATGGGCGTGCGGGGCGTGGACACCGGCGAGCTGCTCCTCTCCGACGTGCGGGTGCCCCCCGGCAACGTCATCGGCGAGGTGGGCGGCTTCCGCCTGGCCATGCTGGGGCTCAACGCCATGCGCCCCGTGGTGGCCGCCCGGGGCATCGGCCTGGCCGAGGGCGCGCTCATGTACGCCACCGAGTACGTCTCGCAGCGGGCCGCCTTCGGCCGGACCATCGCCGACTTCCAGGGCATCCAGTGGGAGATCGCCAAGTGCGCCGTGGACGTCGAGGCCGCCCGGTTGCTCACCTACCGGGCGGCGTGGCTGGCCGACCAGGGCAAGTTCACCAAGGAGTGGGTGCCGCTCCTGTCGGCGGCCAAGTACCACGCCACCGAGCTGGCGGTGAGGGCGTCGGGCCTGGCGGTGCAGCTGTTGGGCGCGGCCGGGTACATGGCCGAGCACCCCACCGAGCAGTGGTACCGCGACGCCAAGCAGCTCACCATCGTGGAGGGCACCAGCCAGGTGCAGCTGGGACTGGTGGCCCGCGGCGTCCTTGACCACGACCTGTGGTGGGACTGAGCGCCATGGGAGGGCGCCGTGTCGGATCCTGACGCCTTCGCGGCGGCGGGGGGCTGGCCGGCCGTCCTCGGCCGGCTGGTGGCGGGGCACGACCTCACCACCGACGAGGCGGGCGCCGCGCTGGGCGAGGTGCTGGTGGGGGCGGCCACGCCCGCGCAGATCGCCGCCTTCGTCACGGCCCTGCGCATCAAGGGCGAGACCGTCGAGGAGATGACGGGCTTCGTGCGCACGATGCTGGTGCACGCCGAGCCGCTGCCGCTCCCCTTCGGGGACGACGTCGTGGACACCTGCGGGACCGGCGGCGACCGCAGCCGGTCGATCAACGTGTCGACCATCGCCGCCGTCGTCGTCGCCGCGTCGGGCGCCAAGGTGTGCAAGCACGGCGGCCGGGCGGCCACCTCCGCGGCGGGGTCGGCGGACGTCCTGGAGGCCCTCGGCGTGGTGATCGACCTCGGCCCCGCGGGCGTGGCCCGCTGCGTGGACGAGGCCGGCATGGGGTTCTGCTTCGCCCCCCGCTTCCATCCCGCCATGCGCCACGCCGCGCCGGTGCGGTCCGAGCTCGGTGTGGCCACCATGTTCAACTTCCTGGGACCGCTGGCCAACCCGGCGCGCGCCCGCCGCCAGGTGGTGGGCGTGAGCGACCCGGCCATGGCCGACAAGATGCTGGGCGTCCTCGTGGCCAACGGGGCGCGCCACGCCATGGTGGTGCACGGCGCCGACGGGCTCGACGAGCTGTCCACCACGGGCCCGTCGACCGTGATCGAGGTGCGCGAGGGCGCCCCGGCACGCCGCTACGGGGTGGACCCCGCCGCCCTGGGCCTCGCCCCGGCGACGCTCGAGGACCTGCGCGGGGGTGACGCCGCCACCAACGCCGAGCTCGTGCGGCGGGTGCTCGGCGGCGCCCCGGGCCCGCACCGCGACATCGCCGTGCTCAACGCGGCCGCCGGCCTGGTGGTGGCGGGCGTGAGCCCGGACCTCGAGGAGGGGATGGCACGCGCCGGGTCGCTCATCGACGACGGCTCGGCCCGGCGCGTCCTCGACGACCTGGTGCGCACCTCGCAGGCGGCGGCCACCGCCTGACGCCGTAGGGCATGCGTTGACCACTCGGCGCGGGGGATGTTGTGGAACGGCCACAACGCGCCGACAAGGCCGCCGGGCCCGTGCGAATTGCCCCGCCAGGTCCGCGCCGGCGCGTCGTTTCCCCCCACAAGGGCTGCCCCCCGCCCCCGCAGACCGATCCAGTGGTGTGTGTGCCGCGGCGCCGAGCCAGGCTCTACCACTGGATCGTGTCGCGTCCGGGCCCCGGTGGCCCCACCCCGGTGGCGCCGGGGGCGGGGCGGGCTCAGGCCGGGCCGAGATCCCAGATGGCTTCGAGGTCGTGGCGGCTGTAGGCCTTGAAGGCCACCAGCGTGGTGGTGTCCTCGATGCCCGCCAGACGGGCGATGCGCCCGGTGACGACGTCCACGAGCTCGTCGTGGTGCCGGACCCGCACGATGGCCACCACGTCGGCGACCCCGCCGGCCACCGAGAAGACCTCGGTGACGCCCTCGACCGCCATGAGCTCCTCGCACAGCGACGCCACCCGGCCGGGCTCGGCGTCGACGAGGACGAAGGCGTGCAGCACGCAGCGACCTTATGACACCCGGGCGGACCGCAGCGACGGGGCCGTCACCAGCCCGATGAGGTCGGCGAGCACGAAGACCCCGTACCCCGTGGCCGCCTCGATGAGCCGGTGGAGCAGGTCGGCGGTGGCCAGCACGTCGTCGAGGGCCCGGTGCGAGGGCCGGTGCTCGAGGCCGAGGCTGGCCGCCAGTGTGCGCAGCCGGCAGTTGGGGACGTCGGGCTTGAGCAGGCGGCGCGCCAGGGCGAGCGTGTCCACCACGTCGTTGCCGAGGGGGTCACGGCCGCAGCGCCGCAGCGCCTCGTTCAGGAAGCCGAGGTCGAAGCCCACGTTGTGCCCCACGATGACCGACCCCCGCACGAACTCGAGGAACGACGGCAGGACGCTGTCCACGGGCGGTGCGCCGCACACCATGGCGTCGGTGATGCCGGTGAGCAGCGTGATGAGCGGCGGGACGGGGCACCGGGGGTCGACGAGCGTGGCGAAGGTCCCCGTGCACTCGCCCCCGCGGTAGGTGGCCGCGCCGATCTCGGTCAGCGCCGCGGTCGCCGGCGAGCCCCCGGTTGTCTCCACGTCCACCACCGCGAAGGACACCTCGAACAGCGGCGTGCGGGCCGCGTCGTCGTCGGGGTGGCCGCCAGGCTCCCCGGCCGCCACGGCGCCTATGGCGGGGTCCCGGGGCCACGACCGGCCCTCGGCGCGCCGGCGCCCCAGCCCGACGAAGCGGGACCAGCGCGTGCTGTCGACGATCGCCACCGCTCAGATGGTAAGCACCCGGGTGTCGCGCCCCGCGGACGGTGCCCGCGGGACGCACGCCGCCGACGGGTAGCGTGCCGGGCGTGAGCGCCACCCGCTACCGCTGCACGGCCTGCGGCAACCTGACGCGCTTCGACGTCGTGACCGACCGGCGCGTGAGGGCCTTCCACCACTACAGCGTGGGGGGAGAGCTGACCGTGGAGGACGAGGAGGTGCTCCGCGAGCAGGTGGTCGAGACGAGCTGCCGGTGGTGCGGGCACGGCCGCAACATCGAGGAGATCGAGGCCCCCCCCGAGCCCGCCGGCGCGGGGCCCGAGGGGCCGGGCGCCTCCGCCCCCTGACCCGGGCCGGGCCGTCGCCACCGGCTGCCGGCGCTCGTCGCCGTTACACCCGCCTGCCAGGGTGGCGACATGGACGGTGCCGGCAGCGAAGGGGCCGCGGTGGGCGACGGGGCCACGACCATCAGCATCAGCTGCGACGACTGCGAGCTGCGGTCCAGCGCGGCCTGTGCGGACTGCCTGGTGAGCTTCGTGCTGTCGCGCGAGCCCGAAGACGCCGTGGTCGTGGACGTGGAGGAAGCCCGCGCCATGCGCATGCTGGCGCACGCCGGGCTCGTCCCCGCCCTGCGGCACTCCGCCCTGGACTGGGCGGCGGGCTGAGGGCCGCGCCGGCGTCGCCGCCGGCGCCCCGGCCGGCGGGCCACGGGCCCCGAAGCCGGGCATGGAAGCATGGCCCGGTGCGGCACCGGAGCGACGCGGCGCGGTGAGCCACCTCCTCGTCACCAACGACTTCCCGCCCAAGGTGGGCGGCATCCAGGCGTACCTGTGGGAGCTGTGGCGCCGCCTCGACCCCGCCTCCTTCGCCGTCCTCACCGCCTCGTCGCACCCCGGTGCGGCGGCCTTCGACGCCGAGCAGGCCGCCGCCGGCTTCCGCATCGAGCGCTCGGGGGGGGCGGTGCTCCTCCCCACGCCCGCCGCGGCGCGCCGCGTCCGGGCGCTCGCCCGCGACACCGGGGCGTCGCTGGTGGTGATCGACCCCGCCCTGCCCCTCGGCCTCCTGGGGCCGGCCCTCGGCGGGCTGCCCTACGCCGTGGTGCTCCACGGCGCCGAGGTGGCCGCGCCCGGACGCCTCCCCGCCTCGCGTCAGGCGCTCGCCGCCGTGCTGCGCCACGCCCGCCTGGCGGTGTGCGCCGGGGGGTACCCCGCGGCGGAGGCCCGGCGCGTGGCCGGGGCGCGCATGGCGCCCGTGGTGGAGGTGCCCCCCGGCGTCGACACGGCGCGCCTGCGCCCCCTGAGCGCCGCCGAGCGACGCGCGGCGCGCGCCGAGTTCGGCCTGCCCGCGGCGGGCCCGCTCGTGCTGAGCGTGAGCCGGCTCGTGCCCCGCAAGGGGATGGACGTACTCGTGGAGGCGGCGGCCGCGCTCGTGCCCTCGTTCCCCACGCTGGCGGTGGCCGTCGCCGGCTCGGGCCGCGACCGCCAGCGGCTCGAGAAGCGGGTGGCCGAGCGCGGCGCGCCCGTGCGGTTTCTCGGGCAGGTCCCCGACGAGCAGCTGCCCCGCCTGTACGGCGCGGCCGACGTCTTCGTCATGGCGTGTCGCGACCGCTGGGCCGGACTGGAGCAGGAGGGCTTCGGCATGGTCTTCCTCGAGGCGGCCGCGTGCGGGGTGGCGCAGGTGGCGGGGCGCAGCGGCGGGGCGCAGGAAGCCGTGGCCCACGGCGAGACGGGCCTGGTGGTGGACGACCCCCGCGACAGCGGGCAGGTGGCCGCGGCGCTGCGCCGCCTGCTCACCGACGACGGCCTGCGCCGGCGCATGGGCCGGACGGCCCGGCGCCGGGCCGAGCAGGGCTTCGCCTGGGACGCCCTCGCACATAGGCTGGCTGGCGCGTTGGCGGACGTGGAAGGCTGAGCGCCGCCCTCCCGGCCCCGCCGCCGCGCACGGCGCCGGGCGGGGTCGCGGCGGTGAGACGTTGGACCGGGACAAAGGAGACGGTGTGGCTGAGCTGGCCACCGAGCGCATGGTCGTCGCCGCCACGCCGGTGCAGTGCTTCGACGTCGTGAGCGACATCGAGCGCTACCCGGAATGGGCGGCCGACATCAAGCAGGTCGTGGTGGAACGGCGCGACGCCGAGGGCCGGCCCGCCGAGGCCACCTTCCGGGCCGGGGCCTTCGGCCGCTCCACGAGCTACACCCTCGCCTACGACTTCTCCCAGGCGCCGGCGGTGCTGGCGTGGAAGCAGACCGCCGGCGACCTCACCTCCAAGCTCGACGGCAGTTACACCTTCGACGCCGCGGGCGACGGCTCCACCGAGGTCACCTACGCGCTGGAGGTCGAGCTGCGCGTGCCGCTGCCGGGGTTCATCAAGCGGCGGGCACAGAGCCGCATCATGCACACCGCCCTCGAGGAGCTCAAAGCCCGCGTCGAGTCGTCGCTCACGACGTGAGCGCGGCGCCGTCGCCCACGACCGCGGGGCCGGCGCCACCGGCGCGGCCCCCCCGGGGCGGCGGGAGGCGGCCGTGAGCGGCGCCGTCACCGTGGGGCTCGACGTCGGGGGGACCAAGGTGCTCGGCCTGGCCGTCGACGCCGACGGGCAGGTGCTGGCCGAGGCCCGCCTGCCCGCCCCGGTGTCGGCCGGCGCCCACGACGGCGAGGGGGGCGACCTCGTCATCGAGACGCTGGCGGCGGTGGCCGAGCAGCTGCGCGCCGGCATCGACACGGCCGTGGCCGCCGTGGGCGTGGGCGCGCCCGGGCTCGTCGACAACGCCGGGACCCTGCGCTACGCGCCCAACCTCCCCCTGGGCAGCGGGCTCGACATCGCGGGCCGTCTCGCCGCCCGCCTGGGCGGCGTGCGCACCGTCGTGGACAACGACGCCACCTGCGCCACGGTGGGGGAGTGGGCGGCGGGGGCGGCCGTGGGCGCCACCGACGCCGTGATGGTGACGCTCGGGACCGGGATCGGCGGCGGTGTCGTCGCCGGCGGCCGCGTGGTGCGGGGGGCGTCGGGGTTCGCGGGGGAGATCGGCCACATGGTGGTGGACCCCACCGGGCCGGTGTGCACGTGCGGCAAGCGCGGCTGCTGGGAGCGCTTCGCGTCGGGCAGCGGCCTGGGGCGCCTGGCCCGCGAGGCGGCCCACGCCGGGCGCCTGCAGGAGGTGGTGCGCCTGGCGGGCGGGGACCCCGAGTCGGTGCGGGGCGAGCACGTCACCCTGGCCGCCCGGGCGGGCGACCCCGAGGCCCTGGCCGTGCTGGGCGACCTGGGGTGGTGGCTGGCCCTCGGCCTGTCCAACCTGGCGCTCGTCCTCGACCCCGCCGTGATGGTGTTCGGGGGCGGGCTGGTGGACACCGTCACCCTGGTCCTCGACCGGGTGCAGGCGTCGTTCGACGAGCTGGTCGAGGGCCATGCGGCGCGCCCCCCGGTCCGCATCGTGCCCGCCGTGCTCGGCGAGCGCGCCGGGGCGATCGGCGCCGCCCTGGTGGCCAGGGCGGGCGACCGCTACCGGGCCGACGCCCTGTAGCGGACGCGGGCGGCGCCGTGCGGGTGGGGGTCACCCTTCCGACGTTCCGGGACGACGCGCTGGCCCTCGACGCCGCCCGCCGCGCCGAGGACGCCGGGCTCGACGGGGTGTTCGTCTTCGACCATCTGTGGCCGATGGGCGCGCCCGGGCGCCCCGCCCTGGCCGCCTTCCCCGTGCTGGGCGCGCTGGCGGCGGCCACCTCGCGGGTGTGCCTGGGCCCCCTGGTGGCGCGCGTCGGGCTCGTGCCCGACGCCCTGCTCGTGTCCGAGCTCCTGTCGCTGCACCACATGGCCCCGGGCCGGGTCATCGCCGGGCTGGGCACGGGCGACGCCAAGAGCGCGGCCGAGAACCTCGCCTACGGCGTCCCCTACCCGCCCGCCGACGCCCGCCGCCAGGCGCTGGCCGCCTGCGCCCGGCCCCTGCTCGCCGCCGGGGTGCCGGTGTGGGTGGGGGGCGGCTCCAGGGCCACCACCGCGCTGGCCCTCGACCTCGGTGCGGCGCTGAACCTGTGGGAGGGCCAGCCCGCGGCGTTGGCCGGCCTGGCCGCCCGCTGCGAGGTGACGTGGGCGGGCCCGGTGGCCGCCGCCGTGCCGGAGATGGCCGAGTGGTTGGCGGAGCTGGCGCGCGCCGGTGCCACATGGGCGGTGTGCGCGTGGCCGGACTCGGTCGAGGCCGTGGCCGAGGCGGCCGCCGCGGTGCGCGACGCCTGACGCCGGCGTCACGCCCCGGGCGCGCCGCCGGGCGTGGCGGAGGAGCGGCGCCGGGCGAGGGATAACCTCGCGTGATGGAGTTCCGACGGATCAACGGCCTTCCTCCCTACGTCTTCGCGCACATCGAGGCGCTGAAGCTGGCCGCCCGTCGAGCCGGTCGTGACGTCGTCGACCTGGGGTTCGGCAACCCCGACCTGCCGTCGCCGCCGGCGGCCGTCGACAAGCTGGCCGAGGCCGTCCACAACCCCCGCAACCACCGCTACTCGGCGAGCCGCGGCATCCCCAAGCTGCGCCAGGCCATCTCCTCGCTCTACCTGCGGCGCTTCGGGGTGGATCTCGACCCCGAGACCGAGGTGGTGACGACCATCGGCGCCAAGGAGGGCCTGTCGCACCTCATGTGGGTGCTGCTGGGCCCCGGCGACAGCGCGCTGGTGCCCTCGCCCTCCTATCCCATCCACATCTACGCCCCGTTGTTCGCCGGAGCCGAGGTGCGCCAGGTCCGCCTGGAGCAGACGCCCAACACCGAGGGCCCGCCGGCGTCGGAGGCCTTCTTCGACAACCTCATGGAGTCGTGGGAGTCGGCGTGGCCCAAGCCCCGCGTGATCGTGCTGTCGTTCCCCCACAACCCGACCACGGCGTGCGTCGACCTGGCCTGGATGCAGCGCATCGTCGACTTCGCCCGGGAGCACGACATCGTGCTCGTCCACGACTTCGCCTACGCGGACATCGCCTTCGACGGCTACCGGCCCCCCTCGATCCTGCAGGTGCCGGGGGCCAAGGACGTGGCCGTGGAGCTGTACTCGCTCACCAAGTCGTTCTCGATGGCGGGCTGGCGGGTGGCGTTCCTCGTGGGCAACCCCGAGATCGTCGCCGCCTTGACGAAGTTGAAGAGCTACCTCGACTACGGGACGTTCCAGCCCATCCAGATCGCCGCCATCGTGGCCATGAACGAGGCTCCCGACTACCCCAAGTGGGTGAACGACACCTACCTGGCCCGCCGCGACGCCCTGTGCGACGGCCTCAACCGCATCGGTTGGAGCCTCACCCCGCCCCAGGGGACGATGTTCGTGTGGGCGCCGATCCCCGAGCCCTACCTCGAGATGGGGTCCCTCGAGTTCGCCTCGTTCCTGGTGTCGGAGGCCGAGGTGGCCACCTCACCGGGCGTGGGGTTCGGCCCGGGGGGTGACGGGCACGTGCGCTTCGCCCTCATCGAGAACGAGCAGCGCATCGGCCAGGCCGTGCGCAACCTGCGGCGGGCGCTCACCAAGCTCCGCTGACGCCGGCGTCGGCCGCCGCCGGCGCCGGCGCTCACCGGGGCCCGAGCGCCTCCATGAAGGCGTCGGGGTCCTCGAGGCTCATGGTGAGCTCGCTGACCTGCACGGGGACCACCATGCGGCCCCGGCAGGGCGGGTCGATGGCGAGGGTGACGAGCCCGCGGGCGGCGCCGTTCACGAGCCAGCGCCCCCGCCAGCCGTGCACGCCGATGCCGCCCACGATGCCGCGGGTGGCGCGCACGTCGGTGATCGCCGCGCGCGGCACCGTGGCGCGAAACGCCCACCCCATGCGGACCACCAGCGCGTCGCCGCTCAGCACGATGCGGCTGCGGCGCGGCCCCATGCCCATGGCCGACAACAGCCCTCGGAAGGCGCCGTAGCGGAACGAGAAGGTGCGCGCGCTCACGGCGCCGGCGGGCCAGCGCGCCGCGCCCGGCTCACTCCGCGCCCCGTCCCAGGCGCCGCCGCGCCGCGGCGGCGGACAGCATCCCCTCCAGGCAGAAGGCCACCGCCGCCTCGCCCGCCTCGTCGGCCGAGCGGTCCTGCTCGAGGACGAGCACCCGGGCCAGGCGGTTGGTCACGCCCAGGATGGCGTGCGCCAGCACGAGCGGGTCCTCGCGGCGGATGAGCCCGGCGGCGATGCCCGCCTTCACGTGGGGGAGGGCGTCGGCCACCGCCTGCTCCTCGCCCTGGCGGACGAGCGGAGCGAAGCGCTCCTCGGTGCGGGCGAACTCCAGGAGGACGAACAGGTGGCGGTTGGCGTCCAGCCACGCCACCGAGGCCCGGATGCCGGCGTCGATGCGGCGCACGGGGTCGGGCTCGTCGGCGATGGCCTGGCGCTGGGTGCGGCGCAGGTCGCGTTGGGCGTCACCCAGGATCTGGCGGAACAGCTCCTCCTTGGAGGCGAAGTACCAGTAGAAGACCCCCTTCCCCACGCCGAGGCCCTCGACGATGTCGGTCACCGACGTGGGGTGGTACCCCTGGGAGGCGAAGCGCCGGGCGGCGTAGTCGAGGAGCTCGAGGCGCCGCCGCTGCCCGCGTGCGGTCAACCGGCGGGCCATGACGCTGCACGCTACCGCCGGGCATGGCGCCGTCGCGGGGGACGTGCGCGGCGCGCCGACGGGGCGTGGCGCGCCCGCCTCGACGCGCGGTGGGGCGCGCTACCGTGTGCCCCCGTGGCCTACTGGGTGCTGAAGGCGCTGCTCAGCCCCATCTTCTTCCTCGTGTGGCGGGTGCGCGTGGAAGGCCGCGAGCACGTGCCGGCGCGCGGCCCGGTCATCCTGGCGCCCAACCACGTGGCCTTCCTGGACTCGATGTTCCTGCCGCTCGTGCTGTTGCGCCGCGTCACGTTCGTGGCCAAGGCCGAGTACTTCGACTCGTGGAAGACGGCGTGGTTCTTCCGCGCCGCGGGCCAGATCCCCATGCGCCGCGAGGGCGGCTCGGCCTCCGAGCGGGCCCTGGCCGCCGCCCGGGACGTGCTGGCGGCGGGCAACGTGCTGGGCATCTACCCCGAGGGGACCCGCTCCCCCGACGGCCGCCTGTACCGGGGCCACACCGGCGTGGCCCGCCTGGCGCTGGGCTGCGGCGCGCCGGTGGTCCCCGTGGGCCTGGTGGGGACCTCCGAGGTGCAGCGCCCGGGGTCGAACCGCCCCCGCCCGTTCCGCAGGGTGACGGTGCGCTTCGGGCCGCCCCTGGACCTGACGCGCATCGCCGGGGAGGAGGCGTCGGACCCCCTCACGCTCCGGGTGGTGACCGATGAGCTCATGTTCGAGATCCGCACCCTGTCGGGCCAGGCGTACGTCGACCGCTACGCCAAGCGCCACGACGTCGTGGGCGGCGCCGACGTGGCCCAGGT
>DATJBC010000276.1:0-9319 GCA_035515515.1 Acidimicrobiales bacterium
GCCACATGGTCGAAGAACCCGTCGTTCTCGTCGTACATGATGAAGAGCACGGTCTTCTTCCACACCGTGGGGTTGGACAGAAGCGTGAGAAGGACCTGGGCCGTGTACCACTCCCCCAGCGCGGAGGGCGCCGGGGGGTGCTCGTCGTAGCCGACGGGCGGGATGATCCACGACACGGCGGGAAGCTTGTTGTGCTTGACGTCGTACGCGAACCGGTTGACCCCCGGTGTGGTGTACGCACCCCCCACCACGTTGACCCCGTGGTACAGAAAGGCGTTCTTGTAGAGCTTGCCGCTGCGCTTGTGCTGGTACTGCTTGAAATACATGAGGGGGTTCTTGCACAGGACCATGGAGTCGCCCCCCCCGGGGGTGTACTGCCTGCCGTGGGGGTTGTAGACGCGCCACGAGATGTTGTGCTCCTCGAGCACCTCGGGCATGGTCGGCCAGGTGCAGGTGAATTCCACGTCGTTGTCGGTGTTGGTGACCAGGACGGGCCCCCCGTGGGCGCCCGTGGGGTCGAGGGTGCCGGTCATCTGCATGAGACGGTTCGGGTGGGTCGGCCCGAGCACCGAGCAGAAGTAGTTGTCGCAGATGGTGAAGGCCTGGGCGAGCGCGAAGTAGAAGGGGATGTCGTTCCGGGTGTAGTAGCCCATCGTGGTCGTGCCGAAGGCCGGGCCCTCGTACTGGCTCGAGACGTGCGTGGACACGAACCTGTCCATCGCCCCGTTGTTCCACGACAGGTGCTCGCCCTTCCACGTATGGTCGAGATCCGACGTGCACTCGGCATCGGAATCGCTCGTGTCGAGGTGGAAGGGCAGCAGGGTGCTGCTGGCGCCCCCCGGCCACGCCTGCTGGAAGGCCGACGACGGGGTGTCGAACCCGTCCACGCTTCCCAGGGTGCCGAAGTAGTGGTCGAAGGATCGGTTCTCGTGCATGAGGAAGATCACGTGCTCGACGGCACCCAGGTCCGACCCGGCGGGCTCCATCGACGTCGCCGCCTTCACCACGCGGTGGGCGTTCTTCCGCATCAACTGTGAAGCCGGCCCCCCCAAGGCGATGGCCGCCCCCAGTCCCCCTGCCAGCACCTGCCTGCGGTCGAGCCGCTCCCCTGTCATCCCCGCATCGTGGCACGAAACGTTCGCGAAAACATCACGAAAAATTTCCCCCGTGTTGTGATGGCGGCGTCTCGTCAATTCAGACGATGCCGCCCGGCCACGGGGGCCATGGGGCCGGGCCAGGTGGGCGGGCCCCCTGTGCAGGAGGGGGCGGGCGCCTCAGACCACGGGGGCGCGCCCCGGGCCGCCTTCGTCGGAGGCGATGCCGGCGCGGGCGCGGATGGTGCGCTCCACGGCCTCGGGGTCGTCGGGGGTGATGAAGGGCTTGACCCGCCGCCCCAGGTCGAGGATGAGGCCGACCTGCTTGCCGGGCCGGCCCGGGTCGAGGCTGGCCCAGTAGCCGGGGTTGGCCGACCCCCAGATGCGCGCCCGCCCGGTGAGGGTGCCCATGGCCACCCTGCGGACGCCCTTGATCGTGCCGTAGGGGATGCGCTTGGTCCCCCAGGGGAAGTAGTAGGCGCGGATCTGCAGCTCGGTCGGCGTGCAGCGGATCCAGCGGTCCCGGTAGTCGCCCCCGTCCGTGCCCTTCGGCGCCATCGGGCGAGACTGTATCGCCGGCGTCGCCGGCGGGCCGCCGGCGACGCCGGGCCTCGGCGAGAGCGGCCGCCGGCCGGCTCCGGGGCTAGGCGCCCCATTCGGGGCCCTTCACAACGACGGCCACGGCCCGCGTCCGGCCGTCGCGCCCGGTGGCCACCGGGGCCGGCGCGCCGGTGTGGTTGGCCCGGTATTGACCTTCGGTTGGCGGCGCTGTGACCCCTGCGCAGGAAGCTGTCCGCGACAGGGAGGGCCGCCATGAAGCTCACGCCGATGCCGCTGTGTCCGGGGACCGTCATCGTCCACCGCGACGACGCCATGACCTGCACCAGCCACCGCTGCCCCAAGCAGCTGACCCGGGGGGACTGGTTCAAGATCCATGCCAGCTTCGTCCCCTGCTCGGTCGCCCACGGCGCGTCCGACTGCCCCGACTGTGCGTTCGGGACCGTGGTGGTGGACCTGGCCGCCCGCCGGCGGGCCCGCTTCGGCGATCATCCGTCCATGCAGTGCCTCGTGGACGACGAGGACGCGCCTGTCATCCCCCTGCGCCGCGTGGCGCGGCTGGCGCGCTAGGAACCGCCCGCCCGGGTGACACCCCGAGCCGTGACGGCCGGGCTCAGAGGCCGCGCTTGCGCCGTTCCCGGCGGACCCGGAGCACGGCGAGGAGCTTGCGGAGGATGAAGCTCACGGGGCCAGCTTACGGCGGCGGGGCGGCCCGCACGTGTCGGAGACGCCCGCGGGGGCTCACCGGAACCTGGCCAGCACCGGCAGGTGCTTCACCCCGCCCACGAAGTTCGCCTGCGCGTGCTCGGGATCGCCGTCGAGGGTGATGTCCTCCACGGCAGCCAGCAGCTTGGGCAGGATGGTCCGGATCTCGCGCCGGGCGAAGGTGGAGCCCAGGCAGAAGTGCTCCCCGCCTCCGAAGGCGAGCGTGCGGTTGGCGTTGGGTCGCGTGACGTCGAAGCGCATGGGCTCGTCGAAGACCCGCTCGTCACGGTTCGCCGACGGGTAGGAGAGCAGGAGGCGGTCCCCGGCGGGCACCCGTACCCCCGACAGCACGGCGGGCTCGGTCAGGTAGCGCAGGAAGTGGCGGACCGGCGAGGTCCAGCGGATCATCTCCTCCGCCGCGTTGGGGACCAGCGAGGGGTCCTGCTGCAGCGCCCGCACCTGCGCGGGGTGCCGGATGAGCGCCTCGAGCCCGCCCGTCAGGGCGAACGAGGTCGTGTCGTGGCCCGCCGTGGCCACGATCGTGAAGTACCACATGGTGGCGTGCCGGTCCATGGGGCAGCCGCCCACCTCGGCGTTGGCGATCACGGTGGCCAGGTCGTCGGCGGGATGGGCGCGACGCTCGGCCGCGAGGGTGGCGAAGTACTCCTCGAACTCGCCGATCGTCTCGGTGATCATGGTGAACGGGTCGCTCAGGTCCCCCAGGTACTCGGGGTCGGCCGCACCGAAGAGGCCCTGGGTCAGCCGGAGCATGGTGGCCTCGTCCTCGGCCGGCACGCCGAAGATGCTCATGATCACCCGGAGGGTGTAGGGGACGGCGATGTCCTGGGCGAAGTCGCAACGCCCCCCGAGCTCGCGGAACCGGTCGACGAAATGCTCGGCGATGGCGTCGATGGCCGCCTGGCGCTGGGACACCGCACGCGGCCGGAACCAGGTGTTGGCCACGGCGCGGTGCTCGCGGTGCTCGACCCCGTCCATGTGGATGAGCGTCTTGGGCTCGATGCCAAGGGTGCCCAACATCTCGAACTGCATGTCGGGGCCGAGGACCGAGTTCCGCGTGTTGAGGAACCGGTCGTTGTGGCGCGACACGTCGAAGACGTCCTCGTAGCGGGTCACGGCCCAGAACGGTGTGTAGCCCTCCGCCTCCACCCGCAGCACCGGTGCGTCCGCCCGCAGGTCTGCGGCCACGGCGTGCCAGGTCTCCTGGTCGGCGTAGGCGAGGGGATCGATGAAGATCGCCCCGCGGGTGTCTTCGTGGGTCACGGTCATCGGTTCCTCCTCCTC
Organism: Acidimicrobiales bacterium; assembly: GCA_035515515.1. GTDB lineage: Bacteria > Actinomycetota > Acidimicrobiia > Acidimicrobiales > UBA8190 > DATJBC01. The sequence continues at coordinate 3,660 of DATJBC010000276.1, forward strand.
TCGGTTCGGGCCTCAGTGCCGGGAGCCGGCGGGCACGGTGATGGGCACGTGGCTGTAGCCCCGTACCGTGCTCGTGTGGAGCAGCACGGCGGCGTCGATGTCGACGGACCACGTCGGGTAGCGCGCCAGCGTCTCCTCGAGGGCGATCCGGCCCTCCATGCGGGCCAGGGCGGCGCCCAGGCAGAAGTGCACGCCGTAGCCGAAGGAGAGGTGCGCGTCGAAGCGGCGGTGGATGTCGAAGCGGTCGGGGTCGGGGAAGGCCCGCTCGTCGCGGCCCGCCGAGGCCGTGAGCAGGAGCACCTTGGCGTCGGCCGGGACGGTCGTCCCGTAGAGCTCGACGGGCGCCGTCAGCCAGCGCCCCTGGACCGGCGACGGCGCCTCGAAGCGCAGGAGCTCCTCCACCGCGTTGGGGACGAGCGCCGGGTCGGCGGCCAGCTCGGCACGCTGGCCCGGATGCCGGTCGAGGACGACGGCCGCCCAGCTGAGCAGCCGGGCCACCGTCTCGGTCCCCGCGCTGATGATGAGCAGGGCGAACTCGCCGGCCTCGGAGCGGGTCAGCCGGCGGGTCGACCCGTCGGCCTCGGCGATCTCGGCGTGCAGCAGGTCGGTGAGCATGTCGTCGGCCGGCTCCGCGGCGCGCCGGTCGAACTGCCCCTCCATGTAGCCCCAGAGCCAGCCCATGGCCTGGGCGGAGACGTCGTTGACCATGCCGGTGCGGGGGTCGAGGTGGAACAGCTGGTCGATGTGGTGGCGCACGGAATCACGGTCGCCGGGCGGCACCCCCAGCAGCGCGGCGATCACCGTGGCCGGGAGGTGCGCGGCGAAGTCGGCGACGTAGTCGAAGCGGGCCGAGCCCGCCTGGGCGTCGAGCAGCCCTGCGCACACGGCCCGGATCTGGTCCTCGAGCTCGGCCACCCGCCGGGGGGTGAAGGCCCGGGACACGAGCCGTCGCAGGCGGGTGTGCTCGGGCGGGTCGAGAAAGATCATGAGTCCCTCGCGCAGGCGCTCGGCCGTCATGAGCTCGAGCACCGTGCCGTGGGCCGAGCTGAAGAGCTTCGGGTCGCGATGGGCGCGCTCCACGTCCTCGAAGCGGCTGAGCGCCCAGAAGTCGAGGCGCTCGTCGTAGTAGAGGGGCGCCTCGTCCCGCATCCGCCGCCAGATGGGATGAGGGTCGGCCTTGAGCGAGTCGTCCAGGGGGTCCCAACGGAGATCCGCGGGCTGCCCGGCGGGAGCAGACGTCCCGGCGCCGGTCACGGCCACACCGTAGCCGTCGCGTCCGCTGCGCCCCTTGTGCCGTAGGCTGCACCGACGTGGCGTCGCGCTACCGGCGGGGATACACGGGGCGCGACTATCACGTCACGGGGGGCCACGAAGCCGAGGCCGAGGCCGCGCAGCGCGCCAAGGACCCGACCCGACTGGGACTGTTCGTGCTGCGGCTCCTCGGCTTCGGCGGCACGGTGCGCCGGGAGCGGCCCCGCGGCGCCTCCTCGCCCCGGCACCAGCACCCCCGCCATCCCGACGCCACCTGACCGAGGCCGCCGGCGCAGCCGGCCGGTGCCCCAGGCGTGCGAGCCTGTCAGGCCGGGGCGAGGTGCACGGGCATCGACGACGACCCCCGCAGGAGCAGCCCCCCGGTCGGCACCGGAGGCCCCGTCAGTTCGATCGTCGTCACCTGACGGCTGAGCGTCTCCAGGGCGATCTGGGCCTCGAGGCGGGCGAGAGGGGCACCGAGACAGAGGTGGATCCCACTGCCGAACCCGAGGTGGTCGACGGGGTTGCGGGCCGTGTCGAAGCGGTCGGGGTCGGCATAGTGGCGCTCGTCGCGGTTGGCGGCGCCCATGTAGGCGAGCACGACGCCCTCCTCGGGGATGCGCGTACCGCCCAGCTCGGTGGCACGCGTGGTCGCCCGGGGGACCGCCTGGACGGGGCTCTCGTAGCGCAGGGCCTCCTCGACGGCGGGGGGGACCGTGGCGGGATCGGCCTGCAGGCCGGGCAGGACGGTGGGGTCCGCGGCCATGACCTTGACCACGTTGGACAGCAGGTTCGTCGTGGTCTCGTTCCCGGCCACGAGCAGCAGCACGCAGAACATGACCAGCTCCTCGGCCGTCAACGGCTGCTCGTCGGCCTCGGTCTTGTGGATGAGCATGCTGATGAGGTCCCCGCCCGGCTCCGAGCGTCTCCGGGTGATCTCCGCGTCGAAGAACGCCACCATCTCGGCCAGGCTCGCCATGCGCTCCTCGCCGGGTGTGGCCGTGCCGCCCACGTACGTCCCGATGAGGTCGTCGGACCAGCGCTTGAAGTCGCCACGCATCGACGCCGGGATCCCCATCAACTCGCCGATCACCAGCACGGGGAACGGCCACGTGAAGTCCCGCACCCAGTCCGCCACGCCCTCGGCGTTGGCGTCCATGAGCGCTGCGAAGCGCTCTTCGCACAGCGGGCGCATCCACCCGTCGTGGACGCCGATCTCACGAGGGGTGAAGGGTCGGCTCAGCAGCCTCCGGAGCCGCACGTGGTCGGGAGGGTCGATGGCGATGAGGACGCGCAGGTTCTCGCCCATCGCCTCGAAGGGATCCTGTGCCTGGTCATCCGCTGTCCGCTGACGGTGGCGCGACTGGGCGAAGGCCATCCGCATCCCCAGCTTGGAGGAGAACAGCTCGGGGTCGCGGAGCACCTCGAGGCAATGGTCGTAGCGCGTCACGACCCAGAGATCGGCGTCTTCGACGTAGTGGACCGGCGCCTCGTCGCGCAACGCCCGGTAGAGCGGGTAGGGATCCTCCAACGAGAAGACCGAGAAGGGGTCGAAGGCAACTGCGGTGTCCGCGTCCATGGCCGTCCTCGAGCACGTCGGGTGGGCCCGATTGAATCATGTGGCTGCGCCGCCAGCAATAGAGCGGGCGCCGTCGGCGATAATGGCCCATGCTCGGTGCCTCGTCGATCTCCCTCGTCCTCGACGCGTACATGCCCGAGCGCACTGCGCTCGTGGATCTCCTCGAGGGGCTTACCGACGACGAGTGGCAGGCGTCGACGGAGTGCCCGGCGTACACCGTGCACGGCGTGGCCGCCCACATCCTGGGTGACGACCTGTCGCTGCTGAGCCGCCAGCGCGACGGCGCCGTCGACGGCGTATCGCTCCTCGCTCCCGAGCTCCCCGATGCCGACTTCCGTGTCAGGCTCGACACCTTCAACGACCGCTGGGTGGCCACGGCGCGCTTCCTGAGCGGCCGGACACTCACAGAGCTGCTGCACGTCGCCGGGATCTGGACCGAGCAGTACTACCGCTCCGTCGACCCCGAGGGACCCGGCGAGCCGGTGGGGCTGTTCGGCGCGCAGCGGGGGGAGCCCTCGCCATTCTGGCAGGCCATCGCCCGCGAGTACCTGGAGCGCTGGATCCACCACTCGCAGATCCGGCGGGCCCTCGGCCGGAGCTCCCTCGCCGAGCGGCGATTCCTGTCACCGGGCGTCGAGGTGGCCGCCGCCATGGCCGGGCTGGAGCCGGGCATTCCGGCCTCACCCGAGGGGACCTGGACCATGGGCCCCTTGACGTTGGGCTCCGCGCAGCAGACGGCCGACGTCCTCACCCGGGCCCACCCCGCCGATGTCGTGCGCCGGCTGGTGGAGGGCCCCGCCGACGTTGTGTCGCTCTTCGCCGACGCGGCGGGCCGCCCCTGAGGCCGCCCCGCCCCGGGCGCGGGCACGACGCCCACCGGGACATGGCCACCTGTGCACGCCGTCGTGACGAACGCGGCCGGTGGGCGCAGAGCGGCATCGTCGGTGGCGTGGCGGTCGGATCTGCCATCGCCCGGTGCCGGTACAGTTTCGACCATGGGACCGGCGGCGGGCGCAGGCGGGGCGGCACCGTACGACCCCGAGGTCGTTCACGCCAAGTACCTCGCCGAGCGCGACAAGCGCCTGGTACCGGGCCGGGCCGACATCCGCGACCTGAGGGCCGACGAGCACTTCGCCCGCTACCGCGACGATCCCTTCACCCCGGTCACCGCCCGCGACCCGGTCACCGAGGAGGTCGACGTCGTGATCGTGGGCGGGGGGATCGCCGGGGTCCTGGCGGGCGCCAACCTCCGCAAGGCGGGGGTGACGCGGATACGCATCATCGACCAGGCCGGTGGCATCGGCGGCACGTGGTACTGGAACCGCTACCCGGGCGTGATGTGCGACGTCGAGTCCTACATCTACATGCCGATGCTCGAGGAGCTCGACTACATCCCCACCCATCGGTACGCCTTCGGCGGGGAGATCCTCTCCCATCTCGAGGCCATCGCGGCGCGCTTCGCACTGGTGGACGACGCCCTGTTCCACACGGGCGTGACCAGGGCCGAGTGGGACGAGGACGGCGCCCGCTGGCGCGTGCACACCGACAGGGGCGACGTCGTCAGCTGCCGCTGGTACGTGCTGGCCGTGGGGATCCTGAACCTCATGAAGCTCCCCGCCATCCCCGGGATGGAGGACTTCGCGGGGCACGCCTTCCACACCGCTCGGTGGGACTACGCGTACACCGGTGGGGGCTCGCTCGAGCCCCTGGACCGCCTGGGGGACAAGGTGGTCGCCCTCCTGGGCACGGGCGCCAGCGGCATCCAGTGCGTGCCGCCCCTGGCGGCGGCGGCCAAGCACCTCTACGTCTTCCAGCGCACCCCTTCGGCCATCGGCGTGCGGGGCAACCGCCCCACCGACCCCGGCTTCGGCGACGGGCTCGGCCACGGCTGGCAACGCGAGCGCATGGACAACTTCCAGGCGATCATGCTGGGCCGCCCCGTGGACGTCGACGAGGTCGACGACGGGTGGACCCACCACTACGCGGCGGTCCACCATCCCCCCCGACGCGAGGGCATGACGACTGCCGAGTACCTGCGCAGCGCCGAGGAGCTCGACTACGAGATCATGGAGGAGCACCGGCACCGGGTGGAGGAGCTCGTGTCCGACCCCGCCGCGGCCGAGATCCTCAAGCCCTACTACCGGTACCTGTGCAAGCGGCCGTGCTTCCACGACGAGTACCTGCTCGCCTTCAACAACCCCAACGTGACCCTGGTCGACTGTCCGGCGGGCATCGAGCGCATCACCAAGGCGGGGCCGCTCGTCGACGGCGCGCAGTACGAGGTCGACTGCATCGTCTACGGCACGGGATTCGAGCCCGAGCTCACACCGCTGTTCCGGCGTGTCGGCCACGAGATCGTAGGGAGGGGCGGCGTGACCCTCGCCGACAAGTGGGCGGACGGTGCCGCCAGCCTGTTCGGCATGACCAGCCGGGGCTTCCCCAACATGTTCGTCATGCCGGCACCGGGCCAGCAGGCGGTCGTGACGGTCAACTACACGCAGGTGGCGGTGCTGGGGGGCGAGTTCGTGGGCCGTGCCATCGGGATGCTCGAGCGAGGCGGCGTGCAGGTGTTCGACGTGCGGGCCGAGGCCGAACAGGCCTGGACCCAGAAGGTCGTCGACTCCTTCATCGACGCCAGCGCGGTGATGTCGGCCTGCACGCCGTCGCGCATCAACAACGAGGGCCATCCCGAGGCGCTCAAGCCCCGCAACGGCAATTACGGCCGCGGGATGGGCGACTGGTTCGCCTACCGCGAGCTGCTCGAGGGGTGGCTCGAGGCGGGGACGTTCGAAGGACTCGAGCTCGAGGTCCGGTCGGCGGCCTCGTGAGC
>DATJBC010000277.1:0-2446 GCA_035515515.1 Acidimicrobiales bacterium
TCGCCATCGAGGTCATCACGAGGTCGCCGTACTTCGTCGACAGGTCGGCCGGCCAGCCCTCGAGGCGGAGCTGGTCGTCGACGACGTAGACTCGGTATTGCGGAACATGCTCTACATGAGCAGTCGCCGCCCGTACCAGTCGTGTTTGTCTCCTACGCCCGGCACGACGAAGAAGTAGCCGCCGCCAAAGGGCTGAACATAGTCGACAAGAGGTTCTCCGACGAGGCGCGTCTGGACGCTCTCGAATTGCCGGTGCACGTCCTGTTGGAAACAGACGAAAACGTGACCGGCCTGCAGGTTCCCGTTGGCATCGAGACCGAGGTCGTAGCTGTAGGAGCGCCGGAGCAGTCTCTGGTTGGCCGTGGCCCTGGTCCGGGGGTTCGAGAGCCGAATGTGCGCCGTGAGGGGGATCACTTCGCCCTGGGGGTCGGCGCCGTAGTCCGGGGTGTCGAATTCGTTGTTGCCGTCAAGCGGGGCGCCTGAGTCGCGACGGCGGCCGAACATCCCTTCCTGCTCTGTCAGAGACACCCGGTCCCAGAATTCCACCAACATGCGAATCAGGCGCACCACCTGATACGAGCCCCCTTGGGCCCACGAGGGCTCGCCCGGGTCGTCGACCCAGACCAACCTGGCGGCGAGGTCGCTGACAGGATTGGCGGTCCCGTCTTTGAAACCCAGCAAGTTGCGAGGTGTTCCAGACGGACGAGGCGGAGCCGCATAGCCCTCGATCTTCCAGCGTGGCTGCATCGCACCACGGGTGTGCTTGGCGATGTCCCGGATGGCGTGGTGCACGGTGTCGGGGTGATGGGCGCACAGCTGCAGGAGAAGGTCGCCGTGGAGCCAGGCCGGGTCGAGGGAATCGTCGGGGAAGACGCGCATGGGCGTGAGGCGCTTGGGTTTCTTGTCGGAGAGACCGAATCGATTATCGAAGACGCTGGAGCCCAGGCCGACAGTGACGGTGAGGCCGTCCGCTGGGATGGTGGGCCCGAGCACGTCGCTGTCGGTAGGCGGCTCGTCGAACTGTGGCTCGGAAGGCGGGCCGCCCGTGGCGAGGAAGCGGCTCCTCGTGGTGAGGATCTGCATGAGGTCGGCGACCTCTGTCTTCGAGGCGGCGGTGAGATCGAAGGCCGCGAAGCAGGCCGCGCTCTGCTTCTCCGCCGGGGCGGGGGTGAGGATGCCTGCCTGATGGGCGCCGTGGAAGGGGTACGAGGCGGAGCCGGTGTCCGCGGACTGGGCGTCCGCGGACTGGGCGACACCCAGGATGCCTCCGCCCGTCAGGGCGGTGCCCGCGGCGCCCATGACGGCGCCCTTGAAGAGGCTTCGGCGACTGAAGTTCGACGGCGGGAACGCCATCAGCTGCCTCCGTCCTCACCCCCGCCGAGCCCGGGCACCTGTAGCAGGCCGGGTACCGACGAGAGCGTTTGGAGGAGGGAGCCCAACGATGCATCGATGTGTTCGCGGGCGATCTGCGAGACCTGCTGGGGCGTCTGCCACCCCCCATTGTCCTGGGCCGTGCCGAGTGCGGTCTGTAGCGCGTCCATCTGATTGTCAGCGGTGGCCACGAGATGCGGGGACCGCGCCTCGATGAGCGGTGCGAGCTCCCCGAGGACGAATCGGGTGATCTGGAGGTCGGCCGCCGTCTCGGGGTAGGCAGCGCCCGCTCCGAGGTCATCGATGCCCGACAGATGGTCCCGCAAGGCGTCTTCGAGGATTTCATGCGCCCGGGTCGGCAGATTGGTGGGGTCCCCAGCGATATCCGTCGAGTCGAGGTTTCCTTGCAGCGTGGCCACGCTGGTAGACAACGCCTTGGCGATGAGAAGGAGCGCACTCGCACTCTGTCCGTGCCACAGGCCGTACTCCAAGCGGTGCAGACCGGTGAAGTCGGGGTCGTTGACCCCGCCGGGGAGCCCGCCCGGGAGACCGTCGACCGCCTCGCCCTCGCCGCCGAAACTGTCGTAGGAAGCCCCAACTCGCTCCCAGTCGACCATGGCGCTCAACCAGTCGCTGCGGGCGGCCGCCAGATTGTCGGCCGCCAGGTCACGCTCAATGGTCGTCACCGCCCCGGCCAGGCTGGTCAGTTGCTGGGCTGCGTAGGTCTCGTAGGCCCGGTTCGGGGGGACGAGCTCGTCCAGGGTGACCATCTGCACTCCGCGGGCCGACGAGCCGATGGCGTTCCCCGTCACCCGCACCGGTGCCGAGGCCAAGACCCCGAGATCCGAGGAGCAGTTGAAGGTATAGGTGCCATGGCCGAGGTCGGCTGGCATGTCGACGGTGGTGCCAGGGCCGATGACCGCGATCTGGGCCACGGCGCCGCCCGAGGCATCCTCGAGCGTTATCTGGGCGGCCCGGTGTGAGGCGTTCACGACGCTGAACGTCTGGTGCCCTGGATGAGCGACCTGCAGGTCGCCGCACTGGTTGTCGGTCACCCTCACCACGTCTGAGCCGC
>DATJBC010000278.1:0-8573 GCA_035515515.1 Acidimicrobiales bacterium
GGCCGGGGCGGCCCTGGTGGCCCGGGTCAACGCCCCGAGCCCGTCCGAGGTGGACGCCGCCCCCGACGGCCTCAGCTATGTGAGCTTCCTGGCGCCCGCCTCCCAGCTCGACACGGTGCGGGCGCTGGTGGCGCAGAAGGCCACGGCCTTCAGCTTGGACCTCGTCCCCCGCATCAGCCGCGCCCAGTCGATGGACGCCCTGTCCTCGCAGGCCACGGTGTCGGGGTACCTGTCCGCGCTGGCCGCCGCCGAGCGCCTCCCCAAGTTCTTCCCCATGTTCATGACCGCCGCGGGCACCGTCCCGCCCGCCAAGGTGCTCGTGCTGGGGGCGGGGGTGGCGGGCCTGCAGGCCATCGCCACGGCCCGACGCCTCGGCGCCCAGGTGCGCGCCTACGACGTGCGGGCGGCGGCCAAGGAGGAGGTCCAGTCGCTGGGTGCCGCCTTCGTGGAGCTCGAGCTCGAGACCCAGGAGGGGGCGGGCGGCTACGCCCGGGAGCAGTCCGAGGACTTCCTGGCCCGCCAGCGCGAGCTGATCGGCACCGAGGTGGCGGCCGCCGACGTGGTGATCACCACCGCGGCCGTCCCCGGGCGCAAGGCCCCCCTCCTCGTGACCACGGCCATGGTCGAGGGCATGGCCCAGGGTTCGGTGGTGGTGGACATGGCGGCCGACGGCGGCGGCAACTGCGAGCTCACCCAGGCGGGCAAGGACATCGACCACCGGGGGGTGGTCGTGTGCGGGCTGGCCAACCCGCCGGCGGCCATGCCCACCCACGCCAGCTTCCTCTACGCCCGCAACGTGGCCAACTTCCTGGCCCTGGTGGTCACCGACGGCGAGCTCACCCCCGACTTCGACGACGAGATCGTGTCGGGCTGCTGCGTCGTGCGCGCCGGTGAGGTGGTCCACGGCCCCACCGCCGAGCTCATGGGCGGTGCCCGGGCCGCGACCGAGGAGGCAACGCCGTGATCGCAGCCGCGGGCCCCGGGCTCATGACCTTCATCACCGTCTTCGTGCTCGCCGTCTTCGTGGGCTACGAGGTGGTGTCGAAGGTCCCCAGCATCCTGCACACCCCGCTCATGTCGGGGAGCAACGCCATCCACGGGATCATCCTCGTGGGCACCATGCTCGTGCTGGGCGACGCCCACGGCACCGCCCAGCTCGTCCTGGGGTTCCTGGCCGTGATCCTGGCCACGCTCAACGTGGTCGGCGGGTTCGTGGTCACCGACCGGATGCTCGAGATGTTCAAGGCCAAGCCCTCCGACCGCAAGGCCGCCGGCGCCGACGGCGGCGAGACCGGGGGGGGCGCACCGGGGGCGGGCACGTGAGCCGCTCGACCGCCACCGACCTGGTCTACCTGGTCGCCATCGTCGGCTTCATCCTCGCCCTGAAGGGCCTGTCGTCACCGCGCCGGGCCCGCCTCGGCAACCTGGTGGGAGCGGCCGGCATGCTCGTGGCGCTGGCGTGGACGTTCTCGCTGCCCACCGTGTACCACGACACCAGCCACCTGGTGCTCATCATCGCCGCCATCGCCATCGGCACCGCCATCGGCGTGCCCGCGGCGCGCCTGGTGAAGATGACGGCCATGCCCCAGATGGTGGCCGTCTTCAACGGTGTGGGCGGCGGTGCCGCCGCCCTGGTGTCGCTCACCGAGTTCATCGCCCTGGGGAAGCACATCGCCATCTACCGGATCTGCGAGGTGCTCTTCGGCGTGCTGGTGGGATCGGTGTCCTTCGCCGGCAGCGCGGTGGCCTTCGCCAAGCTCCAGGAGCTCGTCACGGGGCGCCCCATCACCTACCCGGGCCAGCAGGCCATCAACGCGGCGATCGCCGTGGCCATCCTGGTCCTCCTGGTCATCACGGTGGTGACGGCCAACACGGCGGTGCTGGTGGTGGTCCTGGCGCTCTCGCTCGTGCTGGGCGCCATCTTCGTGCTGCCCATCGGGGGCGCCGACACCCCGGTGCTCATCTCCCTCCTCAACGCCTTCACCGGCCTGGCCGTGGCGGCCTCGGGGTTCACGCTCAACAGCACGCTGCTCATCGTGGCGGGGACGCTGGTGGGTGCCTCCGGCACGCTGCTCACCCGCATGATGAGCCACGCCATGGGCCGCTCCCTGCCCAACATCCTCTTCAGCGCCTTCGGGTCGGTGGTGACCGCCGGCGAGGGCGCCGAGGGCGCCGAGGGCCGCGCCGTGCGCTCCGGCACGGCCGAGGACATCGGGGTCCTCCTGGCCTACGCCCGCAAGGTGGCCATCGTCCCCGGCTACGGGCTGGCCGTGGCCCAGGCCCAGCACACCGCGCGCGAGCTGGCCGACGCCCTGGCGGCGCGGGGCGTGGAGGTCTACTACGCCATCCACCCCGTGGCCGGCCGCATGCCGGGCCACATGAACGTGCTCCTGGCCGAGGCCAACGTCCCCTACGACCAGCTCGAGGAGATGGACGACGCCAACCAGGACATGGGCACCACCGACGTGGCGCTCGTGGTGGGGGCCAACGACACCGTGAACCCGGCGGCCAAGAACACGCCCGGCAGCCCCATCTTCGGCATGCCCATCATCAACGCCGACCAGGCCCAGAACATCGTGTTCCTGAAGCGCTCCATGCGCCCGGGGTTCGCCGGGATCGACAACGACCTGCTCTACGACCCCAAGACCACGATGCTCTTCGGCGACGCCAAGGATTCGCTGTCCAAGCTGGTCGCCGCGGTGAAGGCGGCCTGAGCGGGGCCTCAGCCCGCGTTGGCGTGGGTGCCGACGCGCTCGGCCAGGGTGGGGCCGCCCTCGAAGAGCTGGGCGAAGACCAACAGGCCCTGGCTGGTCTGGCGGGCCGAGGACACCACGACCTCGACCCCCCGTCGCCCCACCAGGTGCGACGCGTCGTTGACCACCACCATGTCGCCCTCGGGGAGGTAGCCGACGGCCTGCCGGGGCTGGCGGCCCTCCTTCACGAGGTCGATGACGAGGTGCTCGCCGGGGGGGTGGTCCGGTGACAGCTCGGCGGCCACCCGCCGCAGGTCGACCACGGCGAGGTTCTCGGCCACCGCCCGCTCGACGACCTCGATGGAGCAGGTGGCGAGGCGCAAGTGCAGCCGGTGCGCCAGCGCGATGGCGCGGTCGGTGGTGTCGGCGTAGTCGGGGACCTCGTCGTCGTCCATCCACACCTCGACCCCGTGGGACCGCAGCGCCTCGACCGACTCGAGCCCCCGCCGGGCCCGGCGCGACGCCACCAGGTCGGGGCTGTGCACCAGGGTGCGCACCTCGTCCACCACGAAGCGCGGGACCACGATGCCCCCGCTCAGCAGCCCGGCCCGCCCCAGGACCAGCAGGAACCGGTCCATCACGGCCGAGCTGTCGACCAGGAGCGCCGCGCCCGGCGGCGTCTCGGCCGGCCGGTCCAGGAGGTGCGACATGCCCGCCGCCCGGATGACCTCCTTGCCCTTGGCCACCCCGATGCGGGCCCCCGCCGCGCACAGCACCCAGGCGAAGGCGGCCACCAGGGGGTAGTCGACGCTCGAGTGCACCAGCGCCACCACCGGCAGCCCCGCCACCAGGCCCAGCAGCAGGCCGGTGGTGCCCACGACGGAGCCGGCGAAGACCTCGCTGGCGGGCATGGAGCGCAACTCCCCGACGGCGCCACGCAGGCCGCGGTCGATGAGCCGGCCGATGACCCCGCCGAGCAGGTAGGCGACGAGCGCGCCCAGCGTGATGGCCACCGCGGGCGCGGTCGTCGTGCGCCCGATGTGGTCGCCGACCGCCAGCCCGCCGATGGTCCCGGCGATGACCAGCAGCAGCCTGAACACCTCGACGAAAACCACGCTCCGACCTCGCTGTCGCCGCCCTCGGGGCGGAGATCAAGAAAATGCAGGTACCTAACCCATCGGCACGGCCGGGGCGGGCGCATAAGCCCCGATTGGCGCTCCCGGGGCGTTGCCCCGGCCGGGGAAGGGACCGGGGGGGCGCGGCACGGCGCCCAGCAGGGGCGACACGGCGGCGCACGGCGCGCCGGCCAAGAACAACAGTTGCACATCTTTTCCCAGCCGCGTGCCGCCGACAATGCACGCGAACGTGAGGGCGCCGCGGCGCGGACATACGATCCGTTCGTGCTGCCTTGCGCCGACCCCCGACGGTGAAGATCTTCGTCGCCGGCGGGACGGGGGTGCTGGGGCGGCGCGTCATCCCGCTGCTCGTGGAGGCGGGGCACGACGTCACCGCCCTGGCGCGCAACGACGAGCGTGCCGGCCTCGTGCGCCGGCTCGGGGCCCGGCCGGTGCAGGCCGACATCTTCGACCCGGACGCGGCACGCGCCGCGGCCGCCGGGCACGACGCGCTGTGCAACCTGGCCACCCACATCCCGGCCGTGCGCCGGATGGGGCTGCCCGGCGCCTGGAAGGAGAACGACCGCATCCGCACCGAGCTGTCGAAGGTCCTGGCCGAGGCGGCCGTCGCCGCCGGCGCCGGGCGCTACGTCCAGGAGTCGGTGGCCTTCCTCTACGCCGACGGCGGCGACGCCTGGATCGACGAGGGCTCGCCCGTGGAGCCGGTGGCCAACCTGGCGTCAGCGGCCACGGCCGAGGCCAACGCCGCCACCGTGACGGCGGCCGGAGGGGCGGGGGTCGTCCTGCGCTTCGCCGCCTTCTACGGCCCCGACAGCGACTCGTCGCTGGCGATGATCACGATGGCGCGCCGCCGGGTGGCGCTGGGGGCGGGCCCCGGCGCCTACGTGTCCTCGGTCACCACCGACGACGCCGCCTCGGCCGTGGTCGCCGCGCTGTCGGCGCCGGCCGGCACCTACAACGTCGGGGACGACGAGCCCGTCACCCGGCGGGAGTTCTTCTGGGCCCTGGCCGACGCGCTCGGCACCCGGCCCCCGGTCGTCGCCCCGGCCGGCCTCGTCAAGCTGGGCGGGGCCAAGGCGTCGTACCTGGCGCGCTCACAACGCGTCAGCAACCGCCGCTTCGTGGAGACGACGGGCTGGCACCCGGCGTGCCCGAGCGTGCGCCAGGGCTGGCCCGCGGTGGTCGCCGCCGCCCGGCGCGTCGGGACGTCGGGCCGCCCGCGGTGAGCGCCGTCCGGCGGGGGGGCGGCCACATCCCGCCGCCCGGACCGGCGCGGGCGCGCCGACGGCTTCAGGTCGGCATGCCTCCGTCCGAGAATTCGGGCGTGCCCTCCGCGCGCCCTGCGCTCGCTCCCCGGCGGCGGCGGGGCGTGGCGCGACGGTTGGCGGTCCTGTGGGCCGCGCTGGCGCTCGGCGTCGCCAGTGTGACGTGGTGGGCGACGGCGGCCGTGCCGGCGGCGGCCCAGCCGGTCACGCCGGCCCATCCCTACCCCGGGGGCGGGATCATCACCTTCGGCGACGCCCAGAACTTCGGGGCCCCCACCACCTCGCTGGCCTCCCCCCTCATCGGCATGGCGGCCACCCCCGACGGCCAGGGCTACTGGCTGGTGGCCACCGACGGCGGCGTGTTCGCCTACGGCGACGCCCCCTACGCGGGGTCGTTGGGCGCGGTCCAGCTGACGGGGCCGGTGGTGGCCATGGCGCCCACCCCCGACGGCCAGGGCTACTGGCTGGTGGCCCTGGACGGCGGCGTCTTCGCCTTCGGCGACGCCGGCTTCTACGGCTCGATGGGGGGCACCCGCCTCGACCAGCCCATCGTGGCCATGGCGTCGACGCCCGACGGCCGGGGCTACTGGCTCGTGGCCGCCGACGGCGGGGTCTTCGCCTTCGGCGACGCCGGCTTCTACGGCTCGCTGGGCGGCGTCCACCTGGTGTCGAGCGTGACCGGGATGGCCCCCACCCCCGACGGCCAGGGCTACTGGATGGTCGCCGGGGACGGCGGGGTCTTCGCCTTCGGTGACGCCACCTACCTGGGCTCGACCGCCGGCAAGCCCATCCCGGGTGCCATCACCGCCATGGCCGCCACCTCCGACGGCAAGGGCTACTGGCAGGCGGGCGACGACGGCAGCGTCTACACCTTCGGCGACGCCCGCAACCTCGGAGGGTCGTCGTACACCAAGCCGGTGTCGCCGGTGTCGGCCATGGCCACCACCCCCGACGGCAAGGGCTACTGGCTGCTCGAGCCGGACGACTGGGACTACACCTTCTCCGACCCGTCCCCGTCGGCCACGGCCAAGTCGGCCTCGGTGGTCGCCATCGCCAGCGAGCAGGTCGGCCCCGACACGAACAACGCCCAGGGCGCCTACTGCAACCCCTACGGCCCCTGCGAGCCGTGGTGCTCCCTGTTCGTGACGTGGGTGTGGCGACAGGCGGGCGTGCCCGTCCCGCCCATCCCCTTCACCGGCAACCTCTACACCTGGGCGGCGCGCAGCACGGGCGTGCGGCCCCCCACCGCGCTGCCCGCGCCCGGCGACGCCCTGCTGTTCGGCTCGGGGCCAGCCAACACGGCCACCTCGGTGCACACCGGGATCGTCGCCCAGGTGTGGCCCGACGGCGCCGTGGTGACCATCGAGGGTGATGCCGGGCCGGCGCCCGACGGCGCGCTCAACACCGTCCTCAACGGGCCGTTCCTCCTCAAGGACTCGGCCGGCTACAACGGCTTCGCCGTGTACGCCATCGCCAAACCGGTGCGCTGACCGGGGCGCGCCCGCACGGCGGGTGCCCGCGGGCCGCCGCGGCGTGAGCGGCGCTCCACGCCCCGGCGCCGCGCGACGCCCGCTGCGCCGGGTGCCACGTAGGCTCGCGCCCATGGCATCGTCCGCTCGCCGCGCCGGAGGCGCCCGGCGGACGGGCGGACCGTGGCCCCCGGCGTCCGCCGTTGCGGGCCCGCCGTGAAGGATCTGCCCGTGAGCCCCCGTACTCCCGGCGTGCCCGAGACCCCCGCCGGCGGGAGCCGCTTCCCCGGCGCCGGCCTGGGGACGGGTGCCGGGCTGGGCGTGGGCGCCGACGCCGCCCGCAGCGCCGAGATCACCGTGCCCGCACCGCCTCACGGGGTTGCTGGGATACAGGGGGCAGACGGGGCAGCTGTGGCTGGAGGGGTCCTCGGGACCGCCGGTACCGGCGTGGCCGGGGGTACCACCGTGACCCGGGGGCCGGCGGGCGGGGCCGAGAACGGCGCCGACGCCCGCCCGCCCCTCACCGAGCGGCTGGCCGCGGCCTTCAGCGCCGTGGTCGACACGGTGCGCGGCGCCTTCGTCGGCGACGAGAGGACGGTCCGCCTGTCGTTGTGCTGCCTGATGGCCGAGGGGCACCTCCTGGTGGAGGACCACCCCGGTGTGGGCAAGACGACCCTGGCCAAGGCCCTGGCCCACTCCCTCGGCCTGGGCTTCGGCCGCGTGCAGTTCACCGCCGACCTGCTCCCCGCCGACGTGACGGGGGCCATGGTGCTCGACCGCGACAGCGGCCGCATCGTCTTCCGGCCCGGCCCGGTCTTCACCAACATCCTGCTGGCCGACGAGCTCAACCGCGCCTCCCCCAAGGCGCAGTCGGCGCTGCTCGAGTCGATGGAGGAGCGCCAGGTGAGCACGGACGGCGTCAGCCACGCGCTGCCGCAGCCCTTCATGGTCATCGCCACCCAGAACCCCTACGACGCGGCGGGCACGTTCCCGCTCCCCCACAGCCAGCGCGACCGCTTCCTCCTGCGCCTCAGCGTGGGCTACCCCGACCGCCAGGCCGAGGACGAGCTGCTCGCCGGGGTGCGCAGCCGCCCCGCGCCGGAGTCCCTCGACGTGGTGGGCAGCCCCGAGTTCCTGCGCGCCTTCTCCCGCGCCGTGCTGCGGGCGCACACCTCGCCCGAGGTGCGGGGCTACGTCCTCGACCTCGTGGGAGAGACACGCGCCCATCCCGACCTGACCGTGGGGGCCTCCCCGCGCGCCAGCCTGGCCGTGCTGCGGGCGGCATCCGCCCTGGCCGTGTCGAGCGGTCGGGACTACGTCATCCCCGACGACGTGAAAGTGGTGGCCGAGCCGGCGCTCGGGCACCGGGTCGTCGTCCACCCCGCGGCTGAGCTCGCCGGGGTGACGCCGTCCTCGGCCATCGCCGAGATCCTCTCCCGGCTGGTCGTGCCCGTGGGCAGGGCGCGCTAGGCGGGGCGACACGACCGACGCGTCCGCCAGGGGCTTCGCAGTGCTCACACACCGGGGGGTGGTGTTGGCCGCGGGATCGGTGATCCTGACGGTGGCGGGGCTCGCCTACGGCGTGGAGGAGTTCGTCATGGTGGCCGCCTCGGTGGCCGTGCTCCTGGCGCTCGGCGCTGTGTCGGTCCGGCTGCGACGCCGGGCCACTCGTCACTGGCTGCGGGTGGTGGCGAACACGCCGCAGGTCGACCTGTCCCCGGGCCAGCTGGCCGTGGTCGAGCTCACGGTCACCAACACCGGAGGACGTCCCCTGCCGCCCGTGGTGGTGGGGGACCCCCGTCGGTGCTGGACGGTCTCGCATCCAGGCCTGAGCGGCAGCGCCCTCGCCACGCGGCGGACGTGGGGCACCGGGCGCGACCCCGCCGGGGCGGGGCTGGGCGGGCCGGCGCGGCACGTGGGCGGCCCCGACTCGACCGAGGTCACGGCCGACCCCGCCGGCGGGCTGGCCTCCGGGCTCGCCGGGCCCCGGCGGCGACGCACGCGCCGTCA
>DATJBC010000279.1:0-11656 GCA_035515515.1 Acidimicrobiales bacterium
CGCCTGCGCTTCGGGCTGGACCGGGGCGAGCCCCGCACCCTGGAGGAGGTGGGGGAGCACTTCAACCTCACCCGGGAGCGGATCCGCCAGATCGAGGCGCGGGCCATGTCGAAGCTGCGCCACCCCTCGTCGGACACCGGCGCCCGCGACCTGCTCACCGTCTGACGGGCGCCCCGGCCGGCCCGTGGCCGGCCCCCGGGGGGCCCTCCGCGGCGGCGTGTGGAGCGCACGGCGAGGTGGGTAGGATCGCCGTCGTGAAGAAGCTCCTGATCCTCGCCATCCTCGTCGCCCTGGGCCTGGTCGCCGCCAAGCGCCTGCGCGAGGCCTGATCACCCCGAGGCGCGGGCGCCCCGGTGCCCGTGCCGCTTGAGGAACACCGCCGCCCCCGTGGCCGCCAGCGCCACCCCGGTCAACGCGGCCGCCGTGGGGAGGTTGGGGACCGGCACGCGGTCGCGCAGGCGCACCGGCCGGCTGAACTGCAGTGACTCCCAGCCCCGGTCGCGCGCCAGTCGGGCCAGCACCCGGTCGGGGTTGACCACGAAGGGGTGGCCCACCGCCTCCAGCATGGGCACGTCAGTGTAGGAGTCGCTGTAGGCGTAGGAGGCGCGCAGGTCGATGCCCTCGCGTGCGGCCACCTCGTGCATGGCCTCGGCCTTGAACGGCCCGTAGGCGTAGAAGGCCATCTCCCCCGTGTAGCGCCCGTCGAGGTCGACCAGGGCGCGGCTGGCGATGGCGCCGTCCACGCCGAGGTACTCGGCCAGCGGCGCCACGATCTCCTCGGGCGACGCCGAGACGAGGTAGGTCTTGCGCCCGGCCGCCTGGTGCATCTCGAGGAGCTCGAGGGCCTCGGCGTAGATGATCGGCTCGACGACCTCGTCGAGGGTCTCGCGCACGATGCGCGACACCTCGCGCTGGTCCCAGCCCCGGGTGAGGCGCAGCACCGACTCCCGGATGCGGTCGAGCTTCTGCTCGCTCGCCCCCAGGTGCAGGTACACGAGCTGGCGGGCCATCACCCGGACCACCGTGCTCCTGGAGATGAGCCCGCCCCGGTAGAAGTGGTGGCTGAAGGCGGCCATCGACGCCCGCGCGATGACGGTCTTGTCGAGGTCGAAGAAGGCCGCCTCTTCCATCGTGCGAATTCTACGATGCCCGCCGTGCGCCCGGGCACGCCTGTCGGCGGGGTGCGGCGGCGTGGGGTGCGACCCTCAGGCGCCCACCAGGAGCTGCTGCACGGCGCGCTCGGCCTCCCCCGTCACCAGCACCATCACCTCGTCGCCGGGGCTGAGCACGGTGTCGCCGCGGGGGACGACGAGCCGGTCCTCACGCACCACCGCCACCACGGTGGCGTCGCGGGGCAGCGGGAGGTCGGCCAGGGAGCTGCCCGCCGCGGGCGAGCCCTCGGCCAGGGTCACCTCCACCAGGTGGGCGTTGCCCCCCTCGAACTGCAGCAGCCGCACGAGCGACCCCACCGACACCGCCTCCTCGACCAGGGCCGTGAGGAGCTGGGGGGTCGACACCGAGATGTCCACGCCCCACGACTCGTTGAACAGCCACTGGTTGTCGGGGTGGTTCACCCGGGCCACCACCCGGGGGACGGCGAACTCCTGCTTGGCCAGGAGGGAGATGACGAGATTGTCCTCGTCGTCGCCGGTGGCCGCCACCGCCACGTCGACCTGGGCCATGCCGGCGGCGTCCAGCGAGCTCACCTCGCAGGCGTCGGCCGCCACCCACGTCACCTCGACGCTCTCGCGCAGGCGGTCCACGAGGTCGGGGTCCTTCTCGATGACCAGGACGTCGTGGCCCTTGGCGAAGAGGTCCTTGGCGATGGCGGTGCCCACGCTGCCCGCGCCGGCGATGGCGACCTTCACGGGGCGGCCCTCCCGCCGGCGCCGTCAGGGCCCAGGCCGTCGCCCAGCACGCCCTCGAAGTCCTCGACGGCGTCCTTCATCACCGCCACGTGCAGCACGTCGCCCTCCTGTCCCACCAGCTCGGCCACGTCGAGGCGGGGGACGCCGGCACGGGTGACGGCCACGACGTTCAACCGTCCCTTCATCCCGAGGTCGCGCAGGGACTTGCCCGCCCACGATTCCGGCAGCACGCGCTCGACGAGCACGAGGTGCCCGGTGGCGTCGGTCCACTCCCCGACCACCGACTCGGGCATGAGCCGGCGCAGCACCTGGTCGATCGTCCACGTCACGGTGGCCACGGTTGGGATGCCGAGGCGCTGGTAGATCTCGGCCCGCCGCGGGTCGTAGATGCGGGCCACCACGTTGTGGATCCCGTAGTTCTCGCGGGCGATGCGGGCCGTGAGGATGTTCGAGTTGTCGCCGCTCGTCACCGCCGCCAGTGCGCCCGCGTCGGCGGCGCCCGCCCGGTCGAGGTCGTCGCGGTCGAAGCCCGACCCCAGCACCGCCGTGCCGGGCCAGCTGGGCGGCAGGCGCCGGAAGGCGCGTGCCGACTTGTCGATGATCGACACGGTGTGGCCGCGCGAAACCAGCTGGACGGCGAGGCCCGATCCCACCCGGCCGCACCCGACGATGACCACGTGCACCGCACCATGCAACACGGCACGGCTCCGCCGGACAAGAACCGCCATCGCTGCGCCGGGCGGCGCAGCGGATGTGGTTACCTGAGGGGCGTGAGCGAAGGGCCGGCGGGGGTGGCGGGGCAGGACGGGCCCGCCGCGCCGGCCGCGCAGGGCACGGCCGCCCGTGCCCCGGCCCGGGGCGCCGTCCCCCGGCCCGGGGCGCCCACCGGCCGCCGCGTCGCCCCCGCCGCGCTGCCGTTCCCCGAGGCCGAGGGCCTGCCCGAGACGGTCCGCTACCGGCTGAAGAACGCCGTGCTCGGGCCCCCGCTGGCCAGCGAGCGCCAGGCCGTCGAGCGCCTGGGCAAGCCCACGGCCCTGGCGGTGCTGTCGTCGGACGTCATCTCCTCCTCGGCCTACGCCACCGAGCAGATCCTGCTGCCCCTCGTCAAGGTGGCGGGCGTGGCCGCCTTCACCCTGGTGGTGCCCATCAGCGTGGCCGTGGTGATGGTGCTCTTCTTCGTCACGGCGTCGTACCTGGAGGTCGTGAAGGTCTACACCAAGGCGGGCGGCGCCTACGTCGTGTCGCGCGAGAACTTCGGCCTCAACGTCGCCCAGGTCGCCGCGGTGGCGCTGCTCATCGACTACACCCTCACCGTGGCCGTGTCGGTGGCCGCGGGCGTGGCCGCGCTGACGTCGGTCTACCCCAACCTGGCTCCGGCCACGCGCTGGATCGCCGTCGGCTTCGTGCTCGTCATCGCCTACGGGAACCTCCGGGGCATCCGGGAGGCGGGCCGCACCTTCGCCGTGCCCACCTACTTCTTCATCGCCAACATGGCCCTGCTCATCGGCGTGGGCGCCGTGAAGGCGGTGCTCGGCGACCTGCACGCCCACGGGCTGCACCACGCCGGGGCGGTGTCGACCGGGACGCCCGGGCGCGGCCTGTTGGTGGGGGCGTCGCTGTTCGTGGTCATGAAGGCGTTCGCCTCCGGGGGGTCGGCGCTCACGGGGACCGAGGCCATCTCCAACGGCGTGAGCGTCTTCCGCGTGCCGGAGGCGCGCAACGCCCGCATCACGCTGGTGCTCATGAGCCTCATCCTGTCGTCGTTGGTGCTCGGCGTCGCCGCGCTGTCCGCCATCGTCCACCCCGTGCCCTACCTGGAGGGCACGCCCACGGTGGTGGCCCAGGTGGCCAAGTACGTCTACGGCCCGGGCGCCCTCGCCCACGCCCTGTACGTGTCGCTCCAGGCCGGGACCATGTTCATCCTCGTGCTGGCGGCCAACACCAGCTTCACGGGGTTCCCCTTCCTGGCCAGCTTCGCCGCCGAGGACTCGTACCTGCCCCGCCAGCTCACCCGGCGCGGGCACCGGCTGGTGTTCTCCACGGGGATCGTGGTCCTCACCGTGGCGTCCATCGCGTTGCTCCTCGTCACCGGGGCGCACGTGGACAGCCTCATCCCGCTCTATGCCGTCGGCGTGTTCACGGGGTTCACCATGGCGGGGGCCGGCATGGTGAAGCACCACCTCGCCCACCGCGAGCCCCATTGGCGGCGGCGCACCGTCGTCAACGGGACGGCCGCCGTCCTGTCGCTGGTGGTGGACGTCATCATCGCGGCGGCCAAGTTCACCGAAGGCGCCTGGGTCGTGGTGGTGCTGCTCCCCCTGGGGGTGGCCGTGCTCATGCGCCTGCACCGCCAGTACGCGCAGGAGGACTCGCAGCTCGAAGCGGGCGCCTCGGAGGCGTGCGAGGTGCCGGTCCTGCGCCGGCACATGGTCGTGGTGCTGGTCGACCGCATGGACCTGGCCACGGCGCGGGCCGTGCAGTACGCCCGGACGCTGTCGCCCGACAACCTGCGGGCCGTGCACTTCGCCATCGACCCCCTCGAGGCGGCCGCCCTGGAGCGCGACTGGAGCCGGCTGGGGCTGTCGCGCCTGCCCCTCGACATCATCGACTGCCCCGACCGCCGCCTGGCACGCGCCGCCCTCGAGCTCGCCGCCGAGACCACGCGCGAGGGCGACACCGAGCTCACGGTGCTCTTGCCCCGGCGGGGGTTCGCGGCGGGGTGGCGCCGGCTGCTGCACGACCGCAGCGCGGACCGCATCGCCGCGGCCGTCGGCCAGCTCCCCCACGTGAACGCCACCATCGTCCCCTTCCAGCTCTCCAAGAAGGCCCGCGCCGGGGGGCCGGCCGCCCGGGGCGGCCCCCGCCCCCCCGGCCCCCCCGCCCGGCCGGGGGGCCGGGCCGGTCCCGCGGTGGCGGGCACGAGCCCCATCGGCGAGGCGCAGTGGCGCCAGCGGGTGCGGGTGGCGGGGCGCATCAAGTCGGTGCGCGTCCCCACCGGCGGGGCCACCGCCAACCTCGAGTGCACCCTCGTCGACCCGACGGGGGCCGTCCTCCTCGTGTTCCAGGGGCGGCGACGCATCCCCGGGATCCAGCAGGGCGCCCGGCTGGTGGCCCAGGGCATGGTGGGCGCCTGGGAGGGGAGGCTGGCCATCTTGAACCCCGACTACGAGCTCATCGCCGGACCCGAGACCACGCCCGTCGACCTCGGCGTCTGAGGTGGTGGACCCCGTGCGGGCCCTCGGCATCCTTGCCGCTGCTCGGCCCCAGTCGGTATCGTCGGCCCCCGTTCTTGGGGGGAGCCTCCCGCGGGGGACGGCACCCGACCCCGGGTCCGTTCACTCGACCGCACCCGAGACCCCGCCTGGCCGGGCCTCGGCACAGGGCCTCGGCCCACCGGAAGGAGCACCACAGCCATGACCCACTTCCTGGCCGCCGGCGAGGGGGGTTACCAGAATTTCGTCCTGTCCGGCGCGGAGAAGACGTGGCTGGTCATCGTGCTCGCCGCCGCGGTGTTCGGCCTGGTCGTCGGGATCAGTCTCATGCGGGGGGTCCTGCGCGCCGACCAGGGCACCGCCAAGATGCGCGAGATCGCCGCGGCCATCCAGGAAGGGGCGGTGGCCTTCCTGCGCCGCCAGTTCCGCGCCATCGGCATGGTGCTCGTTCCCCTGGCGGTGCTCATCTTCTTCACGGCCACCAAGGTGACCCGCCCCGACCACTCCACGGCCCTGTCGTTCGGCGCGGCGGGGGGCTTCCGGGTGCTGTGCTTCTTGTTCGGCGCGGCCTGCTCGGGCCTCACGGGGTTCATCGGCATGAGCCTGGCGGTGCGGGGGAACGTGCGCACCGCGGCGGCGGCGCGCGACGGCAAGCTCGCTGGCGCCCTGCGTGTGGCCTTCCGCACGGGGGCCATCACCGGGATGCTGTGCGTCGGCCTCGGGCTCCTCGGCGCCACGGTCATCGTCTTCACCTTCCAGAACACGGCCACGGCCGTGCTGGTCGGCTTCGGCTTCGGCGCCTCGCTGCTGGCGCTGTTCATGCGGGTGGGCGGGGGCATCTTCACCAAGGCCGCCGACGTGGGCGCCGACCTCGTGGGCAAAGTCGAGGCCGGGATCCCCGAGGACGACCCCCGCAACGCGGCGACCATCGCCGACAACGTGGGGGACAACGTGGGCGACTGCGCGGGGATGGCCGCCGACCTCTTCGAGTCCTACGTCATCACCATCGTGGCCGCCATCATCCTGGGCTTCTCGGCGTTCCGCTCCCTGGGCGGGTCGTTGAGCGCCCATTCGGCGCGGGCCGTGGTCTTCCCGCTCATCGTGCCCGCCTTCGGCATCCTGGCCTCGGCGGTGGGCGTGTTCGTGGTGCGGGCCCGCCAGCGCGACCGCAACGCCATGGCGCCCATCAACCGCGGCTTCTGGAGCGCGGCCGTGCTCACCATCCTCAGCGCCGGCCTGGTGGCCGGCCTGTACCTGCACTACATGAAGGCCTTCTACGCCGTGCTCACGGGCGTGGTGCTCGTGCTGGTGGCCAGCCAGATCACGGAGCACTTCACGTCCACCGAGCGCAACCCCGTGCACGAGATCGCCGAGTCGGCCCGCACGGGGCCGGCCACCACCACGTTGGCCGGCATCGCCATCGGGCTCGAGTCCACGGTGTGGGCCATCATCGCCATCGCCGTCGCCATCGCCGTCTCGGTGGGGCTGGCCCACGGCAACATCGAGCTCACGCTGTACCTCGTGTCGCTGACGGGCATCGGCATGCTGTCCACGGCCGGCATGGTCGTGTCCGAGGACAGCTTCGGGCCGGTGTCGGACAACGCGGCGGGCGTGGCCGAGATGTCGGGTGAGTTCACCGGGGAGGCCGAGCGCGTCATGGTGAGCCTCGACGCCGTGGGCAACACCACCAAGGCCATCACCAAGGGTGTGGCCATCGGCTCGGCCGTCATCGCCTCGGTGTCGCTGTTCGGCTCCTTCGTCGAGACCATCGCATCACAGCTCGGGAAGCACCCCAGCCCGTCGCAGCTCTTCAGCGAGTCGTACACGCAGATCAACCTGGCCAACCCCACGATCTTCATCGGGCTGCTCATCGGGGGCTCGGTGGCCTTCTTGTTCTCGTCGCTCGCCATCCGGGCCGTGGGGCGCTCGGCGGGGACGGTGGTGCACGAGGTGCGCCGCCAGTTCCGCGAGCACCCGGGCATCATGGACTACACCGAGAAGCCGCAGTACGGCCGGGTGATCTCCATCTGCACCGCCGCCGCGCAGCGCGAGCTGGTCACGCCGGCCCTGCTGGCCGTGCTCACGCCCGTGATCGTGGGCTTCGGCATCAACTACTTCGCGTTGGGCGCCTTCCTGGCGGCGGCCATCCTCACCGGGCAGCTCATGGCCAACTTCCTGTCGAACTCCGGCGGGGCGTGGGACAACGCCAAGAAGTACATCGAGGACGGCCACGAGGGGGGCAAGGGGTCCGAGGCCCACAAGGCGGCCGTCATCGGCGACACCGTGGGCGACCCCTTCAAGGACACCGCGGGGCCGGCGCTCAACCCGCTCATCAAGGTCATGAACCTGGTGTCGCTGCTCATCCTGCCGGCGGTCATCACCATGCGGCACCACACCGGGGCGCGCCTGGGCATCGCGGGGGGTGCCCTGGTGGTCCTGCTCGTGGCCATCGGGTTCTCCAAGCGCAAGTCCGAGGGCTTCGGCGCCGAGGAGGAGGCCGCCCCCGAGGAGGCCGCCGCCCCCGCCCGACCCGCCGCCGTGGAGGCCTGACCGAGGGAGGCGCTGCGCCGCCCGGCACGGGCGAAACCGCTGGACAGGGCCACCGGGGGCCGCCCGGACCGGGGCCCCGGTTGACACCAGCGATCGCCGCCCCCCACGCTCATCGACGACCATGCCCGCCACCACCCGTTCCCGATCCACCCGAGCCCGCGGCGCGGGCAAGCCGCTGGTCATCGTGGAGTCGCCCGCCAAGGCGCGCACGATCGCGGCCCTGCTGGGCGGCGACTTCGTGGTGGAGTCGTCGGTGGGCCACATCCGCGACCTGCCCCGGCGAGCCGACGAGGTGCCCGCCGCCTTCAAGGGCGAGGGCTGGGCCCGCCTCGGCGTGGACGTCGACAACGGCTTCAAGCCCCTCTACGTGGTGGCCCCCGAGAAGAAGTCCGTGGTCACCAAGCTGAAGTCCCTGCTGCAGGAGGCGAGCGAGGTCTACCTCGCCACGGACGAGGACCGCGAGGGTGAGTCGATCGCCTGGCACCTCACCGAGGTGCTCTCGCCGCGCGTGCCGGTGAAGCGCATGGTCTTCCACGAGATCACGGCGGCGGCCCTCCAACGGGCGGTGGAGGAGTGGCGCGACCTCGACCGCCGCCTGGTCGACGCCCAGGAGGCGCGCCGCATCCTCGACCGCCTGTACGGCTACGAGGTGTCCCCCGTGCTGTGGAAGAAGGTCATGCCCCGGCTGTCGGCGGGCCGGGTCCAGAGCGTGGCCACCCGCATGATCGTGGAGCGCGAGCGGGCCCGCATGCGCTTCCGCGCCGCCTCCTGGTGGGACGTGGAGGGCCAGTTCGAGGCGGACGGCCAGGGATTCGGCGCCACGCTGGTGGCGGTGGGGGGCTCGGCCGTGGCCACGGGGCGCGACTTCGACGAGACGGGCGGGCTCAGCCGTCCCGACGCCGTGCTCCTGGGGGAGGCCGACGCCACCCGGCTGGCGCAGGGCCTGGCCGGCCAGCCCTTCACGGTGCGGTCGGTGTCGGAGAAGCCCTACCGCCGGTCGCCGGCGCCGCCCTTCATGACCTCCACCCTCCAGCAGGAGGCCAGCCGCAAGCTCCGGTTCGGGGCGCAGCGCACCATGCAGGTGGCCCAGCGCCTCTACGAGCAGGGCTGGATCACCTACATGCGCACCGACTCCACCACGTTGTCGGACGAGGCCCTGGGGGCGGCACGCACCCAGGCCTCCGCCCTGTACGGGGCGGAGTACGTCCCCGCCGCGCCGCGTCGCTACGAGCGCAAGGTGAAGAACGCCCAGGAGGCCCACGAGGCCATCCGGCCCGCGGGGGAGACGTTCCGGACGCCCGACGAGGCCGGCGCCGCCCTGCACGGCGACATGCTGCGCCTCTACGACCTCATCTGGAAGCGCACGGTGGCCTCGCAGATGGCCGACGCCACCGGCACGAGCGCCCAGGTCCGCCTGGTGGCGACCCCGGCCGGAGGCCCGGCGGCCGACGAGGCGGAGTTCGCGGCCTCGGGGACGGTGATCGCCTTCCCCGGCTTCCTGCGCGCCTACGTCGAGGGCTCCGACGACCCCGAGGCCGAGCTGGCCGAGCGCGAGGTGCAGCTCCCCGCGCTGGCCGAGGGGGACGCCGTCTCGGCCAGCGCGCTCACGCCCCGCGACCACACCACCCAGCCCCCGGCCCGCTACACCGAGGCGTCGCTGGTGAAGGCGCTCGAGGAGCTGGGGGTGGGGCGGCCCTCCACCTACGCCAGCATCCTCGGCACCATCCAGAACCGCGGCTACGTGTGGAAGAAGGGGACGGCCCTGGTGCCGTCGTTCACGGCCTTCGCCGTCGTGGGCCTGCTCGAGCGCTACTTCGGCTCCCTCGTCGACTACGGCTTCACGGCGGCCATGGAGGACGACCTCGACGACATCGCCTCGGGCAGCCAGGAGGTGCTGCCCTGGCTGACACGCTTCTACTTCGGCGGCGAGCCCGGGGGGGGCGGCGCCCTGGCCAACGGCGGGGGTGGCGGCAACGGGCACGGCGCCGGCGCGCCGGCCGCGGTGGCCGGGCGCGACGGCACGCGCGGCCTCAAGGAGGAGGTGGCCTCGCACCTGGGTGAGATCGACGCCCGCGAGGTCAACTCCATCCCCATCGGCGTGGGCGACGACGGCCTGCCCCTGGTCGTGCGGGTGGGGCGCTACGGCCCGTACCTCCAGCGCGGCGAGGAGCGCGCCTCGATCCCCGACGACCTGCCCCCCGACGAGCTGACCGTGGCGCGCGCCGAGGAGCTGCTGGCCGCCCCCTCCGGCGACCGGGAGCTGGGCGCCGATCCCGGCACGGGGCTGGTGGTGTCGGTGCGCTCGGGGCGCTTCGGCCCCTACGTCCAGCTCGGCGAGGCCACCGAGGGCGGCGAGCGTCCCCGCACGGCGTCGCTGTTCCGCTCCATGAGCCCCGAGACCCTCACCCTGGAGCAGGCCCTCGAGTTGCTGCGCCTGCCCCGCACGGTGGGGACGGACCCCGCCAGCGGCGAGGAGATCCAGGCGCTCAACGGCCGCTTCGGCCCGTACCTCAAGAAGGGCGCCGACACCCGCAGCCTCGAGTCCGAGGAGCAGCTGCTCTCGGTCACGTTGGAGGAGGCCCTGGCGCTGTTCGCCCAGCCCAAGACGCGCCGGGGCCGGGCGGCCGCCGCGCCCCTGCGCGAGCTGGGCGACGACCCCGAGACGGGGCAGCCCGTCGTGGTGCGCTCGGGCCGCTTCGGGCCCTACGTGACCGACGGCACCACCAACGCGTCGCTGCGCAAGGGCGACGAGCCCGAGACGATCACCATCGAGCGGGCCGCCGAGCTCCTCGCCGACCGGCGGGCGGCGGGGCCGCCGGCCAAGCGGGCCCGGGTGGCCAAGAAGGCCGCCAAGAAGGCGACCGCCAAGAAGGCCACCGCCAAGAAGGCGACCGCCAAGAAGGCGACCGCACAGAAGGCCGGGACCAAGAAGGCAACCGCCAAGAAGGCGACCGCCAAGAAGGCGGCGGCCACGATGGCCGGGACCGCCGCCCCCGCCCCCGCCGGCGACGACGTCGACGGGGACGCCTGAGCCCGGGTGGCTGCGCCCGGCCGCCTGATCGCCCTCGAAGGCGTGGACGGCTGCGGGAAGTCGACGCACGCCCACGGGCTGGCCGACGCGCTGGGAGCACTGTGCACGGCGGAGCCCGGTGCCACCGCGCTGGGTGCGCGCCTGCGGGCCCTGGTCCTCGACCCCGAGCTGCCGGCCATCTCGCCGCGGGCCGAAGCGCTGCTCATGGCGGCCGACCGCGCCGAGCACGTGGCCGAGGTCGTGTCTCCCGCCCTCGACGCCGGGCGCTGGGTGGTGGCCGACCGGTTCTCGGCCTCGACGCTCGCCTACCAGGGGTACGGACGCCGCCTGGACCTCACCGTGCTGGGCGCCCTGGTGGCCTGGGCCGCGGCGGGCGTCACCCCCGACCTCACGGTGTTGCTCGACGTGCCCCTCGACGTGGCACGTCGGCGGCTCGGGGCGCAACGCGCCGACCGGCTCGAGGGCCTCGGCGCCGACTTCCACGAGCGCGTGCGCGCCGGGTACCTCGAGATGGCCGCGGCCGACCCCGCCTGGGTGGTGGTGGACGGCACCGGGGACGAGGGAGATGTCGCCGCCCTCGTGCTGGCGGCCGTGACCGAACGGCTGGGCACCCCGTCGGGGGCGTCGTGAGCCCGGGCGCCCCGGCCGCCACCCCGGCGGGCCTGGGTCACGACGAGGGCGACGACGGCCTGCCGTCGCCCGCGCTGTTCGCGGGCGTCGTGGGCCAGCCCGACGCGCTGTCCCAGCTGCGCGCCGCGGCGCGCCGCCCCGTGCACGCCTATCTCGTGGTGGGCACGCCCGGGTTGGGGCAGCAGCCGCTCGTGCGCGGCTTCGCCGCGGCCCTGCTGTGCCCCGACGGCGGGTGCGGGCACTGCTCGGTGTGCCGGCGCGCGCTGGCGGGGGTGCACCCCGACCTGGTCGAGGTGGAGCGCTCGGGCGCCTTCGTGACCGTGGACGACGCCCGGCGGGTGGTGCGCCTGGCGCAGCGCCGTCCC
>DATJBC010000280.1:0-5466 GCA_035515515.1 Acidimicrobiales bacterium
ACCGCCGACGCCAGCCACACCGTGCGGAGCTGGTGGCGCCGGCCCTGGTGCGCGAGGAACACGGCGATCGCCCCCAGGACGACCGCCGTCTCGAGCCCCTCGCGCAGGCCGATCACGAAGGCGGGAAGCACTACCGTCGCCCCTCGCCCCGACGCCGCGTCGCCGTTTGTGCGCCAGGCGCCCGCGCGCCGGCCACCGAGGGCCACGAGCGTCGGGGGGCCGCGCGCACCGGCACGCACCTACATCGGCGCGCCCTCCTGGCCCCTTGAGACGGCCTGCCACCCAGCGTGGGCGGGGTACGACGCGCCCGGGCGGGGTGCGTCGGCCGCGCGCGTCACTGGCTCTCGAGCGCCTCGGCCAGCTCGCCGCGCTGGGTGACGCCGAGCTTGGCGAACACGGCGTAGAGGTGGCTCTCGACGGTGCGCTCGGAGATCGACAACGTGGCGGCGATCTCGGCGTTGCTGGCGCCGCGGGCGGCCAGGGCAGCCGTCTCGCGCTGGCGCCGTGACAGGGCCACCGGGGTCGACAGACGGCCCAGGGGCTCGGTGCGAGCTCCCTCGCACCGTCCCAGCGTGGCCGCAGCCCGACGGGCGGCCGACGCCGCACGGGCCCTGAGCGCGACGGCGTCGAAGCGTGCCGCCGCCTCCGCCCACAGCTCGGCGGCCATGTAATCGCCCTACGTCAGTTCCACAGCTAGCGGCGCCCGCCGCCCCCGTCGTGCGACGCGCCGGTCAGGGCCCGGGGGCGCCGCCGCCCGCCACCGGGCCCGTCAGGCCCGCGCTCATAGGAGCCCCAGGAACCCGAGCAGGTCGTGCAAGGGCTTGCCTCCGGCGTCGCCGGCCAGCTCGAGCGCCCGGGGCACGTCCAGATCCTCGACGAGCGCGGCGACGATCTCGGGCCCGACGGCTGGCGCCGACGCCGCCTTCGAGCTGGATGCGACGAGGCCCTCGAGTCGCCCGGCGGCGCCATCGAGCATGGCCTCGTCGAACTCCCACGGGAGGCGCCAGGGCCGGTCGAGCAGCAACAAGCGCAGCGCGCCCGGCCCGTACTGGTCGAGCAGGTCGTGCACGAAGACGAGGTTGCCGGCCGACTTGGCCATCTTCGCCCCGCCGATCGTCACCGAGCCCACGTGGAGCCACGACCGGGCGAAGGGGGCGACGCCGGTGTAGGACTCGGCCTGGGCGGCTTCGTAGGCGTGGTGGGGGAACGCCAGGTCCTCCCCGCCGACATGCAGGTCCACGCTCGGCCCGAAGGTGGCGAGCGCCATGGCGCTGCACTCGGCGTGCCAACCCGGGCGACCGTGGCCCCACGGGCTCGGCCAGGCCGGCTCGTCCTCGGCCGAGCGCTGCCACATCACGGCGTCGAGCGGGTCCTCCATGTCCGGGTCGTCGGGGTGGCCGCCCCGGGCCCGGACGAGATCGATCGCCTCGGGGCGCCCGATGCCCGCCCGTTGGCGGACCGACGCTCCTCGGAAGTACACGGTGCCGGCGCGCTCGTAGGCCGCGCCGCTCGCCACGAGCTCCTCGGCGAGGGCGATGACCTCGTCGACGAAGTCGAAGCTGCGCGGCTCGTAGGTGGGATGCATCACCCCCAGCTCGGTCATGTCGTGCCCGAAGCGATACGTCTCCTCTGTGGCCAGAGCACGCCAGCTCACGTTGCGGGCACGGGCCTCGGCGAGGAGATGGTCGTCGATGTCGGTGACGTTGCGGCACACCTCGACCTCGGCACCGCTCAGGGCGAAGGCCCGGGCCGCCAGGTCGGCCCACACGAAGGTGGCCGCGTGGCCGAGGTGCGTGGTGTCGTAGGGCGTGATCCCGCACACGTAGATGCGGGCACGCCCCAGGACCGGGACCCTGTCAGCGCCGATCTGGACCGCGGGGGGCCGACCCGGCTGGGCATGGGCGGCCAGCGCCCGGACGTGGGCCCCCACGTCGGTGGGCCAGCGCGTGCGCAGCGCGGCCGCGTCCGTCCACTCCCGCCACGACATCGCACCGCGCCGCTCCTCGGGCACCTCGCACCTCCGCGCTGTGGGGGGCCTTGCGGTCCGACCCTAGGTCGAGGGCGGGCACCCGGGCGGGGCCCGCCGGCGCGCCGGTCAGCGCCCCAGGGCCGCCTCCGCCGCCGCCCGGATGCGGCGGACCGCCTCGTCGGGGCGCCCGTCGTGGAAGATGGCCGAGCCCGCCACGAGCACGCGGGCCCCCGCCGCCACCACCGCCCCCGCCGTGTCCTCGTCGATGCCCCCGTCGACCTCGAGGGCGGCGCCGAGCCCGCGCCGGTCGAGCTCGGCCCGGGTCCGGGCGATCTTGGGGAGGACCTCCGCCATGAAGCCCTGGCCGCCGAAGCCCGGGTGCACCGTCATGCACAGGATGAGGTCGGCCTCGCCCAGGAAGGGGTCGATGGCGTCGTAGGGCGTCTCGGGGTTGAGGGCCAGGCCCGCCTGGAGCCCCAGGGCCTTCGCCTCGGCCAACAGCGCACGCGTGTCGCCCACCTCCACGTGCACGGTGCACCCGTCGGCGCCCGCCTTGCGGAAGGCCTCGAGGAAGTCGCCGGGGTTGGTCATCATGAGGTGGCAGTCGAAGAACATCCCCGCGCAGTGCCGGCGCAGCGACTCCACCACGGGTGGGCCGATGGTGAGGTTGGGCACGAAGTGGCCGTCCATCACGTCCACGTGCAGCCAGTCGGCTTCGGACGCCACCTGCGCGACGTCGTCGGCGAGGCCGCCGAAGTCCGCCGACAGCACCGAGGGCGCGATGCGCAGCATCCGGGCCGAGCCTACCGGGGGCCGGGCACGTCACCGAGGAGGACCACGTCGGCGTGCAGCCCGCGGCGCCAGTCGGGAGCGGGCATGGCGCGCCGGCCCGAGGGCTGCACCGTGACGAGCTCGAGGGCGCCCTCCCCGGTGCGCACCGCACAGCCCACCACGCTCCCCGGCGGGGCCCCTGCGCCCCACGCGCCGTCGTCGTCGGGCCCGGGGACGGCGCGCGCCTCGAGCACGAGCAGGCGCTCGCCGTCCAGGGTCGTCCACGCCCGGTCGAGGCGCACGACGCGCTCGAGCTCGGCCGCGGGCCGCTCCCACGCCAGACGGAGCTCCCCGGCGGTGACCTTCTCGGCGTAGGTCGGCTCGCCCGACTGGGCCACGCCCGCGGGGAGCGACGCCACCCCGGCGCGCAGCGTGTCCACGAGCAGCTCGGCGCCCACGGCGGCCAGGCGCGCCGTGAGCTCCCCGGCGTGCTCGTGCGCCCCGATCCCCACGCGGGCCCGGGCGAGCACGGGCCCGGTGTCGAGGGTCTCCTCGAGCGCCATGACGCACACCCCGGTCTCGGTGTCGCCGGCCAGCACGGCGCGCTCCACCGGGGCCGCCCCCCGCCAGCGGGGCAGGAGCGAGAAGTGCACGTTCACCATGGGCAGCGCCGCCAGCACCGCCGCGGGGACGATGCGCCCGTAGGCCACCACCACGCCCAGCTCGGCGTCCGCCGCGACGGCGTCCTCCAGCCGGTGGGTCACCGCCACGCCCAGCTCGGCGGCCGCCTCCTTCACGGGGTTGGCGCGGCGCGCCGGCCCGCGGCCGCGCCGGGCGTCGGGCCGGGTGACCACCAGCGCCACCTCGTGCCCCGCGCCGACCAGGGCGCGCAGGGCGACGGCCGCCGGCGCCGGCGAGCCCAGGAACACGAGGCGGGCCACGGGGACGGCCCCCCGGTCAGAGCCCGACGTGCCCGCCGTGGCCGCCGCCGGCCGCCGCCGACCGCAGCCCGTCGGGGTCGTGGTCGGGCAGGCCCAGGGCCCGGGTGCGCAGGATGCGCTTGGCCTCCTTGCGCTGGTCGTCGTCGAGGCGCTCCACCAGGAGCACGCCGTCGAGGTGGTCGACCTCGTGCTGGAAGACCCGGGCCAGGTACTCGTCGGCGTCGACGGAGATCTCGCGCCCGTCGAGGTCGTAGCCGGTGAGGTGGACCTCCTTGGGGCGCACGATGGGCCACGACAGGCCCGGCACCGACAGGCAGCCCTCGTCGTAGGTCCACTCGCCGCGCGCCTCGGTCAGCACGGGGTTGACCACGGTGCGGGGCCCCAGGCCGTCGCCGGTGTCGTAGACGAAGATGCGCTTCTGCACGCCCACCTGGGGGGCGGCCAGGCCCACCCCGGGCGCCTCGTACATGGTGGCCGCCATGTCCTGCGCCAGCTGCTTCAGCACGCCGTCGACGGTGTCCACCTCGGCGGCCCGTTGGCGCAGCACGGGGTCCCCGTACAGCCTGATGGCGTAGCTCGACACGCGTGCCACTGTACCGGCCGGCCCCCCGAGCCCGGTCTCCTCAGGCCCGCACGGGGTCCACCTCCACGCGCAGGCGGCCCGCGGGGCGCGGCACCGACGCCAGGAGGTCCGCCAGCGCGCCGTGGTCGGGGGCGCGCACCGTCCACGCGCCGTCCACCGGTCCGAGCACCGACACCTCCTCCGGCGCGCCGGCGCGCAGGGCGCGGCCCCAGGCCTCGGCGCCCGCCCCCGACACCACGGCCAGCGCGCTGAAGGGGGGCAGGCCCAGGGCCCGGCGCACCTCGCCCTCGGCCTCGGCCAGGATCCCGGGGTCGGCCGACACCGCGGCGCTGAGCGCCGGGTGCCGGGGCTGGCGCGTCTGCACCAGCACGAGCCCCGGGGCCCGGTCGCCGTGGCGGTCGCCGGGCGTGGCGCCCACCAGGTGGGCGGCCCGGGCCAGCAGGGCCAGCGCCTGCTCGGCGGCGCCGAAGCGCGGGGCCGCCAGCTCGCTGTCGAACTCCAGGAAGGCCACGGCGTGGGCGGCCCGCACGCGGTGCAGGGCGGCCTCGGTGCCCACCACCACGGCGGCGTCGTGCGCCTCGGGGTCCGCCGGCCCGTCGTCGCCGGCCCCGGCGCGCCGGCGCGGGCCGGGGCCCCACACCTCGCCCACCGGCACGCCCACGAGCGCCTCGAGCTCCTCGCGCACGCGCGACACGCCCAGCCGCAGGGCGCGCGTGCGCGTGGCGCCACAGTGCGCGCACACCACGGGCCGCGAGGCGCCGCAGCGGCGGCAGTGCAGCCCGGGCGGCCCGTCCGCCGGGGACAGCAGCTCGAGGGCCCCCCCGCACGTCTCGCAGCGCGCCAGCTCCCCGCACGAGGCGCACGCCAGCAGGCGGACCCGGCCCGTGCGGTTGACGACGCACACCGCCCGTCGCCCCGGGACGGCCACTACGGCGCGCAGCATGCGCACCAGGCGCTCCGAGAACAGGCCGGTGCGCGGGTCGTCGCGCCGGCGGTCGACCACCTCCACGACCGGCCAGGCGGCGCGCTCGTCGGCCCGCGCCCCCACCTGCAGGGGCCCGGCCGCCAGCAGCTCGAGGGTGGGGCACGGCGAGACCAGCCAGCACGGGGCGCGCGCCCGCCGGGCCCGCTCGGCCACCACCGCCCACGCCGCCCACGTGGGGGCTCGCTCCTCGTGGTACACCTCGTCGTGGGCGTCGAGC
>DATJBC010000281.1:0-4284 GCA_035515515.1 Acidimicrobiales bacterium
TGGCCGCCGCCGCCGCCGTCCCCGCCCCGGTACGGGAGCCCAGCCCGGCCGCGTCGCCGTGCAGCCACCGCACCGCCGCGGCGTGGGGCTTGACGCGGGCCAACGCCAGCGACGCAGCGGCAGGGTCCACGGCCGTCACCGCCAGGCCCCGCCCGGCCAGGAGGCAGGCGAAGGTCCCGGTCCCGCACCCGAGGTCGAGCACGGACCGGGCCCCCAGCTCGTCGACGATGCGCACGTAGGCGTCGAGGTCGTGGCGCTCGGCCTCGAGGGCGTCGTAGACGGCGGCCAGGCGGGACTCCTCGAACAGGGCGTCGGCCACGCCACAGACTGCCTGACCGCACCGAGGCCGACGCGCCCGCCCGGGACCGGGCGGCGTGACACACCCATTCCCTGGAGACCGAAGACCAGGCACAATGGGAGCGTGGGGTCCGAGCGGGCGCGCCACCGCGAGCGCCCGCAGCGCCGCGCCTCACGACGCCGGCCCAGAATCGCCGCCGTGCGGCCTTCGCATTCCGAGACGTTCCCCTCCCTGCCCGCCTCTGGCCCGGTCCCGCGCGGGATGTTCCTGTTCGGGGCGCTGGGGGCGTCTCTCGCGGTGGTGGCCTGGGCGATCACCGTCTTGGTCGTGCACCACTGGATCTGACCGGGCGCCACGGACCTCCTGCTCGGAGTGGGCACCGGGCACCGGGAGGCTGCACCCGTGGCCCGGCGACCCGGCCAGCGGGCTCACCCCACCCGGGTCGTCGGGGTCACCGGAAGAGGTCCTCCGCCGGGGGTCGCAGGATCTCCTCCGACACCGACCCCCGCCGGAGCCAGGCGGGGTCCACGCCCCGCACCACGGCCACCGGGACGGCGCGCGCCTTGCCCATCACGAGCTCGGCGGCCGAGGCGATCTCGTCGGCCACGCACACCTCGGTGGCCTGCAGGTCCCGTCCCATGGCGTCGGGCGTCCCCCGCAGGTCGACCACCGCCGCGATCCCCGCGCAGCCGATGGCCACGTCGACCACGCCCTTGCGCCAGGCCCGTCCGAAGGTGTCGGACACGATCACGGCCACCTGGCGGCCGGTGGCCGCCCGCAGCCCGTCACGGATGCGGCGGGCCGAGCGGTCCGAGTCGTCGGGGAGCACGGTCGCCCACCCGTCAGCCACGTTGGAGAGGTCCACCCCGGCGTTGGCGCACACGAACCCGTGGCGGGTCTCCGAGATGATGAGGTCGCCGCGCCGGCGCAGCACCCGCACGGACTGCGACTCGATGAGGCGCGCGCGCGCCGCCGGGTCCTCGTGGTCGAGGGGCACGACGCAGCCCTCAGCCTTGGAGACGATCTTCTGGGTGACGACGACCACGTCGCCGTCGAGGAGCGCCACGCGTGCCGCGATCAGACGGGCGAGGTCGTCGCCGCGTGCGATCTCGCCCAGGCCGGGGACGGGGAGCACCGACAGAGCGGCGTCTTCGCCGGGGCCCGGCGCCCCGTTCACGGCGCCGCCGGGGACGCCGGGGCCCGGTGGGCGTCGAGGAGGCGCACGGCCAGCGCGGCGGCGTCCGCCGGCGTGTGCATCACGGTGGGGGCCACGACGCAGCGCACGTCGCAGGCCTCGACCCGGGCGGCCAGGGCGGCATCGGCGTCGTCCACCACCAGGGTCCCTGCGAAGGCGGCGTACAGGCGGGCCACGCCCACCACCGTGGGCTCGTGGCCGAGCTCGGCCATGAGCCGGTCGGCCGGTCCCTTGAGCGCCGCTCCGGCGACGATGGGCGAGACGGCGACCACGTCGTCGCGCCGGGCGGCCAGGGCGTCGCGCACGCCGGGGACGGCGAGCACGGGCCCCACCGAGACGATGGGGTTGGACGGACACACCACCACGAGCTCGGCGCGCAGCAGGGCGTCGAGGACGCCGGGGCCGGGGCGCGCCGCGTCCGCGCCCGAGAAGCGCACGGCTTCGACGGCCACGGCGTGGCGCCGGCGGACGAAGTAGTCCTGGAACGTCACCTCGGGCCCGCCCGCCAGCGTCAGGTGCGTGCGCAGCGGGTCGTCGGACACGGGCAACAGGCGGGCGCCCACGCCGAGGGCGGCGGCGATCTCGGCCGTGACGGTCGACAGCGCGGCGCCCTGGCGGAGGCGCTCGCTGCGGTAGAGGTGGGTGGCGAGGTCGCGGTCCCCCAGCCGGAACCAGGTGTCGCCGCCGAGGCGCTCGAGGGCGTCCATGGCCGCCCACGTCTCACCGGCCAGCCCCCAGCCGCGCTCGTCGTCGTTGAGGCCGGCCAACGTGTAGGTCACGGTGTCGAGGTCGGGGCTCACGTGCAAGCCGTGCACCTCGGTGTCGTCGCCGGTGTTGACCACGGCGGTGACGTCCTCGGGTGGCACGACGCGCACGAGCCCCCGCAGGAGACGGGCGGCACCCACTCCTCCGGCGACGGCGGTGATCACGGGCGCCAGGCTAACGGCCGGTGCCCGTCGTCCCGGCGGCCCTGTGCAAGGCTCGACCGGTGCCGCCCGCGACCCCCTCGGACCGCGAGCGGCTGCGGGTGGCGGTGGACGCCACGCCGCTGCTCGGGACCCCGACCGGCGTGGGCCGCTTCTGCGGGGGCGTGCTCGGCGCCTTGGCGGCGCGCGGCGACGTGGAGGTGCACGCCTTCGCGGTGACGTGGCGCCGGCGGGACCGCCTCCCCCCGCTCGTGCCCGGCGGCGTCGAGGTCCGGCAGCGGGCCATGCCGGCGCGTCCCCTGCACCTCGCGTGGCGCCACGCCGATGTGCCACCCGTCGAGTGGTTCGTGGGCCGCGCCGACGTGGTGCACGGCACGAACTTCGTCGTCCCGCCGACCAGCCGCGCGGCGCGCGTCGTGAGCGTCCACGACCTGTCGGTGCTCCACTTCCCGGAGCTGTGCGACCCGGCGACGCTCGGGTTCCCGCACATGATCAGGCGGGCCGTCGCCGGCGGGGCGTGGGTCCATGCCGACTCGCGCTTCGTGGCCGACGAGGTGGTGGCCGCCTTCGCCATCGACCCCGAGCGCGTGCGCACCGTGCACCCCGGGGTGGCCGCCACCCGGCCCGTGGCGCCGGCACCCGCCCGTGACGAGCTGCCGGGCGGTGCGCGGCGCTACGTGCTGGCGGTGGGGACCATCGAGCCCCGCAAGGACTACCCCGGTCTGGTACGCGCCTTCGACGCCGTGGCCGACGCCCACGGCGACGTCGCCCTGGTGATCGCGGGGGCCGAGGGCTGGGGAGCGGCCGCGTTCCGCGACGCGCTGGCGTCCGCCCGCCACTCCGCCCGGGTCCGGACACTCGGCTACAGCTCCGAGCGCGACCTGGCGCGGTGGCTGGCCGGGGCGGAGGTGCTCGCCTTCCCGTCGCTGTACGAGGGCTTCGGGTTCCCGCCGCTGGAGGCCATGGCCGCCGGCGTGCCGGTGGTGGCGACGACGGCGGGATCGGTGCCCGAGGTGGTGGGGGACGCCGCGTCGTTGGTGGCGCCCCGCGACGTCGACGCCCTGGCCGGCGCGCTCGTCGGGCTGCTCGGGGACGCCGAGGCCCGCGCCGCCTTGGCCGCCAAGGGCCGCCGGCGGGTGGCCCGCTTCACCTGGGAGGCGTGCGGGGACGGCATGGCGGCGCTGTACGCCGACGCCGCCCGGGCGCGCTAGGACGGGCGGCGTGAGCGGCCCCCGCGTGCTCGTGGTCGCCCAGCAGCTGCGGCGGCGCGTGCCCGGCGGCATCGGCACCTACGCCCGGGCGCTGCTGCACGGGCTCGCCGCCCTGTCCGAGGACGACGGCGGGCGGCCCGGCACCCCTGACGGCGCGGCCCCCGCGGTGTCGGTGTACGCCAGTCGCGCCCCGTCGGGCGGGGCCGGGGACCCGCTCGCCCGCCTCGGCTATCCCGTGGTGGCCTCGCGCCTGCCGGGGCCGCTGCTTACCCGGGCATGGGACCGGGGCCTGGTGCGGGCGCCGGCGGGCTTCGACGTGGTCCACTCGGTGTCGCTGGCGGCGCCGCCCGCCCGCGGGGTCCCCGAGGTCGTCACGGTGCACGACGTCGCCTGGCGCCATCGCCCCGACGCCTACGACCGGCGCGGCCGCCGGTGGCACGAGGCCGCCTTCACCCGCGCCCTGGGCCGCGCCGCGCACCTGGTGGTGCCCTCGGAGCCCGTCGCCCGGGACGTCACGGCGGCCGGGGCCGACGCCGGCGCCGTCTCGGTCATCGCGCCGGGGTCGGACCACCTGCCCCCTCCCGACGACGCCGCCGCCGGTGCGCTCCTGGCCAGCAAGGGCGTGACCGGGCCGTTCGTGTTGTCGGTGGGCAC
>DATJBC010000282.1:0-7003 GCA_035515515.1 Acidimicrobiales bacterium
CGCTCGCGCTGCTACATCGCCAACGTGGTGAAGTGCCGGCCCCCCGGCAACCGCGACCCCCGCCCCGACGAGATCGCCGCCTGCCGCCCCTACCTCGAGGCGCAGCTGGAGCTGATCGCCCCGGCCGTGGTGGTCACCCTCGGCAACTTCGCCACCCGGCTGCTGCTCGAGACGGGCGAGGGCATCCGCCGCCTGCGCGGACGCGCCTATCCGTTTCGCGCCGGGCACCTGGTGCCCACGTACCACCCGGCGGCCGCCCTGCGGGGGGGCGCCGAGGTCGTGGCCGAGATGCGGGCCGACCTCGTGCGGGCCAAGCGCCTCCTGCCCGCCGACGCGTCGTGAGCGCGGTGCCGGTCGGCACCACGGCCGTCCCGCCCGCCTCGCTGGCGCTGCGCACCACCGGCGCCGAGGACACCCGGGCGCTGGGCGCCGCCCTGGCGGGGGGCCTCGTGGTGGGCGACGTCGTGCTCCTGGTGGGCGGGCTGGGGTCGGGCAAGACGACGCTGGCCCAGGGTGTGGCGCGCGGCCTGGGGGTGGCGGAGGTGGTGACGAGCCCCACCTTCACGTTGCTGCGCGCCTACCCCTGCGGCGCCCCGGGGCCCGTGCACGTGCTCCTGCACGCCGACCTCTACCGCCTGGACCAGCTGGGGGAGGTGGCCGACCTCGGCATCGCCGAGCTGGTGGAGGACGCCGCGGTGGCCGTGGTGGAGTGGGGCGACGTGGCCGGGCCCACCCTGGGCCAGGCCGCGCTCACCGTGGAGCTGGCCGAAGGCGAGGGCGAGGACGTCCGGCGGGTGACGGTGCGGGGCGCCCCGGGCGCGCCGGGGCGCGTCGGCGCGCTGGCGCCCTTCGTGGCGCGGTGGTCGGCGTGAGGGTGCTCGCCCTCGAGTCGGCCACCGAGGCGGCCGGCGTGGCCCTGGCCGACGACACGAGCGGCGTGCTGGCCAGCGTCACGCTGTCCCACGGCCGGCGCCACGCCGAGTCGATCGCCCCCGCCGTGCGCTTCGTGTGCGACCAGGCCCAGGTGCCGGTGGGCGCGCTGGACGCCGTGGCCGTCGACGTCGGGCCCGGCCTCTTCACGGGCCTGCGGGTGGGGGTGGCCTCCGCCAAGGCCCTGGCGTTCGGGTTGGGCGTGCCCGTCGTGGCGCTGAGCAGCCTCGAGGTGCTCGCCCAGGCGCTCGCCGCCGCCCTCCCCGGGGTGGCCCGCGTGGTCCCGGTGATCGACGCCCGCCGGGGCGAGGTGTTCGCCGCCCGGTACCGGGTCGAGCGGGGCGCGGCGCTGCCCGAGGGGGACGAGGTGCGGCGCACCCCCGAGGCCCTGGCCCGGGAGCTGGCCGCGCGGGGCGAGCCCGTCGTGCTCGCCGGCACCGGCGCCCGCCGCCACCACGGGGTGCTGGCCGTGCGGGGGGCGTCGGTGGCCGGCGCCCTCTACGACCACCCCCGCGCCGAGGTCGTGGCCGCCCTGGCCCTGCAGCGGCTGTCGGCGGGAGCCGGGGACGACCCGCGCACCGTGGTCCCCAACTACCTGCGCGAGGCCGACGCCCGCATCAACTGGGAGCGCCGCGCCCCGCGCGCCGCGGCGGAGGTCTGAGGTGCCCGCCGGCTGGGACCCCGAGGGCCCGACGGGTGTGGG
Source organism: Acidimicrobiales bacterium (assembly GCA_035515515.1). Lineage (GTDB taxonomy): Bacteria > Actinomycetota > Acidimicrobiia > Acidimicrobiales > UBA8190 > DATJBC01. Next base: position 1,634 of record DATJBC010000282.1, read on the forward strand.
GTCCGTGCCCGGCGACGGCGGCCACAGCGTGGCCGAGGCGGTGCGCGTCGGCACCATGCGCCGCCGCCACCTGCGCACCGTGGTGCACATCGAGGAGGAGTGCTACCCCGAGCCGTGGTCGGCCACCGTCTTTCTGTCCGAGCTCGCCCAGCGGTCGTCCCGGCGCTACACCGTGGCCACCATCGGGCCGCTGCTGGTGGGCTACTGCGGGCTCATGGTGGTGGAGGAGGACGGCCACATCACCACGCTCACCGTCGACCCCCCCTGGCAGCACCGGGGCGTGGGGACGGTGCTCCTGCTCGACCAGGCGCGTGCCGCCCCGGGCCTGGGCGTGCGCCACCTCACCCTCGAGGTGCGCGTGTCCAACGACGCCGCCCAGGCGCTGTACCGGCGCTTCGGCTTCGCCCCCGTGGGGGTGCGGCGCAACTACTACGCCGAGACCAACGAGGACGCCATCGTGATGTGGGCGCGCGACGTCGACGCCGAGGAGTACGCCCGGCGCCTCGACGGGATCGAGGCCGCGCTGCGGAGCGCGCCGTGACGGCCGGGGGCGGCGCCGGCGCGGTGCTCGGCATCGAGACGTCGTGCGACGAGACCGCCGCCGCCGTGGTCGACGGCGCCTGGGTGCGCTCGTCGGTGGTGTCCAGCCAGGTGGACCTGCACGCCGCCTACGGGGGCGTGGTGCCCGAGCTCGCCGGGCGCGCCCACGTCGAGCTGCTCATCCCGGTGGTGGCCGAGGCACTGGCGCGCGGCGGCGCCCGCCCCGGCGGCGACCTGGGGGCGGTGGCGGCCACGGTGGGGCCCGGCCTCATCGGCTCGCTGCTCGTGGGGGTGAGCGCCGCCAAGGCGCTCGCCCTCGTGTGGGACGTGCCCTTCGTGGGGGTCAACCACCTCGAGGGCCATCTCTTCGCGGCGCTCCTCGACCATCCCGGCATCGGGTGGCCGGTGGTCGTCCTGCTCGTGTCCGGGGGCCACACGCTGCTCGTGTCGATGGAGGGCCCGGGCCGCTACCGGCTCCTCGGCCAGACCCTCGACGACGCCGCCGGGGAGGCCTTCGACAAGGTGGCACGCTTCCTCGGCCTCGGGTACCCCGGGGGGCCGGCCATCGAGCGGGCCGCCGCGGCCGGGGACCGGGGCGCCTTCGCCTTCCCCCGGGCCCTGGCCGACGACGGCCTCGACTTCTCCTTCAGCGGCCTCAAGACCGCCGTGGTGCGCGCCGTGCGCCGGCGCCCCGACGCCCGGGACGAGGACGTGGCCGCCTCCTTCCAGCAGGCCGTGGTGGACGTGCTCGTGGCCAAGCTCGGCCGGGCCGCCGCCGCCGTGGGCGCCCGGGGCCTGTGCCTGGCGGGCGGGGTGGCCGCCAACGGGCCCCTGCGGGAGGCCACGGCCGCCGCCGCCCAGGAGCTGGGCCTGCCCGCCTACCTGCCCAGCCGGGCGATGTGCACCGACAACGCCGCCATGATCGCCGCCGCCGGGGCCTGGCAGCTCGAGCACCGGGGGCCGAGCGCCCTCGACACGGGGGCCGACCCCAACCTGCGCCTGCCCCTGATCGCCTGAGCCCGAGGGCCGGGCCGGCGACCGGGCCGCCCCCGCCGCGGCGGGGCGGCCCGGGCACGAGGTTGTGCGGTCCCCCGGCGGCCGCTATCGTTAGCACTCGCAAGGTTTGAGTGCTAAACGCCTACAGGAGGCTCACCTGCCATGAAGCTCCAGCCCCTCGAGGACCGGATCGTCGTCCGTCCCGGAGAGTCCGAGGAGACCACCGCCTCGGGGCTCGTCATCCCCGACACCGCCAAGGAGAAGCCCCAGCAGGGCGAGGTCCTGTCGGTCGGCCCCGGCCGGCGCGCCGAGAACACCGGCGAGCTCGTGCCCGTGGACGTCGCCGTGGGCGACACCGTCGTGTACTCCAAGTACGGCGGCACCGAGATCACCTTCGAAGGTGAGGACCTGCTCATCCTGTCCAGCCGCGACGTGCTGGCCAAGATCGGCAAGAAGTAGCGGGGCCGCCGGACATGCCCAAGATCCTGAAGTTCGACGAGGCGGCCCGCCGCGGGCTGGAGTCGGGCGTCAACAAGCTCGCCGACACGGTGAAGGTCACGCTCGGCCCGCGCGGCCGCAACGTCGTCATCGACAAGAAGTTCGGCGCACCCACCATCACCAACGACGGCGTCACCATCGCCCGCGAGGTGGAGCTCGAGGACCCCTTCGAGAACATGGGCGCCCAGCTGGTGAAGGAGGTCGCCACCAAGACCAACGACGTGGCGGGCGACGGCACCACCACCGCCACCGTGCTGGCCCAGGCGCTCATCCACGAGGGGCTGCGCAACGTGGCGGCGGGGGCCGGCCCCATGGACCTGAAGCGCGGTATCGAGAAGGCCGTCGAGGCCGCCGTGGGCGCCATCCAGAAGCAGGCCAAGGAGATCGACTCCCGCAACGAGATCGCCCAGGTGGCCGCCATCTCCGCCGCGGACCCCTCCATCGGCGAGGTGCTGGCCGAGGCCATCGACAGGGTGGGCAAGGACGGCACCGTCACCGTCGAGGAGTCCAACACCTTCGGCCTCGAGCTCGACTTCACCGAGGGCATGCAGTTCGACAAGGGGTACTCGTCGCCGTACTTCGTGACCGACCCCGAGCGCCAGGAGGCCGTCCTCGACGACCCCTACATCCTGATCGTGAACCAGAAGATCAGCGCGGTGCACGACCTGGTGCCGGTGCTCGAGAAGGTCATGCAGGCGGGCAAGCCCCTGCTCGTCATCGCCGAGGACGTGGAGGGCGAGGCGCTGGCCACGCTGGTGGTCAACAAGATCCGGGGCACCTTCATCTCCGTGGCGGTGAAGGCGCCGGGCTTCGGCGAGCGCCGCAAGGCCATGCTGCAGGACATCGCCATCCTGGCCGGCGGCGAGGTCATCTCGGAGGAGATCGGCCTCAAGCTCGAGCACGCCACCATCGACCTGCTGGGCCGGGCCCGGCGCGTCATCGTCACCAAGGACGACACCACCATCGTCGACGGTGCCGGCTCGGAGGACGACGTCAAGGGCCGCATCGCCCAGATCAAGCGCGAGATCGAGGAGACCGACTCCGACTGGGACCGCGAGAAGCTGCAGGAGCGCCTGGCCAAGCTGGCCGGCGGCGTCGCCGTGGTGCGGGTGGGGGCGGCCACCGAGGTGGAGCTCAAGGAGAAGAAGCACCGCATCGAGGACGCCCTGTCGGCCACCCGGGCCGCCATCGAGGAGGGCATCGTGGCCGGCGGGGGCGTGGCCCTGGTGCGCAGCCGCGCGGCGGTGGACACGCTGGCCAAGAGCCTCGACGGCGACCAGGCCACCGGCGCCCGCATCGTGGCCGCGGCGCTCGACGAGCCCCTCAAGTGGATCGCCATCAACGCCGGGCTCGAGGGCGCCGTGACGGTGCGCCAGGTGGAGAGCGAGTCGGGGTCGGTGGGCTTCAACGCCGCCACCGGCAACTTCGAGGACCTCATCAAGGCGGGCGTCATCGACCCCGCCAAGGTCACGCGCTCCGCGCTGCAGAACGCGGCGTCGGTGGCCGCCCTCCTCCTCACCACCGAGGCCCTGGTGGCCGACAAGCCCGAGAAGCCCGACGCCGCCGCCGCGGCCGCCGCCATGGGCGGGATGGGCGGCGGCATGGGCGGCATGGGCGGCATGGGGATGATGTAGCGCCTCGCCCCGGGCGGGCGTGTGGCACTCCACGGCCGGGCCCTCGGGCCCGGCCGTCGGCCGTCGTGGCCGCCGGTAGCGTGCACCGGATGGACACCCCCGACGGCGCCGGCGCCCCGGCCGGGGGCGGCGGGGCGGTGCCCAGGGGCGGGCGCCAGGTCATCCCCCGCCCGCCCCGCGCCGTGGCCGGCGGCTCCGCCCCGTGGGCCGCCCTGGCCCCGGCCGCCCGCCGGGGCCTGTCGCTCGCCCGGGTGCGGGCCGCGGTCGAGGGACATGCCCGGCGCGCCGGCGGCGAGGCCCCCGTCTTCGACGGCTTCCCCGACCCCGGCGCCCCCGCCGCGGTGCTCGTGCCCCTGTTCGAGCGGGGCGGGGAGGCGCACGTCGTCCTCACCCGGCGGGCCGCCCACCTGCGCACCCACACCGGGGAGGTCAGCTTCCCCGGGGGGCGCCTCGACGCCGGGGAGGCCCCCGAGGACGGGGCCCGGCGCGAGGCCGCCGAGGAGGTGGGCCTCGACCCCGCCACCGTCGAGGTCGTGGGCCGCCTCACCTCGTTGTCCACCTTCTCCTCGCACTCCACCATCACCCCCGTGGTGGGGCTCCTGCCCGGCCCGCCCGAGCTGGTGGCCAACCCCCACGAGGTGGCCCACGTCTTCGACGTGGCCCTGGCCGGGCTGGCCGCCGACGGGGTGTTCCGGGAGGAGCGCTGGGTGGTGCCGGGACGCCCGTGGCCGGGGGCCGCCGGCGGCGACGGGTCGTTCCCGGTGTGGTTCTTCGAGCTGCCCGACGACACGGTGTGGGGCGCCACCGCCCGCATGCTGGTGGAGCTCCTGCGGCTCGTCCTCGAGGTGTGAGCACGCTCGCGCCCAGCACGGAGCGGCGGGTGCCGGACGGTATCGTGGGAGGACGCCGCAGGCGACGACCGACGGGCAGGAGGCGGCCACGTGGCTGAGATCGAGATCGGCATCTACAAGTCGGGACGCCGTGCCTACGGGTTCGACGACATCGCCATCGTGCCCAGTCGCCGCACGCGCGACCCCGAGGACGTGGACATCTCGTGGGAGATCGACGCCTTCCGCCTCGAGCTGCCGCTCATGGCGGCGGCCATGGACGGTGTGGTGAGCCCCCGCACCGCCATCGAGATCGGGCGCCTGGGCGGCCTGGCCGTGCTCAACCTCGAGGGCCTGTGGACCCGCTACGAGGACCCCGAGTCGCTGTTCGAGGAGATCGCCCGCCTCGACGACGACAAGGCCACCGCCCGCATGCAGCAGATGTACCTCGAGCCCGTCAAGCCCGAGCTCGTCACCGAGCGGATCAGGGAGATCAAGTCGGCGGGCGTGGTGTCGTGCGCCTCGGTGACGCCCCAGCGCACCACCGAGCTGGCCCCCGCCATCCTCGCCGGCGAGCTCGACATGCTCGTCATCCAGGGCACGGTGGTGTCCGCCGAGCACGTGTCGAAGTCGGTGGAGCCGCTCAACCTGAAGAAGTTCATCCGCGCCTTCGACCTCCCCGTGATCGTGGGGGGGTGCGCCTCCTACCAGGCGGCGCTCCACCTCATGCGCACCGGCGCCGTGGGCGTCCTCGTGGGCGTCGGCCCGGGCAACGCCTGCACCACGCGGGGCGTGCTCGGGCTGGGCGTGCCCCAGGCCACCGCCATCGCCGACGTGGCCGGGGCCCGCATGCGCCACCTCGACGAGACCGGTGT
>DATJBC010000283.1:0-6890 GCA_035515515.1 Acidimicrobiales bacterium
ATCATGCCGAAGTCAGGACCACGCGAAGGCGTCGAAGGTGTCGTCGAAGACCTGAAGGGCAAGGCCAAGGAGGTCGTGGGCGAGTTGCGAGACGACCCTCGTCTGCGCCGTGAGGGCGAGGCCCAGCAGGAGAAGGCGCGCGCCGAGCGCGAAGCGGCCGCCCACGAGGCCGCCGCGGACCGCGAGCGAGCACAGGCCAAGGCCCACGAGGCCGAGCAGGCCGCCCGCCAGCGCTGATCGGCGGAGCGCGGCCGCAGCGGTGAGCGAGCGCCCGGCGCTGGGTAGGACATGGGCATGGCCGGATCCGCCTTCCCCCGCAGGGGTGACGCCCTAGACCAGCTGCTCTACAAGGACCGGGCCCTCCTCACGATCCTCGACCGGTTCGAGCACCCGCACGCCGATGTCCTGGTCCACGGCGGCGCCGGGAAGCTGCTGGTCGAGCACATGGCGGTGCGCGAGTCTGCCAAGGAGAGCGTGGCCTCCGTCGCCGAATGCCTTCCCGGTGCGCGCCGCGAGGCGGACGGGTTGCGTGGCGAGGAGGAGCGGCGACGCGACCTGCTGCGCCAACTGGACGAGCTGGCCCGGGGCCTGCGGCCCGTCAACCTGAACCAGGGCCAGGACTTCGACGGGCCGGCCCGGCGGGCCGGGGCGCTCCGGCGCGCCGAGATCGACCGCGAGCTGCGCAGCCTGATCCCGCAGCTTCACGAGCGCCTGGGGCCCGCCCGCGGCGACCTGCCCTCGGCCCGGTTCGTGCGGCGCCACGCCCCCACCCAACCGGGAAGCAGGCGCTCGTACCGGCGCGCCGGGCTCCTGGTGCGGCTGCACGCGCTGTACGACTTCCTGCGGGGCTTCCCCACGGGAGGCGCCCGGCCGTCGGGCGAGGTCGTGCCCGCCAACGACAACCGGCCCCTGGAGGACACCGTGTCGCCGTCGACCGTTCCCGCCGACTCGCCATGAGCCCGACCGTCGTCGTCACCGGGGCGTCGGCCGGCGTCGGCCGGGCCACGGCCGTGGGGTTCGCGCGCCGGGGGTACGACGTCGCCCTCGTGGCCCGCGGGGAGGCCGGGCTGGCAGCAGCGGCCGACGACGTGAAGGCCGCCGGCTCCCGGGCGCTGGTGGCGCCCGCCGACGTCTCGCGATACGAGGAGGTCGAGCGGGCCGCCCGCCGGGTGGTCGACGAACTGGGGCCCGTGGACGTCTGGGTGAACAACGCCATGACCACGGTGTTCGCCCCGGTCGGGGCGGTGAGCCCCGAGGACTTCCGCCGTGCGGTCGAGGTCACCTTCCTCGGGCAGGTGTGGGGGACGATGGCCGCCCTCGAGCTCATGCGGGGGCGCGGCCGGGGGACGATCGTCAACGTGGGCTCGGCGCTGGCCTTCATCGGGATCCCCCTCCAGGCCCCCTACTGCGCCGCCAAGTTCGCCTGTCGGGGCTTCTTCGAGTCGGTTCGGGCCGAGCTGCTCCACGAGGGGAGCGACGTCCGCATGTCGATGGTGCACCTGCCGGCCGTGAACACCCCGCAGTTCGGATGGTGCAAGACCGTGTTCACCCGGCACCCCCAGCCCGTGGCTCCCATCTACGAGCCTGAGGTCTGTGCCCGCGCCATCGTCGAGACCGCCCTCGACGGACGACGGGAGCGGGTCGTGGGCTCCTGGAACAGGCTGCTCGTGTGGGGCGCCAGGGCCGTGCCGGCCGTGGGGAACCACTTCGCCGCCATGGGGGCGTGGGACGAGCAGCTGAGCGACATCCCCATCGACCCGGATCGTCCCGCCAATCTCTGCGACCCCGTGGACGAGGCCTGCGACCACGGGGCACACGGGGTCTTCGACCACCAGGCCAGGGGTGTGATGACACCGAGCTTCCTGCGCACGCTCCCCAAGGCCGCCCGCAACCTCGTTCGGGCCACCGGCGCCGCGGCCCACGAGCGGAGCGCGACACGTGCCCGGGCACACGTCGAGAAAGGGGCGTCATGACCGACGTCGGGTACTTCCTCTCCAGCGAGGAGCACGGCCCCAGCCGGCTCCTGCGCTTCGCACGGATGGGCGAGGAGGCGGGCTTCCGGTCCGTCGTCGTGTCCGACCACTACCACCCGTGGACCGAACGGCAGGGAGAGAGCCCGTTCGTGTGGAGCGTGGTGGGCGCCATCGGAGCCGCCACCGGCATGGACGTGATGACCGGGGTGACCTGCCCGACGGTGCGCCTGCACCCCGCGATCCTGGCGCAGGCCGCCGCCACGTCGTCGCTTCTCCTCGACGGCCGGTTCGTCTTCGGCGTGGGCAGCGGGGAAGCGCTCAACGAGCACATCCTCGGCACGCGCTGGCCCGCAGCCGACATCCGGCTCGAGATGCTTGCCGAGGCGGTGGCCGTCATGCGCGCGCTGTGGAAGGGCGGATTCGTCACCCATCGCGGTCAGCACTTCACCGTCGAGAACGCCCGCATCTACTCCCGGCCCGACGTCCCGCCCCCGGTGTACGTCTCGGGGTTCGGGCCCAAGGCCACGCGCCTGGCCGCCGAGATCGGTGACGGGTACGTGAACGTGGCGCCCGAGCCGGACTTGATCGACCTCTACCGGGAGAGCGGCGGCAAGGGCCCGGCGGTCGGGCTCATCAAGGTGTGCTGGGCAGCGGACGAGTCCTCCGCCCGCAAGCTGGCGCACGACGTCTGGCCCGTCACGGCCGTCAAGGCCGAGCTCAACCAGGAACTCCCCATGCCAGCCCACTTCGAACAGGCGTCGGAGGGCGTCACCGAAGACGCCGTGGCCGAGCTCGTCCCGTGTGGCCCCGATCCCGAGGTCCACGCCCGGGCCATCGCCGAGTACCTCGAGGCCGGGTACGACCGGGTCTTCGTCAGCCAGATCGGCGAGGACCAGGGGGGCTTCCTGCGCTTCTTCTTCGACGAGGTGCGGCCCCGGCTCGAGGGCTCGTAGCGCCCGGCCCGTGACGCCCGAGGGCTGTCCCGCCGAGGTGCGCTCCCTGGAGTGCCGTGTCTACGAGGTGCCCACGGACGCGCCCGAGGCCGACGGCACCTTGGCGTGGACGAGCACGGTGGTGGTGGCCGTCGTGGCGCGGGCGGGCGACCGGATGGGCCTTGGCTGGACATACGCCTCGGGAGCCTGTCAGGCGGTCGTGGAACGGGAGCTCGCCGACGTCGTCGTGGGGTCGCAGGTGGACGCGGTGACCGACACCCACGAGCGCATGCGCCGGGCGTGCCGGAACCTCGGCCGCACCGGCGTCGTGGCGTGCGCCATCTCGGCTGTCGACATCGCCCTGTGGGACCTCCATGCGCGCTTGCTCGGGGTGCCCCTGTCCTCGCTGTGGGGCGGGACGAGCCGGCGGGCGCCCGTGTACGGGAGCGGAGGGTTCACGACCTACGACGACCGCACCACGGCCGCGCAACTGTCCGCGTGGGCCGAACGGGGCATCTCGCGGTTCAAGATCAAGATCGGCGAGTCATGGGGCACGAACGTCGACCGGGACCTGTCCCGCGTGGCCCTGGCGCGCTCGGTCGTGGGTGCGGGCGCCGAGCTGTTCGTGGACGCCAATGGCGCGTACCGGCCCAAGCAGGCCATCCGCATCGGGGAGACGCTGTTCGGCGACCACGGCGTGGTGTGGTTCGAAGAGCCCGTGTCCTCGGACGACCTCGCGGGCTTGCGCCAGGTCCGGGAGCGGACGCCGCCGGATGTGGCCGCCGGTGAGTACGGATACGACGAGTGGCACTTCTCCCGCATGCTCGACGCCCAGGCGGTGGATTGCCTTCAGATCGACGTCACCCGTTGCGGCGGCTACACGTCCTGGCTGCGCGCCGCCGCCCTCGCTGGCGCGCACGGTCTCGAGGTCTCGGGGCATTGTGCCCCGCACCTGCACGCGCCGCTGGCGGGCGCGGTGCCGAATCTGCGGCACATCGAGTACTTCCACGACCACGTGCGGGCCGACGGGCTCCTCTTCGAGGGCCTGCCGGCGGTGGAGGCCGGGTCCCTGGTGGGACGGCCCCCGGTGGGGCACGGCATCACCCTGGACGGCGCACGGGCCGAGCCGTACCGCGCCGGCTGACAACGACCACCGCGCCCCTCCGGGGCCCGAGGCGGCCTGAGGTGGGGTGCGCGGATCGCGTCAGCGCCACCCGGCGAGACCCGCTCCCCCACCTCGCAGGTGGTTGCCTACCCCTCGGATGGCGCCGCCATGCCATGCCCGACCCGCACTTCGGAGGGCCGCCGGTCCCCAGTCCCGTCCTGCCCTGAGCGCGCCCGCCGCCGCACGTCCACGGCGCTCGTGTCGCTGCGTGTCAGGCGGCCACGCACCGGGTAAGAGTCGTCCATATCGTCGCCGCCCGCCCTCCTGAACGCCCTGTGACCGCTTCTCCCGACGCGCTCGGAGTGGAGCCCCGGCCCTACGCCAATGCCGATCTCGCCTCGGCGGAGATGGCCGGCCTGCAAAGGGCACTCGGGCAGGCGGTGCGCGGCGAGGTCCGGTTCTCGAGCGGCGACCGGGCCATCTACTCCACGGACGCGTCGAGCTACCGCCAGCTGCCCATCGGCGTGGTGGTGCCCCGCACGGTCGACGACGTCGTGGCGACGGTCGCCGTCTGCGCCGAGCGCGGGGTTCCCGTGCTGTCGAGAGGCGGGGGAACGAGCCTGGCCGGCCAGTGCTGCAACGCCGCGGTGGTGATGGACTTCTCGAAGCACCTCCACCAGGTCGTCGAGCTCGATCGCGCACGGCGCCTGGCGCGCGTGCAGCCGGGGCTCGTCCTCGACGTGTTGCGGGACCTCGGAGCGGCCGGCCACCCCAGGGTGACCTTCGGCCCGACGCCGTCCACCCACGACCACTGCACGATCGGGGGCATGATCGGGAACAACGCCTGCGGGAACTACTCGATCATGTCGGAGTTCTACGGAGCGGGCCCTCGCATGGCACACAACGTGGCCGAGATGGAGGTCCTCACCTACGACGGCCTCCGAATGCGGGTGGGCCCCACCACGGACGCCGAACTCGAGCGGATCATCGCCGACGGCGGCCGACGTGGCCAGATCTACGCGGATCTGCGGGCCCTGCGCGACACGCATACCGACCTCATTCGTGCGAAATTCCCCGAGTTCCCGAGAAGGGTGTCGGGCTACAACCTCGACGGGCTTCTACCCGAACGGGGGTTCGACCTCGCCTACGCGCTGGTGGGAACCGAGAGCACCTGCGTGACCGTCTTGGAGGCGACGCTCCACATGGTGGACGACTTCCCGGCGCGCTCGCTCGTCGTCGTCGGCTTCGACGACCTGTACGCCGCCGCCGACCAGATCATGGCGGCACGCGAGCACCGCCCGATCGCCCTCGAAGGCTTCGACGCCACCCTCATCGAGGACAACAAGAAACTCGGCATCCATACCGAGGAGCTGGCCATGCTCCCACGGGGCTCGGGGTGGCTGCTGGCGGAGTTCGGCGGCGACACCAAGGACGACGCCGACGCCAATGCCCTCGCCTTCATGGCGCACATGCGCAAGGGCGCCGGCTACACGGGCGAGAAGCTCTACGACAATCCGGCATCGGAACGGCGGCTCTGGGAGGTGCGCGAGTCGGGCCTCGGCGCCACCGCGTACGTGCCCGGGAGCCCCGACACCTACGAGGGATGGGAGGACTCGGCGGTCCCTCCCGAGAACCTGTCGGGCTACCTCCGCGACCTGCGGGCGCTGTTCAACCGGTACGACTACGGGTGCTCGCTCTACGGCCACTTCGGCCAGGGCTGCGTGCACACTCGGATCGACTGGGATCCGCACACGGCGGACGGTGTCGCCAAGTGGCGGCGCTTCATCGACGAGGCTTCGGACCTGGTGCTGTCCTACGGCGGGTCCCTGTCGGGCGAGCACGGGGACGGACAGTCACGGGGCGAGCTCCTCGAGAAGATGTACGGCAAGGACGTCGTCCAGCTCTTCCGCGAGTTCAAGGCGGTGTGGGACCCCGCCGGCAGAATGAACCCGGGCAAGGTGGTCGACCCCTACCCCATCACCTCCAACCTGCGCCTCGGGCCGCACTACGCGCCCATCCCGGTGCGGACCCACTTCTCCTACCCGAAGGACGCCGGCAGCTTCGCCCACGCCGCCACCCGCTGCGTCGGCATCGGCAAGTGCCGCCGGCTGGGCTCCGGGACGATGTGCCCGAGCTTCATGGTCACCCACGAGGAGAAGCACAGCACCCGTGGGCGGGCCCGCATCCTGCACGAGATGATGCGTCGTGACTCCGAGATCGAGCTGTGGCGCTCCGACGAGGTGAGGGACGCACTCGACCTGTGCCTGTCGTGCAAGGGGTGCAAGAGCGACTGCCCGGTCAACGTGGACATGGCCACCTACAAGGCGGAGTTCCTGTCGCACCACTACCGCCGTCGGCTCCGTCCCCGGGTGGCCTACGCCATGGGACTCATCTACTGGTGGGCACGCGCCGCCTCGCGGGCGCCCCGGCTCGTCAACGCGCTCACCCACGCCCCGCTGGCCGCACGGGGGGTCAAGTGGCTGGGGGGCATCGCTCCGCAGCGCCCGGCGCCGCTCTTCGCCACCCAGACCTTCTCGGCCTGGTTCGCCAGCAGGCCGCACCGCGCCGACGGCTCACGGCCCCAGGTGCTGGTGTGGCCCGACACCTTCAGCAACTACCTCGACCCGGCGGCCGCCATCGCCACCGTCGAGGTCCTCGAGGAAGCCGGGTTCGACGTGAGCGTCCCCGCCCGGCCGCTGTGCTGCGGGCGCCCCCTCTACGACTACGGGATGCTCGACACCGCCGAGCGACTCCTCCGCCAGGTGCTCGACGAGCTGCGCCCGGCCATCCGGGCGGGGATCCCCGTGGTGGGCGTCGAGCCCAGCTGCCTGGCGGTGTTCCGCGACGAGTTGCCCGAGCTCTTCCCCGACGACCTCGACG
>DATJBC010000284.1:0-5386 GCA_035515515.1 Acidimicrobiales bacterium
GTGGCGGTGCGCGTAGGAGAGGGCGCCGGCCACATCCGCTGCGATCTCGGCGGCGCGGTCGGGGTGCAGCGGGCCTGCCGTGCGCAGGATCGACGACAGGGCACGGCCGTCGACGAACTCCATGACGATGAAGTAGGTGCCCCCGTCCTCGCCCCAGTCGAAGACGGGGACGATGTTGGGGTGCGACAGGTTGGCGGCCGCCTGGGCCTCCCGCCGGAACCGCTCGACGAAGGAGCGGTCCACCGACAGCTCGGGGAACAGCACCTTGAGCGCCACGGGGCGGTCCAGGAGCTGGTCATGGGCGCGGTAGACCTCGGCCATGCCGCCGCGCGCCACGAGGTGCGACAGCTCGTAGCGACCCGACAGGATCCGGGGAGTCTTGGTCGGCTCCATGCGGCTCAGAGCCTACGTCCCACCGGTCGGCGGACTTCGACACGCACAGCACCCTCCGTTCGGGGTTTCGACGATCGGTTCGACGTGCTCATGGGGTGGCCAGCGCCGCCTCGATCATGGCCTTCATCACCGGGCCGGCCACCTCGGCGCCGGTGGCCGACAGCCTCTGGTTGGGGATGACCACGGCGATGGCCACCGTGGGGTGCGAGGCGGGGGCGAAGGCGATCATCCAGTCGGTGGTGGCCGTGTTGCCCAGGCCCACCTGGGCGGTGCCCGTCTTGGCGGCCACGTCGTCCTGCGCCGGGAAGCCCACGCCGGACGCCGTCCCGGCCTTCACCACCTCGGTCATGAGGTGGTTGACGGCCGCCGCCGTGGGGGGGGTGGTGGCCCGCAGCCAGGGGACGGGCTGGTAGCGCTGCACCAGGTTGTTCTGGGAGTCGCGGATCTCGTACATCACGTGCGGGGTCATGACCACCCCGCCGTCGGCGATCCCCGCCGCCACCATGGCCATCTGCAGCGGGGACGCCAGCGTGCACTTCTGGCCGATGGAGGAGAACGCCAGGTAGACCTGGGCGTTCTGGTAGCAGTCGGGCTGGAGGAAGTCCGACACCTCGAACTGGCTGTGGGGCAGGTCGATGGGGGGCTGCTGGTTGAACCCGAAGGCGTCCGCCTGGGTGAGCATGGCCGCCGCGCCGATGCGCGTGCCCAGGATGGCGTAGCCCGTGTCGCACGAGGGGGGGAGCATCTCGGCGATCGTGCCCCCGCAGAAGCCCGCCCCGAAGTTCTGCAGCGGCGTCGTCTGCCCCCGGAAGTAGCCCGGGGGGATGACGCTGAAGCCCGGCATGGGGGTGTTCACCAGCTTGGGGGCGTAGTCGTAGGCGGCCGACGTCGTCACGACCTTGAACGTCGACCCCGGGAAGAAGTGGTCCTGATAGGCCAGCGAGGTGGCCGGGGTGAACCCCTCGGCGTCGGGCGTGTTGTCGGCGGTGAACGCCTGGGTCTCCAGCGCGTAGTTGTTCTTGGCCAGGGGGTTGGGGTCGAAGCTGGGGTTGGAGTACATGGCCCGGATCGCCCCCGTGGTGGGGTCGAGGACCACGATGGCGCCGTTGCGCCCCCCCAGGGCGCTCTGGGCGGCCTGCTGGAGCGCGCTCGACACCGTGAGGGTGACCGTGTCGGTCTCGGTCGGGGTGGTGAGGAGGTCGCCCAGGGTCTTGATGGGCCGGTTGTGGGCCTGGAGGTACGACCCGTAGGTGTCCTCGACGCCGGTGGGGAGGTAATTGAACGACAGGTAGCCGGTGATCTGGCCGAAGACGGGGCCTTCGGGGTACTGGCGCTCGTACTTGTAGGCGCCGCTCGTCGCCTGGACCGACCTGGCCAGCACGACGCCGTCGGCGCTCAGGATGGCGCCCCGGGGCTGGTTGTAGCGGGCCGAGATCACCTGCGGGTTGTTGACGTTGGTGGCGTACCTGTGCGCCTTCACGACCTGTATGTTGTTGAGCTGCAGGAACAGCAGGACGAAGCAGGCGGCCATCACGATGCCGAGCCAGCGGATGCGCCGTGCCATGTCAGCTCGCCCCTCCCGCCCGGCCGCCGGGGAGAGCGCCCCGCAGCGCCACCGTCGTGGCCGGGGTGTCGGCCGGCGGGGTGGCCGCGGGCGGCTGCGGGCAGTACGACGGCGGGTTCTCCTGGGCGCACACGCTCTGCTGGAGCCGCTCGATGTAGTTGTGGGCGTTCTGCAGCGACGACACCTGCACGCCGGCGCGCAGGTCGGGGACCTTGATGGACGGCACCTGCGCCAGGGTCATCTTGGAGCGGTAGGTCACCGTGGGCTCGATACCCACGAAGCCCCCCGGGCGGCCCTGGTAGATGACGACCCGGTCGTGGTCGAGGCCCACGTAGTACGAGTCGTAGACGTACCAGTGCACCGCCGAGTAGCCGGCGTAGGCCAGACCGCCCAGGACCACGAGGAAGAGCACCACGCGGAAGGTGATGCGCCGGGGGATGCGGCGCCGCAGCTGCTGGTCGCGCGAGCTCGAGGTGCTGGGGCGGGGGCCCGCCGACCGGCTCACGATCACCGCGTCGGCGCCGTTGGCCGTCGGGGCGGGGGCTTCGGCGTCGGCCAGGGCCACCGAGGTCACCGGGGCCGAGACCCCGGCGGCCGGGGCGCCGCCGGCGGGGGCGGCCCCCACCGGCGGCGCCTGTCCGTCCGGCGCGGCGGCCACCGAGGCGCCCGGCCCCGGCTCGGCCAGCTCGCCCACGACCACGTCGAGGACGACGGCGGTGATGTTGTCGCTGCCCCCGGCGTCGTTGGCCAGGCGCACCAGGGACTCGGCCACCTCCTGGGGGGCGCGTGCCTGGGCGACCATCTCGCCCAGCCGGTCGGGGGACACCTCGTTGCTGAGCCCGTCGGAGCACAGCAGGTAGCGGTCCCCCTCCTCGGGGACGACCTCCCACACGTCGACGTCCACACCCGAGGCCACCCCGAGCGCCCTGGTCAGGATGTGGCGGTGGGGATGGACGGCCGCCTGCTGCTTGGACAGCTCCCCCCGTGCCACCAGCTCCTCGGCCACGGAGTGGTCCACGGTGAGCTGCTGGAGCTCGCGGCCGTGCAGGCGGTAGCCGCGTGAGTCCCCGACGTTGGCGATCACCAACCGGTCGCCGTCGTCCGTGGCCACCAGGGCCGCGGCGATGAGGGTGGTGCCCATCCCCCGCAGGGCGGCATCCGCGTGGCCCTGCTCCCACACGGCCCGATTGGCCTCGTGGATGGCCTCCACCAGCCCGTCGGCCGTGGGGTTGCGGCCGAACTCGGCCTGCAGAGTGTCGATGGCCGTGCGGGCGGCGATCTCCCCCCCGGCGTGCCCGCCCATGCCGTCGGCCACGGCGAACAGGGTCAGGCTCTCCAGGGCGAGGTCCTCGTTGACGGCCCGCACCCGGCCGACGTCGGTGGCCGAGCCCGACCGCAGCACCGTCACGGTGCCGCCCTCCCCGCCGGGGGGGAGGGCCGCCCGGCGGTCGCCTGGCCGCGGGCGCTCACCGTGACACCTCGAACACCGTGCCCCCCACCTGCAGGAGGTCCCCCTTGCCGAGCTTCACCGGCGTCCCGATGCGCTCGGCGTTGACCCACGTCCCGTTGGTGGACCCCAGGTCCTCCACCCACAAGGTGCCGTTGCGCCGGTACAGGCGGGCGTGGATGCTCGAGGTGTAGGCGTCGTCCACGCGGACCCCGCAGCCCGCGGCCCGGCCCAGGGTGACCTCCTCGCCCAGCTCGAAGACCTGCCCCTGGCGCTCGGCCGGCTCGAGGGCCCGCAGGTGCAGGCGCCCGGCCCGGCTGCGGCGATCTGCGGGAGGGCGGGCCGCGCCGCGCACGTCGGCCACCGCCGCCCGTGGGGGCCGCACCTCGACCCAGACCGCCCGGATCACCCGGAAGAAGAACAGCCAGATCAGGGCCACCACGAGGATCTCGAGGGCCCGCAGGAGGTTCTGGTTGTCCAGGGAAGTGAGGAAGAGCACGGCCGAGATCCCCTAGGACATCTCGAAGCGGATGGTCGTGCTTCCCACGGTGATCTCGTCCCCGTCCTGGAGGACCCGCTCTCTCACCTGGGCCCCGTTGACCTTGGTGCCGTTCGTCGACCCCAGGTCGGCCACGACGACCTCGCTCCCCCGGCGCTTGACCTCGGCATGGCGCCGGCTGACGTTGGGGTCGTTCAGGACGATGGTGCACTCCGGGAGGCGGCCGATCTCGACGGGCTCGGTGCCGAGCACCACCCGGGTCCCGTCCGCCGTGATGAGAGAGGCCGCCGACAGGCCGTCGGGGCCCTCCCTGACCTCGGCGGTCACCCGGTAACGCCCCGGCCGCATCGCCGGGTCGTGGCGGATCTCGACCTCGACGGGACCCACGAAGCCGTATCCCTCGCTGCGGGCGTGGTCGCGGGCTGCGTCGGCCAGCTCCCGAGCCAGGACGTCGGCGAAGGACTCGAAGCGCCGGGCGTCGTCGCTGGACAGCGTGACCGCGAAGGCATTGGGCGCGATCAGGCCCTTCACCCCGACTCGGCGGAGGAGGTCCATCTCGCGGGTGAGCCGGCGGGCGATCTCAACTGGCTGGATGCCTCCTCGCAACGCCTTGGAGAATGCACCTTCGACCAGCCGCTCGAGGCGCTGCTCGAACCTTTGGAGTCCCATCGTGGTCGCCAATCCTACCGGCGGCCCGTCTGCGCCAGGGGTTGGCCAACGCGGATCGTGCCCGTCCCGACGCGTACCGCATCCGGCACCGGAGGCGGAGGGCGTCCCCCGACGGCAGGCCACCCGATACGCGCCCGTGGTCGGCACCAGCGGCCACGCCGGGCAGCGCCCGAGAGCAATACCAGGTCAGCGCTGTGGATAGCGCTTCACGGGTCTCAGGTATCGTGACCCGGTCGCTCGGGCGAGTGGCGGAATTGGCAGACGCGCAGGATTCAGGTTCCTGTGTCCG
This sequence comes from Acidimicrobiales bacterium, assembly GCA_035515515.1. GTDB lineage: Bacteria > Actinomycetota > Acidimicrobiia > Acidimicrobiales > UBA8190 > DATJBC01. The sequence continues at coordinate 4,862 of DATJBC010000284.1, forward strand.
AAAGGATGTGGGGGTTCAAGTCCCCCCTCGCCCACCAAGGGCTCCTGACACAACGGTGCCGCTCGCGCCGACAAAACCCCCGAGAACGGGCGCTCGATGGAGCCGACGAGCTCGGTGGGGGCGCCGCCGGGGACCGACGACACTGGGCGTCGCAGCCACAAGGTCACGACCAAAGCCACGCTGCACTCCCTCAGGACTTCAGGGCGCGACGCGTCAGGACGTGGCCGTGCTCAGAACCTCAGGCGGGATCAGGTGGATCGGGGATCGTCTCTCGATCGACACCGGTGACGGGAACGAAGTCTGAGAGTGCGCGGCCCCGACGTCGCCGGGGTCGCATGGGGCGGAGCTTGCCCGCCGCGGTGGCGAGTCTCTCCATGAAGCTGCGGATCTTGCGGATGTTGGCGGCCAGGATGAGGAGCGCCACGAACACGCTCTGGGCCGCCACCCCGTGGACCCGACGGCGTCCGGCGTCGTCGAGGGCCTCGTGGGCGGGGTCCTTCAGAAAGCCGTTGGCCCCCTCAGTGG
>DATJBC010000285.1:0-4709 GCA_035515515.1 Acidimicrobiales bacterium
GTAGTCGTCGGTCCCTACGTAGTCGACGTACTGGTCGCCGGGATACGAGGCGTCGTAGGAGCCGTTGGTGGGCGACTCGTCGGCGGCCGCGCACCAGTCGAACAGGAAGTGCTGGCCGGGGACGCTGCGCATGGTGGTCACGATGTCGTCGAACGCCGTCACGTACTGCGTCGGCGTCGAGTTCTGGACCCCCCACGAGAACCAGGTCGTGTTCCATTCCCACCCGATGCGCACGATGGCGTAGGCCTGCCCGCCGTTCACCAGGTTCTCGGCCAGCTGCTGGTACACGCTCAGGTGCGACGGGGTCTGCGCCGGGGTGCCGTCGGCGGGCGACATGTTCACGCCCAGGTAGAGGCGGAGCGAGGTCTGGGGGGGCTGGTAGCTCCCGATCGACGACCACGACGAGCCGTCGGTGTAGCCCGACAGGCCCTGCACCTGCACGCCCAGCTGCTTGGCCAGGGCGAGGACGTCCCCGGGGCTCTGCGACGACACGAAGAACCCGAGCGCCGTGGAGCCGACGCTCGGCACCGAGCAGCCTGCGAGCATCGACAGAGCGAGCGCCAAGAGCGCCGCTCCGGACCCCACTCTCCGCATCGCCGGTCTCCCCCCCCACCTACTGGTCCCAGGCTACCGCCGCCCTCCCCGCTTGAGCGGGCGGCGGCGCGTGGTTGCGCACCCGGAGGGCGCCGTGCCGTCCGGACCTGACAACGGGGGAGGGGGCCCGATCGTTGCGATAATGATCCGATGCGCCTGAGGATCTTCACCGAACCGCAGCAGGGAGCCGACTACGAGACGCTGCTCCGGGTGGCCCGGAGCGCCGAGGAGCTCGGCTTCGACGCCTTCTTCCGGTCCGACCACTACCTGAAGATGGGATCGGTGAGCGGGCTGCCGGGCCCGAGCGACGCGTGGATCACGTTGGCCGGCCTGGCCCGCGACACCAGCCGCATCCGGCTGGGCACGCTCATGACCGCCGCGACGTTCCGGCTCCCCGGGCCGCTCGCCATCGCGGTGGCCACCGTCGACGCCATGAGCGGCGGTCGCGTCGAGCTGGGACTGGGCACCGGTTGGTACGGCCAGGAGCACGAGGCCTACGGCATGCCCTTCCCCGGGACGCGCGAGCGCTTCGACCGGCTCGAGGAGCAGCTGCAGATCGTCACGGGGCTGTGGGCCACGCCGGTGGGCCAGACGTTCTCCTTCGAGGGTGCCTACTACCGCCTGACCGACTCGCCCGCCCTCCCCAAGCCGGCGGCGTCGCACGTGCCCATCCTCGTCGGCGGGGCCGGGCCGAGCCGCACCCCCGCTTTGGCGGCGCGCTTCGCCGACGAATTCAACGCGCCCTTCCACGCCGTGGCGGAGACGAGCGAGATGTTCGAGCGGGTCCGCGTGGCGTGCCAGAAGGAGGGCCGGCCGTCGCCCCCGGTGCTGTCGGCCACCCAGGTGGTGTGCTGCGGGAGCGGCGACGCGGAGGTGTCCCGGCGGGCCGGGGTCATCGGGCGCGAGGTCGACGAGCTCAAGGTCAACGGGCTGACCGGCTCACCCGGTGAGCTGGTCGAGAAGATCGGCCGCTTCGCGGCGGTGGGCTGCGAACGCATGTACCTCCAGCTCCTCGACCTCGAGGACATCGCGCATCTGGAGCTCCTGGCCGCCGAGGTCCTGCCCCACGTGTGAGCGGTCACGGTGGCCCCTCAGGGGGCCACCGTGACCTGCACCTGCCACAGCCGGGCCAGCTGCGGGCAGGGCTGGCCCGGGGCGCAGGCCACGGTGCCCGTGGCGCGCACCGTCGCCCGGCCCACGGCCACGGCCACGAGGGCGGCGGTGAGCCCCCCGGCGGGCGGGCGGGCGACGCCCTCCACGACGACGGCCCCGCCGTCGCTGTGCGGATCCCCCCACGTGAACCCGCTGGGGAGCGCGACGTGCACGGTCACGCCCACCCGCGTGCGCAGCGCGCAGGGCTCAGGCGACGACGTGATCGTGAAGCCCGCACCCGGCACGACGCCGCACGCGTGGGCCGCTGTGACCGTGGTGCTCGTGGTGGTGGCGGTGCCGCCCCCGCCGGAGCGCGGGGGAGTCGAGGCGCACGCCGCCCCGGCCGTCATGACCACCGCCAGGACGAGCCCGACCGGGGCGCGCCGGCGCTCCCGGCCCGTGCTCGGCCGAGCGGTCACGATCCGGGGAGGACGTCCCCCATGTCGACGAGGCCCGCCTCGGTGGCGCGCGCCACGGCCGCCACGCCGGTGCGGATGAAGGCGGCCTCCTCGGCGGCGCGCGCCGCCGCCACGGCGTCGTCCCAGGCGGCGTCGTCGCGGGCGTAGTGACGCCCGATCCGGTTGCAGTACCGCACGTGGCCGCGCTCGTCGCGCGCCACCCGCAGGTACACCTCGGCCGTCTCGGGGTCGTGCGGCCGGAATGCCTCGGCGATCCTCGGGAAGCGCTCGACGCCCCGCTCCTCGATGGCCAGCAGCGTGGCGTAGGTGCGCACGATGTCGTCGGCCGTCTCGATGCGCCGCGCCGGGGCCGGCCCCGAGGCGATCTCCCGGATGATGCGCAGCTCGCTGGGGATCTCCTCCTTGTCGAGGCCGAGCCGGGCGAGGCACCCCCGGAACATCGCCGCGTGCCTGCGCTCGTCGTCGCGGTGGCGCAGCACCACGCGCCGCAGGCCCGGGTCCTCGACGCACCGGGCCAGCTGGTCGAACACGCCGGCCTCGTCACCCTCCTCGGCGTCGACGGAGATGCTCAGCATGCGGCGACGGCCCTCGGGGCTCGACAACAGGCGGGCCAGGAAGGTGTCACCGACGGAGCCCGCGGCCCCGCTCCTGGCGTCGTCACCCATCGCTGTCCGACACTAGTTCTCGATCTCGACCGGCGTGCCGGGGACGACTTGCTGAGCCAGCGTGGTGATGTCCTTGTTGTAGAGGCGGATGCAGCCGTGGCTGGCGTAGGTCCCGATGACCGAGGGCTCGTCGGTGCCGTGGATGCCGATCTGCCCCGGGCCGCCGTCGAAGCTCGTGTAGGTGCCCGAGAAGGCCGAGGTCCCCATGGCGTACGGGCCGTAGGGGCCGCTGGGATCGGTGACTCGCACCATGTAGGCGATGAAGAACGACCCCGTGGGGGTGGGCGCGTCGCGGGCGCCGGGGGCCACCGGGGCGCTCCACACCGGGGCGTTGTCGTGGTACAGCACGAGCGTGCGCGATGCGAGGTGGATGACGACGTGGTCGGTCACGAACGACAGCGACACGTCGGCCGCCGGTATCCACGCCATGACCTCGTTGGGCCGCATGGGGACGTAGGCCTCGACCCATCCCGGCTGTGATCCCGTCACGAGGAGCACGATTCGGGCTCCCAGGTTGTTGGGGTTGGGGAGGGTGCGGGTGGGCACCGGCGCGCCCGGCGACGCGTACAGCGGCAGGGTGCGCACCAGCGCGGTGGCCACCACGGACGGGTCCGCCACGGCGCGGGGGGCGGCGCTCCCCACGGGCAGGCCGGCCGGCACCACCCGGGGCCCGGCCGGCGCGGCCACGCGGGGCCGTGCCGCGCCGACGCGCCCCGGCGCGGCTCCTGCCGGGGCGGAACCGGGCGCCGGCGACGCCGCGGTGGACGACGGCGCAGGAGGGATGACGACGGGCGCGGGAGGGATGACGACGGGCGGCAGGCCCCGGGCCGCCAGGGCGTGACGCCGCGCGGGGTCGTGGTGGGTGACCGGGGTGGCGCCCGTCGCCCCCGACGCGCCCACGACGACGGTGGCGGTGCCCCCGGCGATGCAGAGCACCGCGGCGGCGATCACGGCGACGGCCGACGTCCCGCGGGCGCGCCGCACCGTGCCGACGAGGGCCTTGGACCGGGCCAACTCGGGCCGCCAGCGTCTCAGCTCGTCCCCCCAGGCGATCCCGCGCCGCAGGCGCGGGATCGAAGCGTAGCCGAGGGTCGCCGATCGACCTCGGCGGCTACGCCACGGCTTCGACCGACACCGAGACGTGCAGCCGGTGGCTGGCCCCGCCGCCCTCCACCGAGCCGCGCAGGGGGGACACGTCCCAGTAGTCGCGTCCCCACGCGGTGGTGATGTAGGTGTCGCCGACCACCTGGTCGTTGGTGGGATCCAGATCGAGCCACCCCCACCCTGGGCAGTGGACCGACACCCAGGCGTGGGACGCATCGGCGCCCACCACCCCGGAGGCCTCGGGGGGGCCGACGGTCTCGATGTAGCCGCTGACGTAGCGCGCGCTCAGGCCCAGCGACCGGAGACAGGCCACCATGAGGTGGGCGAAGTCCTGGCACACGCCGCGCCGGTGCTCGAAGACCTCCACGAGCGGGGTCGTCACCGAGGTGAACCCCGGCTCGTAGGCGAAGTCCCGGTGGATCCGGCCCATGAGGTCACAAGCGGCATCGACCAATGGCCGCCGTGGCGTGAACGACGGCGCGGCGTAGTCGGCGAACAACACGGAGGTCGGGACGAGGCGCGAGGCGGCACGGTGGCGCCTCGCTTCGCGGCCCGTCGCGCTGCGGTCGATGTCGAGGATGCTCCGCACCGACTCCCAGGGCAGGCCCGCGGGGGGACGGGGGCGCGCCGCCACGGCCACGTCGGTCCGGGCCACCACCGACATGCGATCGAATCCACCGGCCACCCCGAAGGTGACCACGGTGTTCCCGAAGGGATCGGTGTAGCGGGAGGAGGTGCGGGGTGCCGGCTCGATCGCAAGGTCGTGGGACAGGCG
>DATJBC010000286.1:0-4839 GCA_035515515.1 Acidimicrobiales bacterium
CCCACCGAGGTGCCCCCGGCGCGGCTGTTCGCGCTGGTGCGCGCCGGGTTCGGTCATCGTCGCAAGATGCTGCGCGGGGCGCTCGCCGGCCTGGTCCCCCCCGAGGCCTTCGAGGCGGCCGGGATCGACCCCGCGGCGCGCGCCGAGAGCCTGAGCGTCGAGGAGTGGGGGAGACTGGCCCGGTGCACGACACCGTCCGGCTGAGCGCGCCCGCCAAGCTGACGCTGTCGCTGCGCGTCACCGGGGTGCGCGGCGACGGGCTGCACCTGCTCGATGCCGAGATGGTGAGCATCGACCTCGCCGACGACCTCACCTTCGGTCCCGGCACGGGGATCTCGCTGGAGGACGGCGTGCCCGGGGGGCTGGGCGTGGCGCGCGTGCCGGCCGGCCCCGACAACCTCGTGGCACGCGCCCTCGACGCCGTGGGACGGCGCGCCGCGGTGCGCCTCTACAAGCGCATCCCCGCCGGGGCGGGGCTGGGGGGCGGGTCGTCCGACGCCGCCGCCGTGCTGCGGTGGGCGGGTGTGCCCGATCTCCACACGGCGCTCGCGCTCGGCTCCGACGTCCCCTTCTGCGTGCGCGGCGGCCGGGCGCGCGTGCGCGGCGTGGGCGAGGTGGTCGACACGCTCACGTTCGAGCCCCGCACCTTTCTCGTGCTGCTGTGTCCGCTCGTGGTGGACACGGCGTCGGTCTACGCAGCCTATGACCGACACGCGTCCCGAGCTGTTGAGGATCGCGAGGCACGCGGGGCGAACGACGCTGACGACGCGGTGGGCAACGACCTCGAGGCGGCCGCGCTTGAGGTCGAGCCGGCGTTGGCGCGCTGGCGCGACCGGCTGGCGGCCCGCACCGGGCGCCGGCCCCGCCTGGCCGGGAGCGGCTCGGCGTGGTTCGTGGAGTGCGAGCCGGGGGAGGGGCACGACCGCGCCGGGCCCGGTGTGCTCGACACCGAGGACGGCCGGGGGGTCGTGATCGCGGCCCGCACCCTGCCCGCCGCCCCCTCGCCCGGGGCGCAGGCGACGGTCTGAGGCATCTGCTCCCGCCCAGCGGGCGGGAGCCGCTGCGGCGCTACTTGCCGGCGGCCCTCCGTTGCCAGCGGGTGGCCTTGAGCATCTTCTTGTGCTTCTTCTTGCGCATCCGCTTGCGCCGCTTCTTGATCAGCGATCCCATGACTGGGCGCAGGTTAGCGGCGACCCCGGCCCGTGCGCCAAGTATCCTCGTCGTCGTCCGGGATCGAGTGCGGGGGAGGTCGGCGTGGGTCACCGGCTCGTCGCAGTGGACCACGTGCAGCTGGCCATGCCACCCGGCGGCGAGGGCCAGGCCCGGACGTTCTACGCCGGCGCCCTGGGCCTCGAGGAGCAACCCAAGCCGCCCAACCTGGCGGCCCGGGGGGGCTGCTGGTTCTCCAACGCCCAGGTGACCCTGCACCTCGGGGTGGAGGACGACTTCCGGCCGGCCCGCAAGGCGCACCCGGCCCTCACCGTCGAGGACCTCGACGCCCTGTGCCGCGTGCTCGAGGGCGCCGGCCACGGCGTGCGCTTCGACGACGAGCTGCCCGGCGTGCGCCGCTGCTACGTGGACGACCCCTTCGGCAACCGGATCGAGCTCATCGCGTTGTGACGCCGGGCTCGTGCCCCGGGGCGCGGGCCCCACGCTCTACGGTGGACGGCACCCCGACAGTGGCGGGTAGTTCAATCGGCAGAACGCCGGCCTTTGGAGCCGGATGTTGGAGGTTCGAGCCCTCCCCCGCCAGCCATCGGTCGCCGCGGACGGCCCGTTGACCGAACACCGACGCCACCAGGTGCCGTCGCCTCTCCGTGGGTGCGCGGCCGTGGAGACGGACGGGCGGACGCGGTCGGCGCCGCGTCGCGCCAGGTCCACGTCGGTGTCGACGACGCGTCGAGGTGTTGGGGCGACTGCGTCGCCCTGAACGGGCAGACACACCGCCCGTATCCACCGCCGACCCGTCCCGGTCGGCACCGCCGGGGTGCCCCCCCTACGGTGGGGCGGCCCGGGCCGGGCGACGCCCCGCTGGTGGCTGGCCGCGGGAGGATGATCGTTCTGCAACCGACCGAACACGACAACCTGTGGGCGACCACCGGCGCCGCCGGTCGTCCCGCCGCGGGCCCGCTGGTGTCCCGCTGGGGGCGCCACGGGCCGCCGCCCATGGCCGCCTCGATGGCGGGCTGGGCCCTCATCGTCCTGCGCGGGTTCCTCGGGGTGACCTTCACCTTCGCCGGCCTCCAGAAGCTCGCCAACCCGGGCTTCTTCCACGCCAGCAACCCCGCCTCCATCCAGGCCCAGCTGGCGGCGGCGGCGCGCATCAGCCCCATCCGGGGCCTGGTGGTGCACCTCGAGCACGCGGCGGTCCCCATCGGGGTGCTCATCGCCGTGGCGGAGCTGGCGGTGGGGGTGGCCACCGTGGCGGGCTTCTGGAGCCGCGTGGCGGCCGTGGGCGGGATGCTCTTGTCGCTCAGCCTCTTTCTCACCGTGAGCTTCCACTCGAGCCCGTACTACACGGGGTCCGACATCGTCTTTCTCTTCGCCTGGACCCCGCTGTTGATCGCCGGCTCGGGCGGCGTGCTGTCGGTCGACGCCCTGCTGCGCGACCGGGAGCGGGCGGGCGCCGGCGCGGGCCTCGACGCCGTGGTGCCCGTCTCCTTCGACCTGGTGCAGCGGGTGTGCGGCTCGTACCACGCCGGCTCCTGCCGGGCCATGCAGGGCGCCGCCTGCCGGCCCGCCCCGTGCCCGTACCTGGCCGGGGCGAGCCGGGTGGCCCGTGCGGGCCCGCCCGACGCCGGGCGCCGGCGCGTCACCCTGCAGGGGATCGGCGCCGCCGCCGTGGCCGGGGTGGCCGTGGTGCTGGGCGGCGTGGTGGCCGGGGTGGGCCGGGCCATCGGCGCCACCTCCACCGTGCCCAGCGCCCCGCCCCTGGGGGCGGGCACCACGAGCGCCACGGCGGCCCCCACCACGACGCCGGGCGGCACCGGCGGCGCGTCGACCACGTCGGAGCCCCGCCCCGCGGGCACGCCCATCGGCGCGGCGAGCACCGTCCCCGTGGGCGGGGCGGCGACGTTCACGGACCCGGGCACCGGTGACCCGTCGCTCGTGGTCCAGCCCAGGGAGGGGACCTTCGCCGCCTTCGACGCCGTGTGCCCGCACGAGGGGTGCATCGTGGGCTACTCGCAGGCCCAGTCGCGCTTCGTCTGCCCGTGCCACGGCTCGCAGTTCAACGGGCGCACCGGGGCCGTGATCCACGGCCCGGCTCCCCACGGCCTCACCCGCATCCGGGTCCAGGAGGGGCCCGACGGCCAGCTCTACGTGACGTGACGCCGCGGGTCGTGGGCAGGCGACGGTGGGGCGGGAGCCGAGCGCGCCCCCCGCCCGGTCGGAGCCGCCCGGCGGCGCGTCAGTTGACGATGGTGTGGGTGTCGCCGGGGACGAAGTCGGGCGCCATCATCAACCGGAAGCGCATGGCGTCGTCGCAGTGACGGCAGCGCGTGCCGCGCGGCGTGACCCGACAGGCCATGACCCCGGCGAGGTGCGGCATGTCGTAGCCGGCGCAGGGCTTGCCGTCGAGCTCCTCGGAGCAGTAGGCGATCTCCCCGTCGCGGTGCAGCACGAGGCAACCGTCGCAGATCACCATCGCTTCACCTGTCGCCTCCGCCCGCCGTGCGCGTCCACGGCCTGCTCTACGGTCCGATCCCCCGGACAGTTCGGTTCCGTGGTTGGGATCGGCGGCGGCCGGCGCCGGGTGGAACAAGTCACGCACAACGACGTGCGGTCGCTCCTCGTGCGATCTCGCAGCGCGACGGACGGTGGTGGAAGATTGCGACGCTTCGTGGTCGTCGTGCCCGCGGCGCGCCGCGCGGGCGGTGGTGGAGGCGTGCGTCGCCGGGGGCGTCAGGGGAGAGAGGAGGCCGTCAGCGGAAGTTGCGGGCGGGCTGGACGGGGGCGCGCCCCAGCTCCAGCGGGGTGATCTTCTCGGCCACCACGCTCACCACGCCGTCGACGCGCTCGATGCGGCCCCGCACGAGGAGCGCCGGCGAGCCCCGGGCCCCGGCGCGCCACCGCTCCCAGGCCCCCGGGGAGCAGATGACGTTGACCATGCCGGTCTCGTCCTCGAGGTTGATGAACACCGTGCCCTTGGCGCTGTCCGGGCGCTGGCGGTGGGTGACGACCCCTCCCACGAGCACCTTGCCGTCGGTCTCGGCCCCGGCCAGACGGCCGGCGGTGACCACGCCCATGGCGTCCAGGCGGGCGCGGGCGAGCTCCATGGCGGTGGCGCCCACGCTGAGGCCCGTGGCCCACATGTCGGCCTCCACCTCCTCGACGGGGCTGAGCGCGGGCAGCGCCGGGGCGTCCTCCCCCGACACGAGCCCCGGCAGACGCTCGGCGCGGGCATGGGCCAGCGCGCCGGCCGCCCACAACGCCGGCCGCCGGCCGTGGATCTCGGGGCCGCCGTCGCGGGCCGCCAGCCCGTCGAGCGCGCCGGCGGTGGCGAGCGCCTCGAGCTGGGGGCGCCCGATCCCCGTGCGCCGCACGACGTCCTCCACCGACGCGTAGGGCCGGCCGGCGGCCACCCGCTCGGCCAACGCCTCTCCCACGCCGCGCACCGACATGAGCCCCAGCCGCACGTCGGGCTGACCGGTGGGGCCGCGGCCGGGCCCGGCGAGGCCCCATTCGAGCGTCGTCTCGGCCCCCGAGACGTCCACGTGCGGCCGGTGCACGGTCACCCCGTGGCGACGGGCGTCGGCCACCAACGACTGCGGTGACCAGAACCCCATGGGCTGGGCGTCGAGCAGCCCGGCGCAGAACGCCGCGGGGTAGTGCAGCTTG
>DATJBC010000287.1:0-3668 GCA_035515515.1 Acidimicrobiales bacterium
TCGTCGACGAGCACCTCTCGGAGGTCGAACCGCTCTACCTCGAGGCGCGCCGCCTGCTCGGCCCCGCCGGCACCTTCGTGATCGTGGGGATCCATCCCTCCTTCCTCATGACGGTCGGCATGCCCACCCATTTCGACGGCCCGGGGGGCGAACCGGTGGCGATCGAGACGTACCTGCATCTGCCGGGTGAGCACCTGGCGGCCGCCACCGCCGCCGGGCTGGTGGCCCGGGAGCTCCACGAGGGACTGGTCGACGACCGGCTGATCGCGCGGAAGCCCAGTTGGGAGACCCACCGGGGCGTCCCCTTCTCCTACGCCTGGGTCTGGTCGTCGCCGTGACCCGGGACCCGGGGCCCGCTTGGAACCCCGGGACCCACCCCCCCTACCATGGTGGGGAAGGTCATGGCCCCTGTTGTCCACTTCCGTGTCGCGGTCGCGCTCGCCGGCCGCTTCCCCGCCCTTGCCGGGGTCGACCTCTCTCTCGACCAGGGCGAGGTCGTCGTCGTCGTGGGCGCCAACGGGGCGGGCAAGACCAGCTTGCTGCGCGCCTGTGCAGGGCTTTTGCCCGTCACCTCCGGTGAGGCGACCGTCCTCGGCGTCGACCTCACCACGGACCACACCTCGGTGCGCCGCTCTGTCGGCCTGCTGGGTCATGCCGCCCCCCTCTACGACGAGCTCAGCGCGGCGGAGAACGTCCACTTCGCCGTGCGGGCCCTCGGGCTTCCCGTCTCGGGCGCCGACGAGGCCCTCGAGCGCGTCGGCCTGACCGGGCGCCTGCGCACGACGCCGGCCGGCCGGCTCTCGGCCGGCCAGCGCCGCCGCGTCGCACTGGCGGCGTTGCTGGCCCGGCGGCCTGCCCTCTGGTTGCTCGACGAGCCGCACGCCGGACTTGACGCCTCGTCGCGCGCGCTGCTCGGGCGCCTGATCGGCGAGGCCGTGTCGGACGGGGCAACGGTGTTGCTCTCGTCGCACGAGCCTCAACTCTCGGTTCCCCTGGCCGACCGTGTCGTCTCCATGGGGGGCGGCCGGGTGACGGGTGAGGAACCGGGCGGGCGGCGCGTCACGTTGACCGCGGTGCCGACGCCCGGCCCCGACAACGCCGCCGACAGTGGCGGAGCCTTCCATGTGGCATGACGCCGTCCTGGTCGCGGGCAAGGACCTCCGGATCGAGGCACGCTCGCGCGTGGCGCTGTGGCAGGTCGTCCCCTTCGCCGTCCTCGTCCTGGTGCTCCTCGCGTTCGCCATCGGGCCCGACCAGGCCGCACTGCGCCACGCCGCGCCGGGGATCTTCTGGGTCGCGCTGCTGTTCTCGACGGTGTTGGCGATCCAGCGCAGCGTCGCCGTCGAGTCGGGTGAGGGCACGCGCGACGGCCTTCGCCTCTCGGGCATCGACCCGGCCGGGATCTTCCTGGGCAAGGCCGCCGCGGTGGGGCTCCAGCTCCTCGCCCTCCAGGTCGTCTTGTGGGCCGGCGTGACCCTCCTCTTCGACGTGCGCGTCCAGGTCGTGTGGCTCGCGGTGGTGGCGAGCCTGCTGGCCACCATCGGCTTGGCCTGCGCCGGCGTGCTCTACGGCGCCCTCTCGGCCGGCCTGCGCGTGCGCGACACGTTGCTCCCGTTGCTCGTGCTGCCGGTCCTGGCGCCGGTGCTGCTGGCGGGCTCCAAGGCGTGGGGGGCCGCGTTGAGCGGGAGCGCCTCGTCGGGGACGCAGTGGCTCAAGATCCTGGTCCCCTTCGCAGTGATCTATCTCGTGGTGGGCACCGTCGTCTACGGCCCGCTGCAGGAGGCGGCATGAACGCGCCCTCGCTGCTGCCCTCCCGGCCACGCTGGCTCGACGTGGTCGGCGTCCTCGGCGTCGTCGCCCTGGGCTTCACGGTGTGGCTCGGCCTGTGGATCACGCCACCCGACGTCGTGCAGGGGAACCTCGCCCGGCTGCTCTACATCCACCCGCCGCTCGCCACGGTGGCGCTCTACTGGGCGGGCGGCGTGGCCGCCGGCGGCAGCCTCCTCTACCTCTGGCCCCGCACGCGCTCGTTCTTTTGGGACCGCCTCGCCGCGTCCGCCGTCGAGGTCGGTGCCGTGTTCTCGGCGCTCACGCTGGTCACGGGTTCGCTTTGGGGCCGGCCGGTCTGGGGCGTCTGGTGGACGTGGGACGCCCGCCTGACCTCCACCGCCCTCCTGCTGTTGCTCGAGATCGGCTACCTGGCCCTGCGCCGAGTGCCGGCCGACCTGGACGTCCGGGCCAAGCGCTGCGCCGTCGCCGCACTGCTCGTGGCCATCGACGTGCCGATCGTCCACTTCTCCGTCGAGTGGTGGAACACCTTGCACCAAGGCGGGACGGTGCTCGACCCGGGTTTCGACCTGCACGTGCACGGGATCATGCTGTGGACCCTGGGCCTGGCCTTCCTGGCCTTCACGTTGGTCTTCGTGTGGCTGCTGGGCGTGCGCTACCAGGTGGAGGTGCTGCAGGACGCCGTCGGCGACCAGGAGCTCGAGGTGTCGCTGTCCGAGCGCTGGAGCGAGGACGCCGAGCTCGTCGGCGTGGCCGGCGCCCCCGGGCCGCACGAGGGCGGTGATCTCCCGTGAGCTACGTCGACGCGGGGTATGCCGCCGCGCTCGCGACGCTGTTCGCCTACGCGGTCGGCCTGGTCCTGCGCCGCCGGCGTTGGGAGCGGGCGCTGAGGATGTCGGAGCCGCCGGTCGCCGAGGGCGAGGGCGTTTCGCCGCGCGGCGAGCGGTCGTGACGGACACGACGACCGAGCCCAGCCCGCCGCCCAGCCCGCCGACGTCCGAGGTTCCCCGGGGGCCGGCTGTGCCGCCAGCGCGCCGACGCAGGACCAGCGGACGGGTCCTGGTCGTCTTCGCCCTCCTGATCGTCGCCCTCGTGTTCCTCCTCGTCGAGGGACTGGGCAGCTCGCTCAATTACTTCGACACCGTCGACCAGGCCTTCGCCCACCGGGCGACGCTGGGCACCCAGACCTTCCGCCTCGAGGGTGACGTGGTGCCGGGTACCATCCGCTCCACCGCCACCGGCGCTGACTTCGAGGTCGCCGAGGGCGCCAACGTGGTGCACGTCGCCAACACGGGGAGCCCGCCCCAGCTGTTCCAGGCCAGTATCCCGGTGGTCGTCGTGGGGCACTTCACGTCGACCACCTCGACGCTCTTCGTGTCGAACTCCATCCTCGTGAAGCACTCGGCGACCTACATCGCGCAGCACCCCGGCCGGGTCCGGGGGAAGAACGGGAAGATCGTCCGCTGATGGTCGACGCCCAACTCGGGACCATCGGGATCTGGCTCGCCTTCGTGGCGAGCATCGCCGGCATCGTGGTGATGGCCACGGGGCTGCTCCCGCGCCGCCGCGCCGGAGACGGGCCGGCACCACCGGGTTCGCGGCGCGCCACCGGCGACGGCAGGTTGCTGGCGCCCGTCATGCTGATCGGGGCCCTGCTCGCCGTCGGCGCCATGGAGCACGCGCTGGTGACCCACGACTTCACGCTGGTGTTCGTGGCGGAGAACAACAGCACGGTCACCCCGTTGCTGTACTCCATCACCGGGATGTGGTCCGCCCTGGCCGGCTCCATCCTGCTGTGGGGCCTGATCCTCGCCGTCGTCTCGACCGCCTTCCTGTGGCGCTACCGGCACCAGGCCGCCGACCCGGTGATCCGGTGGGCC
>DATJBC010000288.1:0-19614 GCA_035515515.1 Acidimicrobiales bacterium
CCGATGCGGGTGGGCTTGTCGAGGCGGCGGTCCCGGACGGAGATGGCGGGCGGGGCGGGCGGGGGGTCGCACGACGCCAGCGGGTCGTGGCTGATCTCGAGTCGGCGCAGGCCGGGGTTGAACAACAGCGTCCCCACCAAGACGATGAAGGGGAAGGCGGGGATGAAGGTCTGCGCCAGCCAGCCCGCCGAGGGGAAGTAGCCCCGCATGAGGTTCTCGACCACGCCCAGGCCGATGGCGGCCACCAGGGCGATGGGGATGGACCGCATGCTGGCCACCGCGGCGGCGGTGAGGCCGGCCACGAGCAGCGAGGTGAACTCGAAGGCGTCGGTGGCGCTCAGCTCGGCGGTGAGGGGGATGAGCAGCACCCCCGCCAGCCCCGCCAGTGCGCTCGACAGCGCCCAGGCGCCGGCCGCCACCCGGGGGGCGTTGATGCCCTCGAGCTGCGACATGCGCCGGCTCTCCACCACGGCCCGCATGTCGAGCCCGATGCCGGTCCAGCGGAACATGGCCACCACCGCGCCCACCACCACCACGGTGATGACGGTGGTGGACAGCTCACCGCCGTTGATGGGCGTGGTGAAGAGGTGGAAGTAGACGTGGTTGGGGTTGAGCCACAGCGTGGGCGGGTTGAGGCGCGGGGCGTTGCCGAAGAAGATGGGCAGGGCCTGGGGGATGGCGATGAGCAGGCCCAGCGACGACACCAGCTTGGCGGTGGTCGACGCCGTGGGGATGTAGCGGTAGAGGAAGCGGTCCAGCGCCAGCCCCAGGGCGGGCGACAGCACGAGCACCGACAGCACGAAGGCCACGAACACCGGCAGGTGGCTCGACTTCACCAGCACGTCGAAGACGAAGGCCGCCGCGAAGGCCTGCGCCCCGAAGGCCAGGTTGAACACGCCCGTGGCCCGGAAGGTGAGCACCAGGCCCACGGCCATGAGGGCGAAGTCGCACCCGTAGGGGATGCCCGGGACCCCGTAGCTCAGGAACGTGCTCACCTGCCGCCCCCCCTCACGCGCCTCGACCGCCCACCCGAGCCCGCGTCGTCAGAGCCCCGGCGTCTGCGGCGGCGGCGCCACCGGTGTGGTGCTCCCCGCGTCGAAGCACGTGAACACCTGGTTGGTGCCCTGGATGAACGAGGGCACGAAGCTGTCGCCCTCCACCTTCACCGAGGCCTGGCAGAACGGGGGGACGGGGGTGGTGTGCGCCTTGGTCCAGTCGACCGGGGTGGTGAGGCCTCCTCCGTTGTAGGCCTTCTCCTTGTTGATGGCGTCGACCAGCTTGGACTGGGTGACGTCGTGCCCCACCGCCTTGAGGCCCGTCACGAACTGGTCGGCCGCCATCCAGCCGTCGAGGGCGGTCTCGTTGTAGGTGTACTTGGGCTGGTACTTCTCCATCTCCCTGATGTAGGTGTCGAGGCCCGGGTACACGCCGGGGAAGCGCAGCGCCGCCTCGAAGGGGACGTGCTGCACGCCGAAGTACACGCCCTGCATGATCGAGCTGTACTGCTGGAGCGTCCCCCGGTCGTACCCGTTGAACCACACCTGGTTCATCGTCAGGCCGTTCTGGATGATGGCCCGGGCGAAGGCCACGTTCCCGGTGACGTCGAGGCAGGCGAAGAGGAGGTCCACCCCGGCGCTCTTCATCTGCAGGACATCGGCGGTGGGGTCCGACCCGAAGGGGAAGTTGAGGTTGGTGTACGAGACGTTCAGGCCGAACCCCCTCAAGGCGGTCACCGCCGCCTGACAGGCGGCCGCCGACTGGGGCACGCCGTAGGCGACCACGGCGATGGACTTGGCGCCCAGCTGCTGGGCGATGTAGCCGTCTCCGGGCCCGCCGCCGGGGAAGTAGAGGTACGACCCGTAGTCACCGAACAGCGACTTGTAGGGCGACCAGTCGCTCGACACCACGTAGCCGAACGTCGGGATGTTGTTCTGGCCCAGGTACTTGGCCCCGCCGAAGAACGGCGTGCCCACCCCCACCACGGCGAAGGCGTGGTCCTTCTGCACCAGGGTCTGGGCGGCGGACAGGTCGCCGGTGGCGCTGCCCTGGTCGTCGGTCTGGTACTTGAGCACCAGCTTGCGGCCGCTCACCCCGCCCGCCGCGTTGACCATGGAGAAGTAGGCCTCCACGCCGTTCACGATCGGGGCGAAGTCGGCGGACAGGGGCCCGGTGACGTTGGCGATGCTGCCCACGTCGATCTCGGTGTTGGTGACGCCCTGGGTCTGGGATCCTGTGGCGCCGGTGTTGCCCTTGGAATTGCCGCACGAGGCGAGGAGGAGGGCGGCGGCGGCGACCGCCGCGACGACCGCCGACAGCTTCACGGGACGCCTGCGCGACATCGGTCCCTCCCCTGGGCACGCCACACCACCGGGGCCGAACCCGCGTGTCCCGGCCCGCGCCATGCCTGACGCCTGTGTCAGTTCCTGCCCGCTCACTGTAGCCTGGGCCCGCGCTGAGCGCCCGCCGCCCGGCACGCCGGAGGACACCGGTTTCCGCACCGTTCGATGCGCGCCAACCGACCGGCCCCCGGCCGGCGCGTCCGGGCCGAGGGGCCGTCGCGCCGCGCGGTCAGGCCAGGAAGAGCCGCTCGGGGTCGTAGCGCCGCAGGGCGAGGACGTCGCCGGGCGTCACCGGGTCGAGCTCGTCCACGTGGGGGGCCACCGCCACGTCCCATCCGCACGCCCCCGCCAGGGCGCGCACCCGCTCCGTCACGGACCCCGGGCCGGCGGGCACCGCCGCGATGCGCAGGGTGCCGTCGAGGCGCCGCAGCACGCCGCGGTCGGTCACCACGCTCGCCACCCGCTCGCCCGGGCTCGTCACGAAACCGACCCGCTCGACCAGGCGCTCGGGGCGGGCGAGCGACACCACCACGCACGCCGCCGCCCGGCTGGCCACGTCGTTGGCGCCGCCCGAGCCCACCAGGAAGGGGCCGCCGGGGATGAGCGTGGAGTTCAGGTTGCCGTCCCGGTCGACCTGGGCGGCTCCCAGGCAGGCGACGGTGCGCGTGCCGGGCCCCCCCACCACCATGCCGAGCACCGTGGAGGCGTCGGCCAACAGCGGCGAGCCCGGGAAGACCCGGTGGTTGAAGATGTAGGGGTCGGCGGGGGTCGGGGTGTATCCCCACAGGCCGAGCTCGGCCGTGAGCCGCAGGGCGCTCCCCGCCGCCCGGGCCCGGGCCACCGCCACCCAGGCGGCCAGGTTGGCCACCCCCGCGCCGGCCAGCACGGCGTGGGCGCCGGTGGCGGCCGCCACGTCCTGCACCTCGCGCGCCGCCCAGGCCGCGGCGTGCTCCCAGGCGCTCGGTGGCGCCTCGGCGTCGACGGGGTGGGCCTCGGCGTCCTGGCGCCACGACTCGGGGTCGGTGCGGCCCCGCAGCCAGGCGATGCGCTCTTCGCCCAGCTGCCGCAGATAGGCGTCGTGGGTGGCCGGCTCGAGCACCCAGCGCCGGGCCCAGGCGTCGAAGTCACCCCGGGTCGCCGCCCGGGCCTCGACCCAGAACCCGATGTCCTCGCCGTAGGACACGGCGGGCAGCTCCGGCGCGTACAGGCCACCGGGATGGGCGCCCACGGGGGCCTCCACCACCGCCAGCACGCGGTGCGCGGGGATGCGGGCCCGCTGGGCCATGCCGTCGAGGCGCTGCACCACGCGCTCCACGGTGGCCACCACCCCCCGGCGCGCCGCCCACGCCCCCCAGGCCCCCTCGAGGAGGGGCTCGCACAGCACGACGTTGCCCTCGGCGTCGGCCAGGGCGCCGTGCACGAGCGTCACGTCGGGCACGAGCGGCGCCACCAGGCCCACCGGGCCGAAGGCGGTGTCGGCCACGGTGAAGGCCGCGTTGTCCTGCATGGAGGACCCCACGAGCGACCCCGTCACCACCGCCGGCAGGCCGCGTGCCGCGGCCTCGAGTCGCTGGGTGTAGGTGAGGATCGACCAGTGCTCGACCTCCACCGCCCCCGAGGCGTAGGCCTCCTGGAAGATCGGGTTCGGCGTGTAGGTGGGGAAGGTGTCGCCGGAGTAGGCGGTGACGACCTTGCGCACCATGCCCCCGCGGAAGAACAGCGCGCCCAGCGAGCTCAGGCTCAGCATGGCCAGGGTGAAGCCGGCGTCGGAGCCCCAGTGCTGGCGCACGAGCTCACGCGCCGCCGCGCTCCAGCGGCTGTGGCCGCACAGGACCTGCACCGTGTCGCCCGCCCGCACGTGGCGGGCCAGCGCGCCCTCGAGGGTGGTGTGCTCCATGGGCGCGCCTCGCTCCCCGATGTGCGGGCCTAGCGGCCCGTCCAGCGCGGCGCGCGCTTCTCGGCGAAGGCGGCGGGGCCCTCCTTGGCGTCCTCGCTGGAGAACACCTCGGTGGCGATGGCCGACTCGATGCGGTACGCCTCCTTCATGTCCACGGCCAGCCCGCGCAACACGCTCTCCTTGGTCTTGCGCACAGCCAGGGGGCCGTTGGCCGTGATGCGGTGCGCGTACTCCTCGGCCTTGGCCCGCAGCTGCTCGGCGGGGACCACGGCGTTCAACAGGCCGAAGGCCAGCGCCTGCTCGGCGGGGACGCGGTCCGCGCACAGCAGGAACTCCATGGCCGCCGGGAAGGGCACCTGCCGGGGGAGCCGCACCGTGGTGCCGCCCCCTGCGAAGAGCCCGCGCTTGGGCTCCATCACGCCGAAGTACGCCTCGGGCACCGCCACCCGCAGGTCGCACCCGCCCAGCATCTCCATGCCGCCCGCCACGCACGCCCCGTTCACGGCGGCCACGATGGGCTTGTAGAGCTTCACGCCCCGCAGCACGGCCCGCACGCCGTCGTCGATGCGGTAGCCGTCGATCTCCTCGACTTTGCGCTCGGCGATCTCGCGCTGGAGCTTGGTCACCTGCGGGATGTAGGTCTTGAGGTCCGCTCCGGTGCAGAAGGCGTTGCCCACCCCGGTGACGATGGCCACCCAGGCCCCGTCGTCCTCGCCGAAGCGGTCCCAGGCCCCCCGCAGCTGGGCGAAGTGGTCCATATCGAGGCTGTTCATGGCCTGGGGCCGGTCGATGGTGATCCACACCACGTGATCGTCACCGAGCTCGTAGTGGACGGGCACGACTACCTCCTCTGCTCGCGGGGCAGCCCCAGGATGCGCTCCCCGATCACGTTGCGCTGCACCTCGGAGGTGCCCCCCGCGATACTGGCCGCCTTGGACCACAGCCACTGGCGCTGCCAGGGCCCCCACCCCGGCGCACGGGGGCCCTCCACGGCCAGCGCCGCCTGCGACAGCGCCTGGGTCATGTCGGACCACGTCAGCTTGACCCAGCTCGACTCGGGCCCGGGCTCTCCGCCTTTGGCCAGCTTGGAGAGGGTGCGCCAGTTGTGGGTGCGCAGCACCACCAGCGACACGTAGGCGTCCACCAGCGCGTCGGCCACCTCGGGGTCCTCGAGGGTGCCGTTGGCGGCGGCGTCGGCGAACAGCCGCGCCAGGTACCCCTCGTGGACGACCTCCTCCTTGAAGGGGAAGTTCGTGCCCCGCTCGTGGGCCAGCGTCGTCGACGCCACCGCCCAGCCGTCGCCGGCCGCGCCCACCAGGTGCCCGGCCGGCACGAAGGCGCCGTCCAGGAACACCTCGTTGAATTCGGCGTCCCCGGTGATCTGCACCAGCGGCCTGATGTCCACCCCCGGTGCGTGCATGTCCACCACCAGGAGCGACAACCCCCGCGGGCCCGAGGTCTCCGCCTCGGTGCGCGCCAGGCACAGCCCGTAGCGGGCGAACTGCGCGTACGAGGTCCACACCTTCTGCCCGTGGAGGTGCCACCCGCCCGGCACGGCCTCGGCGCGCGTCACGAGCCCCGAGAGGTCCGAGCCCGCCCCCGGCTCGCTGAAGAGCTGGCACCAGATCTCCTCGGCGCTCACGATGGCGGGCAGCCACCGGGCGCACTGCTCCTCGGTGCCGTGCGCCAGCAGCGTGGGCCCCGCCAGGTTGATGCCGACCCGGTTGACGAGCTGCGGCGCGCCGCTGCGGGCGTACTCGCTGTTGAAGATGGCCACCTCGACCGGCGAGGCCCCCCGGCCCCCGTAGCGGGTGGGCCAGTTGATCCCCACCCATCCCCCCGCCGCCAGGCGCGCCTGCCACGCCCGCCCCCAGGCCACCTGTTCGGCGAGGTCCTCGGTGTCGGGCGGCGCCGAGGCGTTGGCCTCGAGCCACGACCGGACCTCGAGCCCGAAGCGGCGCTCGTCCTCCGTGAGCGACAGGTCCACGCGCCTAGAGGTCCCAGGCCTGGGCCCGGCCGCTGTTGACGAAGGCGCGCCGCAGGCCGGCCTCGTCCTCGGGCCCGAACACCCGGTAGGCGCCCTCGCCCCGGCCCCGCACGAACACCGGGTCGCCGCCCACGCGGTCGGAGCGGAACTTCTGGTGGACCAGGGTGCGCACCAGCACCTTGTTGGTGGGGGTGGTGGGCAGGGAGCGGGCGATGCGCACGTAGGCCGGCCGCCACTTGGGGCTCAGGTCGGGTTGGGCGTCCACCCACGCCGCGAAGGCACCGGGGTCGAACGACGCCCCGGCGCGCAGCACCACCGCCGCCATGACCTGGTCGCCGGCGTCGGCGTCGGGCGCCCCGTACACCGACACCAGCAGCACGTCGGGGTGGCGGGCGATGATGGCCTCGACGGGGGCGGCGGGGAAGTTCTCGCCGTCCACCCGCAGCCAGTCCGAGGTGCGCCCCGCGAAGTACACCCAGCCGTCCTCGTCCACGTAGGCGAGGTCGCCGCTCCAGTACCAGCCGTTGCGGGTGGTGGTGGCCATGGCCTCGTCGTTGCGGTAGTAGCCCTCGAAGGGGCCCAGGCCCTCGGTGTTGACGAGCTCGCCCACGCACTCCTCGGCGTTCTCGAGGCGCCCCTCGGCGTCGAACACGGCCCGGGGCCGCTCGTGGCCGTCGGGGTCGACGACCATGATCCCCTGGCGGCGCCGGCCGATCGAGCCCCGCGGGGGCCCGCCCGAGCGGTCCAGGGCGATGGCCCCCTCGGTCGACCCGAACACGTCCACCACCGCCACCCCGAAGCGCCTGGCCACCGCCTCCACCACGTGCGGCGAGCCTTCGTTGCCGTAGGCCAGCTTGAGCGTGTGCTCGGCGTCGTCGGGACGCTCCGGCGTGGCCAGCAGGTACGCCAGGGGCTTGCCGGTGTAGTTGAACCACGTGGCGCCGTAGCGGCGCACGTCGTCCAGGAAGCGCGACGCGCTGAAGCGGCGGGCCAGGCCGACCGACGCCCCCGCCACCAGCGCGGGGGCCAGTCCCACCATGAGCGAATTGGAGTGGAACAGGGGCATGGCCACGTACCCGACGTCGTCGGGGCCCACGTCGAGGACCATCGTCATGCGGTTCCCGGTGGTGAGCAGGCGCCGCTGGGTGCAGCGCACCGCCTTGGGGGCGGCCGAGGTGCCCGAGGTGAACAACAGCACCCACAGCTGCTCCACGGCGGGCTCGGGCCCCGTGTCCAGCGGGGCGTCGGCGGCGGGCAGAACGGCCCCGAGGGGCTCGCCCATGGTGACGGCGGGGTCGTCGCCGTCGGCGAAGCGCTCCGACACCACGAGCCCGCCGCTGAGCTCGAGGTCCCCGAGCACGGGCTCGAGGAGGTGCTGGTGGCGCGGCTCGGTCAGCAGCAGCTGCACGTCGGTGTAGGCGATGTCGGCCAGCAGGTGCTCGTCGCGCCGGGTGTGGTTGAGGCCCACCACGGCCGCCCCGATCATGGCCGCCCCCGCCAGGGCGAAGACGTACTCGGGGGTGTTGTCGAGGAGCACCGCCACATGCGGCGGGCGGGCGGGATCGAGGCGCTCGGCGAACAGCGCGGCGAAGCGCGTGGCCTCCACCAGGAGCTCCCGGTGGGTGACGACGCGGTCGCCGAAGCGCAGCGCGGGACGGGGGGCGATGGCGGGGTCGGTGCCGTTGCGCCGGAACAGGGCCGCCGCGTTGGGCACCGGCAGCGGCGCCTCGCCCGGGGCGGGGGCCAGGGCCACGCGCTCGGCCACCTCGGGGGGCGCCACCACGTGCGTCCCCGGCGCGGCGCGTTCTCTGACCACGGCGTCAGGTTACGGCAATCGGCGCGGCGGTAGCGTGGGCGCGATGGCCCTTGTGCGCAGGTCCTCGCCGCGCTCGGGGCGGCACCTGGCACCCACCTTGACGCAGTCGCGGGCCGCCCACTACCGCCGTCCTGGGGGCCCGTGGGACCGCGGCGCGCTGGACGGCGCCTTCCCGCGCACCGAGGCCGTGGCGGTGGCCGACGGCGTGGACCGCCTGGCCGGCAGCGCCCTCGAGGCGGCGGTGGCGGCGCTGGCCGGGCAGCTGGCCGCCGGGGGGGTGGGCCGCGGTGCGGTGGTCAGCTGGCAGCTGCCCAACGGGGTGGCCCCCTACCTTCTCTACCGGGCGTGCTGGCGCGTGGGCGCGGTGGCCGCCCCCCTCCACCACCGCATGGGGAGCGCCGAGGTGGCCGCCGCCCTCGAGCAGGTCCGGCCCGAGGTCGTGCTGGCCGCCGCCGGCCTGCCCGCCGCGGCGCGCCCCGGCGCCCTGGTGGTGTCGGGCGGCCGCCCCGCCGAGGTCTCCGGCGCGCTGGCCGGCGGCCCGCCCGTGGCCCCGGGGTCGGTGCCGGTGCGGGGCAGCGACCTGGCCGTGGCGCTGTTCACCTCGGGGTCCACCGGCGTGCCCAAGGCGGCGCTGCACACCCACCGGGGCCTGGGCTACAAGGCCGCCCTCATGGTGCAGGTCCACGGCCTCGCCCCCGGTGACGCCGTGCTCATGCCGGCCCCGCTGGCGCACGTGTCGGGGCTGTTGAACGGCGTGCTCCTTCCGACCACGGCGGGGATCCCCAGCGTGTTGATGGCGGCCTGGGACCCCGACGAGGGCCTGCGGCGCATCGCCGACGAGCGGGTGTCGTTCATGGGGGCGCCGCCGGTGTTCTTCGCCCAGATGGCGGCGTCGGCCGCCTTCACCCCCGAGCGGGTGCGGACGTTGCGGCTCATCTCCACCGGGGGGGCGTCGGTCAGCCCCGCCTTCGTCGAGGCCACCAGCGAGGCCTTCGCCTGCCGGGTGAAGCGGACCTACGGGTCCACCGAGGCCCCCACCGTCACCACCTCGGGACCCGACGACCCCGTGGACCGGGCGCGCGACACCGACGGCCGGCCCGTGGGCGAGGTGGAGCTGGCCGTGCACGATCCCGACACCGGGGCGCGCCTGGGGCCCGGCGCCAGCGGCGAGATCTGGATCCGGGGCCCCGAGATGTTCGCCGGCTACGCCGACGCCGCGGCCACCGCCGCGGTGCGCTCGGCGCGCGGCGGCTGGTACCGCAGCGGGGACCTGGGGGTCATCGACGACGACGGCTGGCTGCGGGTGGTGGGGCGGCTGTCGGACATCATCATCCGGGCGGGCGAGAACATCTCGGCGTCCGAGGTCGAGGCCGTGGCGGAGGCGCACGCCTCGGTCCGCCACGCCGTGGCGGTGGCCGTCCCCGACCCCGAGGTGGGCGAGCGCGTGGCGCTGTTCGTGGAGGCCACCGCCCCCTTCGACCTCGAGACGTGCCGGGGGTGGTTCGCGTCGCAGGGAGTGACGCGCTTCAAGACGCCGGAGATGGTGGTGCATCTCGACGCCCTCCCCGTGCTGGCCGCCGGCAAGCCCGACCGCGCCGCGTTGCGCACGATGGCGGCCGAGCGCCTCCACGCCTGACCGGGCGAGCGACCCCTGGCCGCCGGGCGGGCACGTGGGCCACGGCGCGGAGACCTCCAGAGCCCGGCGACGGGGCGATGGGACCCTCTCGTCGAGGGCGGGTCATTCGCTGCGCAGCAGCAGGCCCGTCGGCGTGCGGGCGGCGATCCGGCCGGGGATGACCGCCACCAGGTTGGCGAGCACGATCGCTCCCAGCCCGATCGCCGTCACGAGGAGGGCGGGGACGACAGGAGCCGGGACGGCATGGATGCCGTGGGCGAACAGATCCCACAGCAGACGCCCCACCACGATGCCGAGCGGCACGCCCACCACGGTTCCGATCAGCACCGCCACCGTGGCCTGCCAGGCCACGACGGCGGCCAGCTGGCGGGCGGACAACCCCAGCGTCTTCATGACGGCGAGGTCGCGACGGCGCCGGCGGACCGAGGCCACCAGGGCGATGCCCAGCGCCACCACCGCGCCGGCCGCCAGTCCCGACCCGAGGACGGTCGGGACGGTCTCGATGGAACCGGAGCTGACGATCACCTCGGGTCGCAGCACCGCGGTGGCGCCGCTCGCCGGCTGCTCCGAGTCGGCCCGGTTGATCGTGCCGGCGACCTCGGCCAGGGACCGCAGGGCCGCCGGCGAGTCGCCGCCCTTGGTCCGCACGAAGAACACCTGGGGCCCGGGGGTGGCGTTGCCCTGGGCGTTGCGGACGGCCGGGGGGATGAGCTGCTCGTCGATGAGGGCGCCGGTCCCCATGCCCGGGCCCATGATCGCCGGCATGGTCGCCTCGCCCACCACGACGAGACGCGACGTCCGACTCTCTCCGGTCCCCACCTCGAGGCGCGCCCCGATGTGGGTGTGCAGCGCCGCCATGGTGCTCGCACCGAGCACGATCTGGTCGGCCGAACGCAGGTCGGTGCCCTCGAGCACGGGCGGCTGGACCGGGGCCCCGGGTCCCATGCCGATCGCCGGGAGGTCCTTTTGCCCGTCGATGTCCACCGAGGAGAAGTAGGCCCCCGAGAACTGGGTGACCGACGGGTCACGGGCGAGCAGCTGCGCGGTGATGTGGGCCGGCAGGTCCTCGTCGCCCGAGAACGCCGAGAACAGGGCGTAGTTCCAGTTCCACCCGTACAGAGGCGGGTGGCCGATGAGCGAGTTGAGGCTTGACCCGAATGTCACCGTGGCCACGATGACGACGATGGCCAACGTGGCGCCCACGATGGCCGAACGGACGGGCACGGCGTCGCGCGACCCCCCCGGCTGCAGTGCGAAGCGCAGTCCGGTCGCGGCCGGCGCGGGCAGCCACGATGAGCCCACGGCGCGCGCCACCGCCGAGGGCCTGTCCCCCTGCCGGCTGCGCCGTCGCACCCGCTCGGGCGCCGTGCGCAGCGCCAGTCCCAGCGCCACCGTCGACAGGATCACCACGAGGGCGAGGAACCCGAGGCCGAGCACGGTCCAGTC
Organism: Acidimicrobiales bacterium; assembly: GCA_035515515.1. Taxonomy (GTDB): domain Bacteria; phylum Actinomycetota; class Acidimicrobiia; order Acidimicrobiales; family UBA8190; genus DATJBC01. Next base: position 11,122 of record DATJBC010000288.1, read on the forward strand.
CCACCCCAGGACATCGGGGTAGACGGGACGCACCGGCCCGAGGGGAAAGAGCGGGGACAAGAAGAACGCCACCAACGACGCCAGCAGCGCCCCGGCCACCACGGCGGCGACCGTGCCGAGGGTGGCGTCGGCCGCCGTGGTGGCGGGGCCGGCCCCGAGCGCCCGGAGCGTGTCGAGCTCGAGCGCATCGATGCGTCGCTGGCGCCCGACGACCTGACTGACGATCACGAGTGCGGCCAGGGCGGCCAGGGCGCCGAACACGGCCAGCGCGATCGACTCGGGCTTGATGGCCTGCTCCGCCAGCCCGACCGCCGGGACGCCGGAATTGAATCCCGTCGCCGCCAGGAGCTTGTTCGGGAGCAACCGCGACAGCTCGGACTGGACGGCGCCCCGGCGGCCCGGGGCGATCCGCAGCGCGCTGTAGGAGTAGGTGGCGCAGCACGTGTCGATCCGGCGGGTGAGGGCCGGGGTGGCGAGGACCGCGGCCGTCCCCGCCGTGTCGTAGTCGTCGTTCACCACGTCCTGGGGGAAGACCACCAGGCCGACGATGCGCAGCCGCGCCCGAGCCACCGCAGGGGGGTTGTCGGCCGGCGACAGGAGCTGCGCATCCGAGTTCAAGGTGACCGTGATCGTCGATCCGACGTGGACGCCGAGCTCCTTCCCGGCCTGGGCGTTCATCACCGCTTGACCCGCGTCGGCCAGGTCGGGGAGCGTTCCCGAGACCAGCGTCACCCGGTCCTGGGCGAAGTACTCGTTCCCCACCGCGCCCTCGAAGGAGGGGGGCTTGGCGCCGGGGCCCACCCGCAGGTGGGCGCCGAGGACCTGGTCGATGTTGGCGTCGAAGCCGACCACGGTCTGCTCGCTCTCGACGTGGGGCAACGCCGCGATCCGGCTCTCGGTGGAGCGGCGGTAGCCGCGGGTCTCGGCCGGCCCGAGGGCAGGGTTCAAGAAGGCGTCGAACACCTGCAGGTCGGCCGGGTTGGTGCTGGCCAGGTAGACCGGGTACGAGGATTGGGTCCGTCGTGCCCCGGCGATGGCGCCGAGGGCGACGCCCCCCACCAGCCCCAACAGGAGCACGATGGCCAGGTAGCCCCCGCGCCGCTGGCGGAAGGTGGCCCGGAACCGGTACCACGCCGGGGCGAGCGCCAGCCCCATCGTCACCTCTCTCGCGTCCTGAGGGACCGCCCGCAACGCCGTCGCACCCCCAGCAGCGTTTCCCACCGCTCCCCGAGGGCCAAGAGCGTCAGCAGGCCAAAGGCTCCTCGTGCTAGCACCCCGGCGAGGTGGCCCGGTGCCCGGGCGCCGCGTGGGGCGGCACGCTGGCACCACGGGCAGGCTGGAGGCGACCGCACCCCGCCACGGGCACGGGGACGGGGACGGGTCAGAAGACGGGCCGGCCGGCCTCGGCCCGGGGCCGCAGGATCGCGGCGATGCGGTCGCGGTGGAACGGGGCGTCCCCCAGGGTCACCTGGTCCAGCTGGGAGCGCTTCAGATAGAGGTGCAGGTCGTGCTCCCACGTGAAGCCGATGCCCCCGTGCACCTGCAGCCCCGACCCCATGACGCGCCGGGCGGCGTCCGAGCACCACACCTTGGCCGCCGACGCCGCCGCCGAGGCGTCGGGGTCGCCCGCGCCCACCGCCCAGGCCGCGTAGTAGGCGGCCGAGCGCATGCCCTCCACGTCCACCAGCATGTCGGCGCAGCGGTGCTTCACGGCCTGGAACGAGCCGATGGGACGGCCGAACTGGACGCGGTCCTTGGAGTACTGCACGGTCATCTCGAGGACCGTGCTCGCCGCCCCCAGCATCTCGGCCGACAGCGCGGCCAGGGCCCGGTCGAGCAGCGCGTCGGCGGCGCCCTCGTCGCCGAGCGCCAGGGCGGGCTGGGCGTCGAGCTCGAGCCACGCCAGGCTGCGCGTGCGGTCCATGGCCGGCTGGGCGACGGGGCGGGGGTCGGTGTTGGCCAGGGCGAAGAGCCGGGCGGGGGCCGCCTGGCCGCCGGGCGTGGCCCACGCCACCACGACGTCGGCCTCGGGGCCGTAGACCACGGGGGCCGCCCGCCCCGTGAGCCGCCACCCGTCGGGCCCGGGCTCGGCCGCCAGGGCGCCGGCGCCCGCCGGCCAGCACAGCGCGCCCCGGGCCGCCCCGGCGGCCAGGCGCTCGATCCAGGCGTCCAGGGGCACGTCCGCCAGCGGCGTCTGGGCGTCCAGGGCCCCGCCGTCCACCGCCCGGCGTAGCGCGCCCAGCGTGAGCACCGTGCCCCCGAAGGGCACGGGGGCCAGGTGCCGCCCCAGCTGCTCGCACAGCACGGCCACCTCCACCAGCCCGAGGCCGAGGCCGCCCTGGGCCTCGCCGAGCTCCACCGCCGGCCAACCCTGCTCGGCCATGGCCCGCCACAGGTCGTCGTCGAGATGGCGGCCGGTGTCGGCCACCTGGCGCACCCGCGCCGTCGTGCAGCGCGCCCTCAGCAGGCCGGCGGCCGCCTCCTGCAGGGCCAGCTGGTCGTCGGACAGCTCGAAGTCCATCGGCGGCGAGCCTACCGAGCACCTGGTGGGCGAGCCTGACGCGTGTGTCATGCTGGCGGCGGGCGATGGACCTCACGACGACGCCGGAGCAGCAACGACTGCGCGCGGAGCTGCGGGAGTGGCTCCGGGACCACCTGCCCTGGGACTACGGGGTGGGGCTGCCCCCGCGCTTCGCCGAGCTGGCCGAGGAGGTCGCCTTCGGACGGCGCTGGCAGGCCGTGCTGGCCGGCGCGGGGTGGGTGGCGGTGACGTGGCCGGCCGCCTACGGCGGCCGGGGGCTCGGACCCGCCGAGCACTTCGTCGTCCAGGAGGAGCTGGCCCGGGCACGGGCCCCCGAGCTCGTGGGCCGCATCGGGGTCAACCTGGCCGGGCCCACGCTGCTGGCGCACGGCAGCGACGAGCAGAAGGCGCGCTGGCTGCCCGGCATCCGCAGCGCCGACGCCCTGTGGTGCCAGCTGTTCTCCGAGCCCGAGGCGGGCTCGGACCTGGCGTCGGTGCGCACCACGGCCCGCCGGGTCGACGGCGGCTGGGAGGTCGAGGGCTCCAAGGTGTGGACGTCGTACGCCCAGTTCGCCGACTGGGGGGTGTGCCTGGCCCGCAGCGACCCGGGTGCCGCCAAGCACAAGGGGCTGTCGTACCTCGTGGTGGACATGCACGCGCCCGGGGTGGAGGTGCGTCCCCTCGTCCAGCTCACCGGGGAGGCCGAGTTCAACGAGGTGGAGCTCCGGGGGGTCTTCGTCCCCGACGACCAGCTCGTGGGCGAGGCGGGCCAGGGGTGGGCGGTGGCCGGCTCCACGCTGTCGCACGAGCGCGGCGTGAACCCCCGCCAGCTCGTCATCCACCTCCAGCACCTCGAGGAGCTGCTGGCCGCGGCGGGTGCCGCGGGCGCCTTCGCCGACACCCGCCTGCGGCGCAAGCTGGCCCAGAGCTACGTGGAGGTCCGCCTCTTCCAGCTGCACAACTGGCGCTCGTTGTCCAAGCTCCAGCGGGGGCTCGAACCCGGGCCCGAGGGCAGCATCCTCAAGCTGTACTGGAGCGAGATGTCCAAGCGCCTCCACGCGCTGGCCCTGGAGGTCCTCGGCCCCGCCGCGCCGCTGTGGCGCCACGCCGAGGCCAACCCCGGGGACGGGTCGTGGCAGCGGGCCTGGCTCTACTATCAGGCGGCCTCGATCTTCGCAGGCACCAACGAGATCCAGCGCAACGTGGTCGGCGAGCGGGTGCTGGGCCTGCCACGCGAGCCGGCGCCGCGCGGGGCGGCGGCCCGCGCCACGAGCCCGTGACCGGCCCCCGCCGGGCGGCGCCCGCGCCGGGGAGTGAGGAGGCCAGACGTGCCAGGCACTGAGCCCGTGGTCCGCTACGAGGTCGACGGCGCGGTGGCCGTGCTCACCATGAACCGCCCCGAGGCGGCCAACGCCCAGGACAGCGCGCTCATCGACGCCCTCGACGCCTGCTTCGACCGGGCCGACGCCGACGACGACGTGCGGGTGGTGGTGCTCGCCGGGGCGGGGCGCCACTTCAGCGCCGGCCACGACCTGAAGGCGCTGGTGGGCGGGGAGGGGGCCTCGGACCCCTGGGTGGCCATGCGGGCGACGCCCGAGGGCAAGCTCCGTCACGAGCAGGTGATGTACGTGGACCGCTGCCGCAAGATCCACGACTTCCGCAAGCCCACCATCGCGGCGGTCCAGGGCAAGTGCGTGGCGGCGGGGCTCATGCTGGCGTGCATGTGCGACCTCATCGTGGCCGCCGACGACGCCGCGTTCTCCAACCCCGTGCTGCGCATGACGGGGGCGGGCGTCGAGCTGCTGGTGGAGCCGTGGGAGCTCGGCATCCGCAAGGCCAAGGAGTTCCTCCTCGCCGCCGAGGAGCTCGACGCCGCCGAGGCCTGGCGCCTGGGGCTCGTCAACAAGGTCGTGCCGGCCGGGGAGCTCATGGAGCGGACCATGGAGCTGGCCCGGCGCGTGGCGCTCGTGCCCCCGGTGACGGCCCAGGTCGTCAAGGCCTCGCTCAACTACGTGGGCGAGCTCATGGGCAAGAGCGCGTCGTGGCGGTACCACTTCATGGCCCATCACTGGACCCACAACACCGCCACCGCCCTGTCGGCCCTGGAGGAGCGCAAGCAGATGGGCTCGATGAGAGAGGTGTTCTCCGCCCGGGACCGCGGCGACGCCCCCGCCGGGCCGGGCTGAGACGCACGCCGCGTGGCCGGACCGCTGGCGGGCCTTCGGGTCATCGACGTCGGGACCCGCATCGGGGCGCCGTTCTGCGCCGGCCTGCTCGGCGAGTGGGGGGCCGACGTCGTCAAGGTCGAGCAGCCCGAGACGGGCGACTTCATGCGGGGCATCGGGCCCTTCGACGACGGGTACTCGCTGTTCTGGGCGGTCGAGGGCCGGGGGCGGCGCAGCGCCACCTGCGACCTGCGCACGCCCGCCGGCCAGGACCTGTTCCGGCGGCTGGCGGGCCACGCCGACGTGGTGTGCGAGAACTTCCGCCCCGGCACCATGGAGGAGTGGGGGATCGGGCCGGGCGCCCTCGGCCCCCGGGTCGTGTTCGTGCGCATCAGCGCCTTCGGCCAGGACGGCCCCTACGCGCGGCGGCCCGGGCTCGACCGCCTGGGCGTGGCCTACGGGGGCCTGCTCCACCTCACCGGCGAGCCCGACCGGCCCCCGGTGCGCCCCGGGGTCACGGTGGCCGACTACCTGACCGGCGTGTTCGCCGCCGAGGCGGCCCTGGCCGCCCTGTACCGGCGCGACGCCGGGCCCGAGGACCAGCGGGGCCGGGGGGCGGTGGTGGACGCCTCGCTGTACGGGTCGGTGCTGCGCATCCTGGAGTGGACGATGCCCGCCTACGACCGGCTGGGCACCGTGCGCTCGCGCGAGGGCAACCGCCTGTCGAACTCGGCGCCGCTCGACAACTACCCCACCGCCGACGGCCGCTACGTGTGCGTGGTGGCCGGCTCGGACGCCAACTTCACACGCCTGTGCCGGGCCATGGGCCGGCCCGATCTCACCGACGACGAGCGCTTCAGGACGCTCGCCGACCGGGCGCGCCACGGCGACGTCATCAACGGCATCGTGGCGGCGTGGACGCAGGGGCAGAGCGCCGCCGACGTCGAGCGCGCCTGCGTCGAGCACGACGTGCCGGTGGCCACCGCCTACAGCGCGCGCGACATCGCCCTCGACCCGCACGTGGCGGCACGCGGCGACCTCGTGGCCGTCGACGACCCCGTGCTCGGGCCCCTTCGCCAGCAGGCGCCCTATCCCCGCCTCGTGGGCGAGCCCGCGGCGGTGCCCGGCGGGGCCCCGGCCCTGGGGGCGCACAACCGCGAGGTGTGGTGCGACCTGGTGGGGCTCACCCCCGCCGAGCTCGGGGAGCTCGAGGCCAAGGGGATCGTGTGACGCCGCCGCCCGGGCCCCGCCATCCGAGGACGACCACGCCCACAAGGAGGACACCGTGACCAGCCGACAGCGGGCGCCGGGCGCCGGGCGCGCGCACGTGCAGGCGAGGGCGCTGTGAGGGCGCTCGTCTTCGGCGCCCCGCCCGAACCCGACGAGGTGCGCCCCGAGCCCGCCGACGACCTCGAGCGCAGCCTGGCGTCGCTTCCCTTCGGCCTCCACGTCGTCGCCGACGCCCGCCCGCCCCGGCCCGACTGGGTGGTGACCCGTCCCATCCTGTCGGGCATCTGCGGGTCCGACGCCAAGCTCGTGCTGGGGGATTTCGGGGAGGGCGACATCGACAACCCCATGTCGGCGTTCTCGTCGCTCCCGCACGTGCCCGGGCACGAGGTGGTGGCCGAGGTGGTCGAGCTGGGCCCGGCCGCCACCGGCGTCGAGGTCGGCGAGCGCGTGGTGCTCAACCCCTGGCTGTCGTGCGCGCCGCGCGGCGTCGAGCCCCGCTGCCCCGCCTGCCGGGCCGGCGACCTCAATCTGTGCTGGAGCTTCACCAAGGGCGCCTTCGGCCCCGGCGTGCACGTGGGCGTCACCACCGACGTGCCCGGGGCGTGGGCCGACCTCATGGCGGCGCACGACTCCATGCTCATCCGCGTGCCGCCCGAGGTCCCCGACACCCTGGCCGTGCTGGCCGACCCCTTCGCGGTGTCGATGCACGCCGTCCTCCGCCACCCGCCGCCCGCGGGCGGACGTGCCGTCGTCTACGGGGCAGGCGCCCTCGGCGTGACCAGCGTGGCCGCCCTGCGTGCCCTGTTCCCCGACGTCGAGGTGGCCGTGGTGGCACGCTTCCCCGCCCAGGCCGAGCTGGCCCGCACCTTGGGCGCGGCGCTCGTGGTCGCCCACGAGCCGCGCCTGGCGGTGGTGGAGGAGCTGGCCCGGTGGTCCGGGGGCGTGCTGCACGCCCCCTTCGACGGGCTGCCCGTCGCCCACCCCGGGGGGATAGACGTCGTCTACGACACCATCGCCCGGCCCGAGACGCTCGAGGTCGGGGTGCGGGTGCTGGCCGAGCGCGGCACCCTGGTGCAGAGCGGCGTCACCACGCCGGGGCGCTGGGAGTGGACGCCGGTGTACTTCAAGGAGCTCACCATCGCCGGCTCCAACGCCTTCGGCATCGAGGAGGTCGACGGCGTGCGCCAGCACGCCATCGCCCACTACCTCGACATGACCGCCGCGGGACGCGTCGACCTCACCGGCATGCTCACCCACCGCTTCCCGCTCGAGCGGTGGTGGGACGCCCTGCGCGCCATCGCCCGGCAGGGCGACAGCGGGGCCATCAAGGTGGCCTTCGAGCCGTCGGCCGCGCGGTGACTACGATGCCCCGGGCATGGGACCGGGCCGCGCGTCGGGCGCCCGTCCCGGGCGGGACGGCGTGAGCCCGCGCCAGGCCAAGGGCGCCACGGACGGGAAGAAGCCGCCCACCCGCCAGGCCCGGGCCCCCCGTGTCACGGGTGAGCCGGCGTCCAGGCGCGCCCTGCGCTCCCAGGGACGCAAGACCATGCGCAAGCTCCTCGACGCCGCCATGGTCGTCTTCGCCCGGCGCGGCTACCACGCGGCGCGTGTCGACGACATCGTCAAGGTGGCCCGCACCTCGCACGGCACCTTCTACCTCTACTTCTCCAACAAGGAGGACCTGCTGCGGGCCCTGGTGGCCGAGGCCGGCGAGGTGGTGGCCGCCCTGGACGACGCCCTGGGCCCCGTGGGCCCCGACGCCGCGGGATGGCAGGAGCTGCGGGTGTGGATGGAGCGGTTCTCCGACGCCTGGCAGCGCTACGCCCCGGTCCTGCGGGCGTGGACCGATCTGGTGGTGAGCGACACCGAGCTGAGCGCCCAGGCGCGCGCCGCCGCCGGCGGGGTGGCCCGCACGCTCGTGGCCCGCATCGACGAGAGCGGGCCGCACCCGGGCATCGACGCGGTGGCGGCCGCCGAGGCGGTGGTGGCCATGGTCGACCGCTTCCACTACCTCCGGCAGTTCGCGGGCGAGCCGGTCGACGCCTCGGCCATCGACACGCTCACCACCATGGTGCACCGCGCCCTCTTCGGCGGCGGCGTGCCGCCCGAGGACGTGCTGTGGAGCAGTCGGGCCGGCGCCCGGGGCACGAGCAGCCGCTGACGGGGGCGGCCCGCGCCCGGGCGCGGCGGGCTCAGTCCTCGACGGCCCGGCCCCGCTCCCATCCCCGGCGGGCCCACGGCAGCGCCTCCACGGCGGGGAGCAGGCCGAAGGCGGGCTCGGTGAGCACGATGCTCCCGGCGACCTCCTCCCACGTGGCCCCGACCTCGGCGGCCAGCATGGCGTGGCGCTGCACGCCGGGGGCGTTGCGCAGGATCACGGTGCACACCATGCGGATGAGCTCGTGCGTCTTGCGGTCGGGGGCGCGCAGCGAGTCGATCTGTGCCAGCCAGCCGTTCTGCGCCTCGTGCAGGCCGGGGGCGATGGCGTGCAGCTCGGACTCGAAGGGGAAGACCCACTTCTCACCGGCATCGGCCCCTTCGGGCTCGCGTGGCTTCGGGCTCACCGCGTCACCTCCG
>DATJBC010000289.1:0-7913 GCA_035515515.1 Acidimicrobiales bacterium
AGATGGGCGACAGGTTGGCGTGGCACGCCCGCAGCAGGTCGAGGCGGTCGCTCATGTCCTTGGGGATGGTCTGCTCGTGGGGGAGGACGTCGCCGCCCGCCGGCTCGCAGCCCAGGGCCCCGATCACGCCCGTGGTGGCCGGGCCCCCGGGGACGGTCATGCGGTAGGCGTAGAACGCCGCCCACGGGTCGGCCACCACGATGCCGTCCTCCTGCCACGACGCGAAGCGCCGGGCGGCCGCCTGGTAGCGGTCGAGCCCGGCCCGGAAGTCCTCCACGGGCAGCTCCACGTGGATGGCGTTGGCCCCGTGGCGGGCGGCCAGCTCGGCGCGCTCGTCCGGCCCCACCACGTCGTAGGGCGGGGCGATCACCTTGTCGAGGGCGATGGACGGCTCGTAGCGGAGCCCGGCGAAGGGCCGGAACCGGGGCACCGGCCCTGCGTAGCACACGTGCTCAGGGCAACGACACACCGCCACGGCCCCGGGGCCCCGGGGCGGACGGGGGCGAATCTCACGTTGACGTAAGGTTTTGGCGGTGAGCACCCACCCCGAGCGCTACAAGTGGACCGTCCTCGTGAACACCACGCTCGGGGTCTTCATGGCGCTGCTCAACACCTCGATCGTGATCATCTCCCTCCCTGCCATCTTCCGGGGGATTCACGTCGACCCCCTGCAGGCGTCGAACATCGGGCTGCTGCTGTGGCTCCTGCAGGGCTACATGATCGTGACGGCGGTGCTGGTGGTGACCCTGGGGCGCATCGGCGACCTCTTCGGCCGGGTGCGGATGTACAACGCCGGGTTCGCCGTGTTCACGCTGGGCTCGATCGCCCTGGCCGCCTCGCCCGTCTCGGGCTCGGGGGGCGCGCTCGTCCTCATCGCCCTGCGGATCCTCCAGGGGATCGGCGGCGCGCTGATCATGGCCAATTCCATGGCCATCATCACCGACGCCTTCCCCGTGACCGAGCGGGGGATGGCGCTCGGGATCAACATCGTGGCGGGCATCTCGGGGTCGTTCCTGGGCCTGTTGGTGGGCGGCCTCCTGTCCGCGGTGAACTGGCGCTGGGTCTTCCTGGTGAGCGTCCCCTTCGGGGTGGCGGGCACCCTGTGGGCCTTCCTCAAGCTGCGCGACACGGGGGTCCGGGCGCCCGCCCGCATCGACTGGTGGGGCAATGCCACCTTCGCCGTGGGCCTCGTGCTCGTCATGGTCGGCCTCACCTACGGCCTCATGCCCTCGGGGGGCCACTCGACGGGATGGACCTCGCCCTGGGTGCTCCTGGAGCTGGTCGGCGGGCTGGCCACCCTGGTGGTCTTCGTGGTGGTGGAGGCCAGGGCGCGCGCCCCCATGCTCGACCTGTCGCTGTTCAAGGTGCGGGCCTTCACGGGCGCCGGCGTGGCCAACCTGCTGTCCAACATGGGCCGCGGCGGCCTGCAGTTCATGCTGGTGCTGTGGCTCCAGGGCATCTGGCTGCCCCTGCACGGCTACTCGTTCGCCTCGACCCCGCTGTGGTCGGGCATCTACATGGTGCCGCTGTCGGCCGGCTACCTGGCCTCGGGCCCCCTGGCGGGCCGGCTGTCGGACCGCTACGGCCAGCGGTGGTTCTCGACGGTGGGGATGCTGGGGGCGGCGGCCACGTTCATCGCGCTGTTGTTCGTGCCCATCAACTTCCACTACCCGCTGTTCGCCACGCTGATCCTCGTGAACGGCGTCTTCGTGGGGCTGTTCTCGGCGCCCAACACCACCACCATGATGAACGCCGTGCCCGCCGACCAGCGGGGGGCGGCGTCGGGGATGCGGGCCACGTTCATGAACTCCGGCTTCGTGCTGTCCATCGGCATGTTCTTCTCGCTCATGATCGTGGGCCTGGCCGCCACCCTGCCGCACGCCATGCTGCACGGCCTCGAGGCCCAGGGCGTCCCGGCGTCGAGCGCCCAGCGGGTGGCCTCGCTGCCCCCCGTGGGCACGCTGTTCGCCGCCTTCCTGGGCTACAACCCCATGGGCACCCTGCTCGGCCACCACGTGCTCGCCCACATCGGGGCGGCGCGCGCCGCGGTGGTGACGGGCAAGCGCTTCTTCCCGTCGCTCATCGCCGGCCCGTTCCACCGGGGGCTGGTGGTGGCCTTCAGCGCCTCGGCCCTGCTGTGCGCGGCGGCCGCGGTGGCGAGCGTGTGGGCCGGCGACCCGACGGAGCCCCCTCCGGCGGCGCCCGCCGCGCCGGCCGAGGCCGCCATGGCGGCGGTGGGCGCTGCGCCGCTGGAGGCGGCCGACCGGTGAGCACGCCGGGGCGGGGCGGGCAGGCGGGGGGGCGGCGACCCGGCGAGGTGGGTGCCGGGCGGCCGGGGGGGACGGGCGTGAGCTCCCCGGGCATGGCGCGCATCGGTGAGGTGGCCGCCCGGGCCGGCGTCTCGGTGCGCACGTTGCGCTACTACGAGGAGCTCGGCCTGCTGGCCCCCAGCGCGCACACCGCGGGCGGGGCGCGCCGCTACGCCGAGGAGGACGTGGCCCGCCTGCTGCGCATCCGCGAGCTCCAGGAGCTGCTCGGCTTCGACCTGGGGGAGATCGGCGACGTGCTGCGGGCCGAGGACGAGCTGGCCGACCTGCGGCGCGAGTACCACGGCACGGCGGGCGTCGCCCGCCGGCGGGCCATCGTGGCCGAGGCCATGGGCATCAACGCCCGCCTGCGCGCCGTGGTGCGCGCCAAGCAGGAGCGCCTGGACGCCATGATGCGCGACCTGGAGGCCACGGCCAGGCGCTACCGGGCGCGCGCCCGGGAGATGGCCGGCACGGCCCCGGCCCGCCCGGCGCGCGCCGGCGGGGCGCCCCGGGCCCGTCGGGCGCCGTCCGGCGACCTGGTGGAGCCCGGTTCGACGAGGCCCGGCCCGTAGACTCGGGCCGTGGCCACGTCCGCGCCCGACGGGCCCCCCGCCGCCGCGTCCCCGCCCGACGCCCCCCCGGCCGGGGACGGCTCCGACCGCATCCTGACGGCGCCCAACGCCATCACCGCCGTGCGCCTGGCGTGCGTGCCGCTGTTCGTGTGGCTCCTCTTCGGCGCCCACCGCCAGACGGCGGCCGCCATCGTCCTGGCCGTGCTGGGCTCCACCGACTGGGTGGACGGGTTCGTGGCCCGGCGCTTCCACCAGGTGTCCACCGTGGGCAAGGTCCTCGACCCCACCGCCGACCGGATCCTGGTGGGGACGGGGGTGGTGTCGGTGATCGTGGCGGGGGCGGTGCCGCTGTGGCTGGGCGTCGCCACGCTGGCCCGCGAGGCGCTGGTGTCGGGGGCGGTGCTCCTGCTGGCGTCGCTGGGCGCCGAGCGCATCGACGTGCTGTGGGTGGGCAAGGCGGGGACCTTCGGGCTCATGTTCGCCTATCCCACGTTCCTCCTCGCCCACGGACATGCCGGCTGGCAGGGCCCCTTCGAAGTGGTGGCCTGGGTGGCCGCCGTCCCCGGCCTGGCGCTGGCCTGGGTGGCCGCCGCGGCCTACGTCCCCGCCGCGCGCGGCGCGCTGGCGCGGGGCCGCGCGAACCGGGTGACGGCGGGGTAGGGTCGCCGTGATGCCGGCATGAAGGCGGTGATCATGGCGGGCGGTGAGGGCACTCGCCTTCGTCCGCTCACCTCGAACCAGCCCAAGCCGATGCTCCCCATGGCCAACCGGCCCATGATGGAGCACGTCGTCAACCTCCTGCGCCAACACGGCTTCGAGGACATCGTGGTGACGGTGGCGTTCATGGCCAACGCCATCCGCAGCTACTTCGGGGACGGCTCGGACTTCGGCGTGCGCATGGTGTACGCCACCGAGGAGACGCCGCTCGGCACGGCCGGCTCGGTGCGCAACGCCATGGACGAGCTCGACGAACGCTTCGTGGTGATCTCCGGCGACGTGCTGACCGACCTCGACCTGACGTCGCTCGTCGACTACCACGCGTCGAAGGGCGCGCTCGCCACCATCGCGCTGAAGGCCGTCGAGGACCCTCTGGAGTTCGGCATCGTCATCACCCGCGAGGACGGGTCGATCGACCGCTTCCTGGAGAAGCCGACGTGGGGCCAGGTGTTCAGCGACACCATCAACACCGGGATCTACGTGCTCGAGCCCGCCGTCTTCGACTACATCGCGCCGGGCCGTTCGGTGGACTTCTCCGAGGAGGTCTTCCCGGCCGTGCTCGAGCAGGGGAAGCCCATCTACGGGTACGTGGCCGAGGGCTACTGGGAGGACGTGGGCACTCTCGACGCCTACCTGCGCGCCCACACCGACATCCTCGACGAGAAGGTGGCCGTCCAGATCGGCGGGTTCCCGCTGCGGCCCGGGGTGTGGCTGGGCAAGGGCGCCGAGGTGGCGCCCTCGGCCGACGTGCGGGGGCCGGCCATCATCGGCGACAACTGCCACGTGGGGGAGCACGCCGTGCTGGGGGAGTACTGCGTCATCGGGGCCAACGTGCGCATCGGCGACAACGCCTCGTTCGAGCGCACGGTGGTGCACGACCACGCCTTCCTCGGCCCCGGTGTGCGCCTCGACGGCTGCGTGCTGGGGCGCTCCTGCGACCTGCGCCAGGGGGCGCGCTGCGAGGAGGGCGTCGTGCTGGGCGACGAGACCTTCGTGGGCGCCCACGCCGTCATCAAGTCGGGCGTGAAGGTCTACCCCTTCAAGACCGTCGAGGCGGGGGCCACGGTCAACACGTCCATCGTGTGGGAGTCCCGGGGGCCGCGCAGCCTCTTCGGCCGCATGGGCGTGACCGGGCTGGCCAACGTGGACATCAGCCCGGAGCTGGTCATGCGCCTGTCGATGGCCTGGGCCAGCACGCTCGAGAAGGGCACCACGGTGGCGGCGTCACGCGACACGTCGCGCGCCGCGCGTGTGCTCAAGCGGGCGATGATCGTGGGCTGCAACGCGGCCGGCGTCGACGTGGAGGACCTCGAGGTCGCCACGGTGCCCGTCACGCGCTTCCAGGTCCGTTCGGGCCGCGGCCTCGGTGGCATCAGCGTCCGCCTCATGGACCGCGACCCCCAGAGCGTCATGATCCGCTTCTTCGACCAGGACGGCATCGACATCGCCGAGCCCGCCCAGCGCAAGATCGAGCGGCTGTACCACCGCGAGGAGTTCCGCCGCGCACTGGCGTCGGAGATCGGCGACATCGGCTACGCGCCCCGCGCCCTCGAGCTCTACACGGCCGCGCTGATCGACACCGTCGACGTCGACGCCATCGCCCGCTGCGGGTTCAAGATGGTGCTCGACTACTCCTTCGGCACGGCCAGCTTCGTGATGCCCAACGTGCTGGCCAAGCTGGGGGCCGAGGTGCTGGTGGTCAACCCCTACGCGGCGACGGCCGCGGTGGTGGCCAGCGACCGCCGGGCGGCCGCCGAGCACGTGGCGGGCCTGGTGCGCGCCTCGGGGGCGCACCTCGGCGCGGTCATCGACGCCGGCGGCGAGCAGCTCACCCTGGTGGACGACGAGGGGCGCACCCTGTCGGACGACCAGGCGCTGTTGCTCCTGCTCGACCTGGTGGTGTCCACGACGCACCACGCCAAGGTGGCGCTGCCGGTGGCGGCCCCCATGGCGGCCGAGCAGCTGTGCGTGTCGGCCGAGGCCGAGATCCTGTGGACCAAGCTCTCGGCCACCCACCTCATGGAGGTGGCGGGCGCGGGCGGCGTCACCTTCGCCGCCAGCCAGATGGGGGGCTTCATCTTCCCGCGCTTTCTTCCCTCCTTCGACGCCGTGGCCACGCTCGTGCACACCCTCGACCTCCTGGCGCGCACCGGTGCGCAGATGTCGAAGCTCACCGAGCGGCTGCCGCCCATCAACATCGTCCACGAGGAGGTGGTCACACCGTGGGAGCAGAAGGGCACGGTGATGCGCACCATGGTGGAGCGGGCGCAGCGCCGTGACGTGATCCTCGTGGACGGGGTCAAGCTCCCCGAGCCCGACGGGTGGACGCTGGTGGTGCCCGACCCCGAGGAGCCGGTGACCCACGTGTGGGCCGAGGCCCCGAGCGAGTCCGAGGCCCGGGCCCGGGCCCAGGAGCACGCCATCCGCATCCGCCAGATGATGCGCTGACGCCGGTGGTCGCAGGACCGGCATCGCGAGGGCGATTCCGGTAGGGTCCCCGCCATGCTGGTGCCCGACGAACTCCGGTACACCGCGGACCACGAGTGGGCGCGCGTCGTGGACGGCAAGGTCCGGGTGGGCATCACCGACTACGCCCAGGACGCGCTGGGCGACGTGGTCTACGTCGACCTTCCCGCGCTGGGCACCCGCGTCGAGGCGGGGGGCGCCCTGGGTGAGGTCGAGTCGACGAAGTCGGTGTCGGAGATCTACGCGCCGGTGGCCGGCGAGGTGGTCGCCGTCAACACCCGGCTGTCCGAATCACCCGAGTTGCTCAATTCCGACCCCTACGGCGAGGGATGGATCAGCGAGATCGCCGCGGACGACACATCGGCCGTCGACGCCTTGCTGGACGCGGCGCGCTACACGGCCCTCGTGGCCGAGTAGTCCCAGGCCAGACGGGGTCCGAGGAGGGGCTAGCGTGGACGGCGTGTTCTGCAACAACTGCGGGCATCGCAACCCGGCGGGGGCCAATTTCTGCTCGTCGTGCGGGGCGGTGCTGACCGCAGGCTCGTCCGACGCCACCGTCACCCTGCACCCCGTGGACGCGCAGGGCGAGGCCACCGACGAGGAGCTGAGCGTGCCGCTTCCGGACCGCCCCAGTGGTGCGGGGCTGCTCGTGGTCAAGCGCGGCCCCAACGCCGGGACGCGCTTCGATCTGGTGGCGGACGTGACCCGCGCCGGGCGGCACCCCGAGAGCGACATCTTCCTGGACGACATCACGGTCTCTCGTCGCCACGCAGAGTTCCTGAAGGGCCACGGCGGGTACATCGTGCGCGACGTGGGCTCGCTCAACGGCACGTACGTCAACCGGGAGCGCATCGAAGAGGCGGTCCTGTCGTCGGGTGACGAGGTGCAGGTGGGCAAGTTCAAGCTCGTCTACCTGGCTGCGGCGGACGAGTAGCCGGTGAGCGGGGGCGGGGGCACGACACGGTGACGAGCCGGACCTATCTGTCCATCGGGGACGTGCTGGGCCTGTTGCGCCAGGAGTTCCCCGACGTGACGATCTCCAAGATCCGCTTCCTGGAGAGCCAGGGACTGGTGAACCCCGAGCGCACGCCGTCGGGCTACCGCAAGTTCTACGACGCCGACGTCGACCGCCTGCGCTGGGTGCTGCGCCAGCAGCGCGAGCACTTCCTGCCGCTCAAGGTCATCAAGGGCCGCCTCGAGCAGGAGGGCACCGACGGCGGTGAGGGCAACGGGCGCGACGGCTCGGGCCGCCAGGCCAGGGGGGCGTCGCCCCCCGCCCGTCCCGAGCCCGCGCTGGTGGGCGGCCCGGCCTCGCCGGCGGGGCGCCCCGGGCCCGTGACCGGCCGGGAGGGGGCGACGGCCGCCCGCCCGCCCCAGGGCCCCGCCCCCGGGCGCGCCGGCGCCACGGGCACGCTCGTGGGCACCCGTCCGGGCGGGGGCGACCCCGGCCCCACGGGGCGCGACCGCCTGGTGCGGGCCACCGAGGCCGGGCCGGGGCGCGCCGCCCAGGGGGGACGGGGCCCCACGGGCCGGCCGGCTCCGGCGGGCGCCGCCCCCCCGGAACGGGCCGCCGGCGGCACCGAGGAGGCCGCCGCCCGCCCCGCCCCGCCCCCCGACGAGCAGCCCCCGGTGCCCACCCTGTCGGGCACGGCCATGACGGCCGAGGAGCTCGCCCAGGCGAGCGGGCTGGACCTGCCCGCCGTGCAGCAGCTCGAGTCCTACGGGCTCGTGTCGGGACGCGTGGTGGGCGGCACGGCGTACTTCGACGAGGAGGCCCTCGTGGTCGCCCGGCTGGCCGCGGGCTTCGCGGCGTTCGGCGTCGAGGCCCGGCACCTGCGCCTGCACAAGC
>DATJBC010000290.1:0-5477 GCA_035515515.1 Acidimicrobiales bacterium
GGCGTCCTCCAACGACACCGATGCGTCGATGGTGGGGAACTCCTCGCGCGTGTTCAGGTGCGGGAACGGCTCGGCGGGGACGGCGACGCCGAGCGCGTCACACAGCGGCTCCCAGCCGTCGCCGGGCTGCCACTCGACCAGGCGGTCGGGCCCGACCTCGGCCCGCACGCGCGCGTTGTGCCGCTCGTAGGCCTCGCAGGCGGCCTTCTCGTCGGTCCACCGGTCGGTGAAGCGGGCCGTGGCGATCGCCAGCCACATCTCGTACCACTCGTGCATCTCGGGAGGAAGCGACTCGGGGCCGCCGATGGCGAAGATCGTCTGGCTGGCGCTCTCCCACCAGGTGCGCGTGTCGCGCCGGGTGGACAGCACGACCACGGCGCCGGGGTTGTCGCGCGCCAGCTCCTCCCAGAACAGGCAGGCCGGGAAGTCCACGGCGGCGACGTAGGGCTCCATGAACAACTGCCAGTCGACGTCCTCGGTGGCGGCCCGTCGCCACTGCGGCACGTGGTCGGGATGGGTGAGGACCTCGACCATGTGGTAGCAGGGCCCTCCGAGCAGCTGCTCGAGCGCCGCCTTGAGCGACAGCGTCCCCGTCCGGCCCGCTCCTGCACCCACGACCCGCAGCGCCATCGCCCTTCCTCCCCCTGCCCCCGGCCTTCGGGCTCTCCCCCCGGCGCCCGGCAGGCTAGCCCCGTGCGCGCGCGCCGGCCCGGGGACCGTCGGTGACGCCGCGCCCCCCGCGCGACCCCGGGGAGGGCGCGCCGCAGGCCCGCTACCCCGGTGACGGGACGTGGGGGTGGGCGCTCGGCGTGGCCGGCCTCGTCGGCCTGGGCGCCAGCGCGCTCGGCGACCCGGGGGCGGCGCGCGCCGCCGCCGCCCAGGACTGGCCGCCGTTCGCCCTCGTGACGGGTCTGCTCCTCGTGGGGCTGGTGGCCGATCAGGACGGCCTGTTCGCCCGCGCCGGCGCGGCCCTGGGGCGCGCCGGGTCGCACGCGCTCGTGCTCTACGGGGGGGCCGTCGTCCTCGTGGCGGCCGTGACCGCCGTGCTCAACCTGGACACCTCGGTGGCGTTCCTCACGCCGGTCCTCGTGTACGCGGGGCGCCGCACGCGCCGGGCCGAGGGGGCCCTCCTCTACGGGTGCGTGCTCCTCTCCAACGCGGCCTCGCTGTTGTTGCCGGGGTCGAACCTGACCAACCTCATCGTGCTCGGCCACCTGCACCTGTCGGGCGCCCGGCTCGTCGGCCACCTGGCACCGGCGTGGGCCGTCTCGGTGCTGTGCACCGCCGGGGTGGTGGCCTGGGGCGAGCGCGCCGGCCTGCGCGCGCGGCGGGCGGGCCCGGCGCCCGCGCCCCGGCCCGAGCACCGGCCCGGCGCCCCGCGGCCGGCGGGGAGCGGGCCCGCCCTCCTCGGCACCGCGGCGGTGGCGGCGGTGACCGCCCTCGTCCTCGTGCTGGGCGACCCGGCGCTGCCCGTGGCGGCGGTGGGCGCGGTGGCGGCCGGAGCCCGCCTGGCGGCGCGCCGGCTGACCGGCCGGCGCGTGCTGGGCGTGCTGGGCGCCCCCGTCCTCGCCGGCCTGTTCGGCGTGGCCGTCTCGCTGGGCACGCTGGGACGCGCCTGGTCGGGCCCGTCGCGGGCGCTCGCCCACCTCGGCACGTGGGGCGGCGCGGCCCTGGGGGCGCTGGCCGGGGTGGCCGTGAACAACCTTCCCGCCGCGTCGCTCCTGGCGGCGCGCCCCCCGGCCCGGCCGCTGGCGCTGCTGGTCGGCCTGGACATCGGCCCCAACCTCTTCGTCACGGGCTCCCTGGCATGGTTCCTGTGGCAGCGCGCCGCCCTGAGCGCGGGCGTGCGGCCGTCGCTGGGCCGGGCCACGCGGCTGGGCCTGGTGTCGGCGCCCGTCGCCATGGCCGCCGCCCTGGCCACCTTGGCGCTGTCGGGCGCCCACTGACAGACACGGTGGCCCCGGCAGACACGGTGGCCCCGGCCTCCGCGGCGCGAGGGGGGAATCCCCAGGTTTCCCCCTTGTGATCCCCAGGGCGCGCCGGTGAAGGTGGTGGCGGTGGGGAACTCGTCCTGTTGGTCAGAGCGAGTGCGTTCGTGCACCCCACCGGCGGGGCTGGAGATGGCGGACTCTTGGCGGGAGTGTGGGGCCCGGGCGCTGCCCGACGCCGTCCACGTCGGCCGGTCGTCAGGTTCCGGCTCAGTGGGCTGCCGCTCTGTGTGACCTTCGGCCCCCCCGGGGTCGCACGTGGGCGGCGCCCGCGCGCCACCGGCGGGGTGGTTGACGGCCGACGCGTCGGGCGGAGGGACCAGGCGGTACCGTGGCCGGCGTGGCCCGGTGCGCGCGCTGCGACGAGCTGAGCCCCGACGGCTACCGGTTCTGCGGGCACTGCGGCTCGCCGCTGGCCACCACCGCCTGCACCGCCTGCGGCACGCCCAACCCGCCCGGCCAGCGCTTCTGCGGGGCGTGCGGCACCGGCCTCGACGCGCTGGCCCCGCGGGCGGGGGCGGCGGTGGAGGAGCGCAAGCTGGCCACCGTCCTGTTCGCCGACGTGGTCGGGTTCACGTCCCTGGCGGAGCGCACCGACCACGAGCTCGTGGCCCGCATGGTGGACAGCGCCTTCCGCCACCTGGGCGACATCGTGGTCGAGCACGGCGGGACGGTCGACAAGTACATGGGCGACTCGGTCATGGCCGTCTTCGGCGTCCCGGTGGCCCACGACGACGACGCCGAGCGGGCCGTGGCCGCCGCCCTGGCCATGCGCCAGCTCGGGGGGGACCTCGTCTTCTCCATCGGGGTCAACTCGGGCGAGGTCATGGTGGGCGCCGTGGGGGGCGACGGCGAGGTCACCGTGATCGGGGACACCGTGAACGTGGCCGCCCGGCTGGAGAAGGCGGCCGGCCCCGGGGAGATCCTGTGCGGCCGCCTCACCACCGAGCTCGCCGGCGGACGCGTGCAGTTCCGCGCCCGCCGGCCGGTGCTGCTCAAGGGCAAGCAGGAGCCCGTCGAGGTGTGGGAGGCCCTGTCGCTGGCGCGCGTGGACCTCGACGCCGCCCCCGACGCGCCGCCGCTGGTGGGGCGCCAGGACGAGCTGGCCTTCCTCGAGGCGCAGTGGCGGCGCGTGTGCCGCGACAACGAGGCGCACGTGGTGGTGGTGTGCGGCGACGCCGGCGCGGGGAAGTCGCGCCTGGTGGCGGAGCTCGCCCGGCGCTGCGCGGCGGAGGGCACGGTGGTGCGCTCCACCTACCCCGCCTACGGCTCGCTGGGGGGCGCCCGCGTGGCGGCCGACGTGATCGTCCAGCTCGGCGCGGTGGCCGACGACGAGATCAACGTCCGGGTGCGGTCGATCGCGGGCGAGCTCGACCAGTCGCTGCGCTCCATCGACCCCGCGGCCATGCACCAGGAGCAGCTGTGGGCGCTGGGCCGCCTGCTCCAGGAGAAGGGGTCCGAGCGGCCCCTGCTCATCGTGGTCGACGACGTGCACCGCAGCGGCGAGCAGATGCTGCGCCTCCTCGGCGAGCTGTCGGGCCGGCTGCACGGCGTGCCCCTGCTCACCGTCCTGGCGGGGCGGACCGAGCCGGGCGCCTGGCTGTCGTGGTTCCCGGCCGCCACCACCGTCCGGCTGGGGCCGCTCAGCCGGGCCGACGCCGAGGCCCTGGCGGGGAGCTTCGTCTGCGACCGGCCGCTCAGCGCCCCGGCGATGTCGTTCCTCGTCGAGCGGGCCGGCGGCAACCCGCTCTACCTGCGGGAGCTGCTGTCCATGGCGCGGGCCCAGGGCCTGCTGGTGGACGAGGGGGGCAGCTACGGGCTGGCGGCCACCGAGGCGGTGCCGCCCACCCTGCACGCCGTCCTCGCCGCCCGCCTCGACGCCCTGGACCCCGAGCACAAGCTGGCCCTGCAGTACGCCGCCGTCATGGGCGGGGCCACCGCCGAGCACCTGCGCGCCCTGGGCGCGCCCCATCCCCAGGCCGCGCTGGGGGCCCTGGTGGAGAACGGGCTCATGCGCCCCGGTGCCGACGGGCGGCACGAGGCCGCCGACTCGCTGTTGCGCGAGGTCGCCTACGAGACGCTCCCCCGCAACGTGCGGGGGGAGCTCCACCGCGCCGCCGCGGGCATCGTGGACGGGCCCGAGGAGCGCGCCCGGCACCTCGAGCGGGCCGCCCACTACCTGGCCGACGACCGGCAGGTGGCGGCCGAGGCCGCCGAGGCGCTGGTGCAGGCGGCGCGGGCCTTCGTGGCGTCGTCTCGCTACCTCGACGCCCTGCGGCTGCTCGAGCAGGCCGTGGCGCTGGGCACGCAGCGCACCGACGTGCTGCTCGAGCTGGGGCGCCTCCAGGCCCAGTGCGGCAAGGAACAGGACGCGCTGCAGACGCTGGCGAGGATCGGGGACGACCCCGACGACCCGACGGTGGCCCTCGAGCGGGACCACGCCACCGCCAACGCCCGCGTGTTCAGCGACGCCGCGTGGTCGCTGCCCATCTTCCTCGACGTGACGGCACGGTGGCGGCGGCTGGGCGACAAGGGCAAGGAGGCGTGGGCGCACGCCAACACCGGCGTGTGCTACTTCGGCCTGTCCCGGATGGAGGAGGCCGCCGGCGAGCTCGAGCAGGCCCTCGACCTGTTCGAGGAGCTCGGCGACCGCCACGGGACGGTGGCCTCCTCGGCCTTCATGTGCCTGGCCCGCCCCACCGATCCCCGGGTGCCGCGCTGGCTCGAGGAGGCGCTGGCCTTCGCCGAGGCGACCGGCGACCGCACGCGCAAGCTGTCGACGCTCACCACCCTGGCGTGGCACCACACCATCCGCTCGCTGTGGGGGTCGCCCGAGGAGACCGCCCAGGCGGAGGACGTCGCCCTGCAGCTGGCCGAGCTGGCCGACGAGCTCGGCGCCGTCGACCTGGCCGTGCACGGATGGAGCCTCCTCGCCGTGGCGGCGCGCTTCTCGGGGCGCCTCGAGGCGGCGGCCCGTTACGTGGAGGCCCTCGAGCGCGTGAGCGGCGAGGCGGCGGGGAACTACCCCTGGCTGCGGTGGGCGGCCGTCTTCTCGGTGACCGTGGCGCGCGGCACCCCGGGGGCGACCCCCCCGTTCCCGCCCGACTCCACCGCCGACCCGGTGGTCGAGATGGCCGTGTACGTGATCGAGGCCGAGCTCACACTGGCCGGCCGCGTCGACGAGGCCCTGGCCCGCATCGACGGTGTGGCCCGCGCCAACCTGGGGACCATCGGCGACCTGGCCGCCGTGCTCAACGGCCTGGCCCTGGTGCTCGCCGGCCGGCGCGACGAGGCGCTGGCCTACGTGGAGCGGGCCGCCGAGGCGGCCCGTGCCCTGGAGGCACCGGCCGCCGCCCGCGCGGCGCGCGCCCTGCGGGCCGAGATCACGGGGGACCACGCCGGGTTGCCGCCCGCGCCCGCCGCGGCGCACAGCGTCGCCGACGCCCTGGTGCTGCGGGCCCACGCGGCGCTCGGCGACGACGCCGCGCG
>DATJBC010000291.1:0-6973 GCA_035515515.1 Acidimicrobiales bacterium
AGGACGATGACCGGCGTGGCCGCCGCGAAGGCGCCCACGAGCGGGCCGGGGGCGCGCACCACGAGCAGCCAGGCGTCGGGGCCGGCCGTCACCACCGCGCTGGCCGTGAGGGCGCTGGCCGTGGCGGTCGGCCCGGAGCTGACCACGGCGGTGGCCGGCTCCGGCGTGGCCGACCCGTACAGCGTGAGCTCGACGCCGTCGAAGGCGCCCTCCGACGACGTCATGGCCGCCACGACCTCGTTCAGGTCCACCTGGACCAGGACGCCCTCACCGGCGGGCACGAAGGGCGGCCCCGCCGCGAACGTGACGATGCCGTTGTGGCCGAGGATCACCGACGGGCCCGGGTTGGCCGTGCTCTTGGGCTGCAGCGACGACGTGAGCGACGAGTCGAGCACCTGGCCCGTGCGGTAGGCGTTGCCCACGGCGGCGGCGATGCCGTAGCGACCCAGGAAGATCTTGCCGAACGCCGCGGACATGGGGCCGTGCACGAGGCCCTGGGCCTGGGCCGCGAAGGCGACGGTGGAGCCGTTGGTGACGGTCAGGGTGTCGGACAGCGCGTCGATGGCCGAGTTGGCGTCGTTCAGCGACGACGTGATGACCGCCGCTGCCTGCTGCGTCTCGCTGTGCGCCAGCGCGTTGTTGCGATGGCCGTTGGCGCTCTGCCCGATGAGGGCCACGACCACGGTGGTGACCGCCAACGCCACCCCGACACGCGCCGACACGGGCGTCGCCCGCCAGCCGCGCCCCACGGCGCGCACCATCGCATTGTCCCGACTCATGCCAGCACGGGGCATACCGGGGCATCGGCCCCGCTCAGCCGGGGCTTGAGGGGCGCCACCCAGCGTGGCGGGGCCCCGCAGAGGGGACGCTCAGCCCGGGGAGCGCCCCCCGGGGGTTGCACCGGGCCGGGGCAGGGCCCACAGCCCTTCAGGGCCGGTCGGCCCGCCGGCTGTGGGCGCGGGGAGGCGAGCGGCGGGAGCGAGGCGCGCCCAGGCCCGGCGGGGGGCGTCCACCAGGACGAGCAGGGCCAGGCCCACGGCCACCAGCAGCGCGCCCAGCAGCGCCACCAGGTGCATGGTGCCGCCCGGGCCCGTGAAGGCCAGGCTGCTCGACGGCGCGGTGACGATGCCCGGGGAGGGATCCGAGCCGTCCTTGGGCGTCCCTGTGCCGGCCGCGCTCCCGGGGCCCGGGGGCGCCGTCGTCGTGGAATTACCCCCCGCCGCGGTGGCGGGGCCCGCCGTGGTGCTAGGCCCGCCGGCGGGGGCGCTCGTCGCCGTGGGCTCCGTGGGTGCCGCCGGCGCCACGGTGGAGGAGGAGCCCGAGGTGCTCGACGCCTCCGTGGTGGAGGGGCCTGTGGTGCTGGGCGCGGGCGGGATGGTCACCGGCTCGGTGCCCGTGGGCGCCGACTCCGAGCCACCCGGAGCCGGTGGTGGCGACGACCCGGCGCTCGTCGTCGGTGCCGGTCCGATGATGGTCGTGGGGACGGGCGGGACGGTGAGGGGCGAGCCCGGCGTCGTGGGAACGGTGGTGCTGGCCGGGCACCCCGGGGGCGGCCCCGGCATGCCCGATGCCTCGTAGAAGAGTTCGAGCAGGCCGCACATGGTCGTGGTGGCCACCAGCCAGGTGCCGTCGACCTCGACCGCGTAGCCGTGCTGGTCGGGGAGCAGGGCCGAGCCCTGTGGGCCCACGATGTCGTAGACGACCACCGCGCACGGGCTGGGCAGGCCGTCGGCCGCGCACGTCGAGTCGGCGAGCACCTGCACGCTGTCCACCGTGGCGCCCGACGCCGAGGAGGCCAGCGAGGAGGACATCGCCTGGCTGAGCCCCTCCTCGATCGAGGCCCCGTCCTGGACGACGGCCACCTTGTCGGCCAGCGACGGGTCGGCCAGGTCGAACAGCGTGTTGTACGCCTCGGTGATGGCCCCCACCGGCGACGACCCCGGCGGCGCCGTGGTGGCGATGACGGGGGAGGTGGGCTCGGTGGGCGGTGGGAGGGCGCTGATGCCCGACGGCGCGCTGTCGTTGGGGTAGGCGGTGCACGTCAGGTCGAGCGCCGACCCCGAGACCTCGAGGCTGAGGCCCGTCTGGGGGCCCACCGCCAGGGTGACCGGGTCCCCCGTGGCCGTGAAGGGCCCCACGGTGATGGGGGCGCTGGGCACGGTGAGCGCGACGCCCGACAAGGGGACCGGCTGCGGGATGGGCGCGGCGAAGCCGAGATCGCCCTCGGTGATGCTCGTCGGCGTGGCCCCCACGGCCTCCACCGTGGCGGTGGCCGTGCCCGTGAGCCCCGGGTTCCCCAGGGCGGCGGCCGCCGACGCGATCGAGCTCGGGATGCTCACCTGGGTCTGGTAGCCGGTGAGACTGAACTGCTGGCCCGAGACGGGGTCGGCGGGCGACAGCGTCCCCGACGTGGTGACGTTGTTCAGGACGATGTTCCCCACGGGGGTACCCGGGCAGTACAGCTCGTAGGGGCCCGACTCACCCGAGCCCGGCGGTGGCGGGGGCGGCAACGGGGACGTGCCCGTGGCGATCAGCGGCTCCACGGGCGAGACCGTGGTCGGCGGGTGGGTGGCCAGGCCGGTGGGCTCGGCGTCGTTGGGGTAGGCCGTGCAGAACAGCCCGAATTGGTCGCCGAACTCGTCGACGTTCAGGTTCACCTCGTCCACCCCGATGGCGATGGGGCCGCCCAGGGCGGTGAAGGGACCCACCGTGACGGGCGCGGCCGGGGCGTCGAAGGTTACCCCCGCCGCCGGCACGGGGTTGGGCAGGGTGACGCTGAAGGGCATGTCCGCGTTGCCCGGGTAGCCCGGGAAGGGCGGCTCGGGGAGGATCGGCGGGCTGATCGGCACCGTGGTGGGGGCGGCGACGCCGCCCGCGCTCCCCGAGGCGCTCGACACCGCTTCCACCACGGTCCCGGTGGACAACGTCGTGGTGCTCACGTAGCCGAAGTCGTTCTGCACCGCGCCCGAGGTGTTCAAGAACATCGACTCGTCCCCGCTGATCTTCGTGATCCCGAGGTTCTCGGCCTCCTGGGCGATGCCCTGGGGGAGCGAGAACTGCGTCTGGAGCCCGGTGAGGGTGAAGCTCTGGCCCTGGGGCGGGCTGGCGGGGGAGATGGCGGCCGAGGTCGTGACGTCGTTGACGACGAGGTTCCCCACCGGGCTCCCCGGGCAGTAGAGCTCGTAGGGGCCGGTCGAGGTGGGGATGCCACCGAACGGCGAGGGCACCGTGGTGGGCGGCGTCGAGGGGGTGGAGGTGCCCGACGCCGTGGAGCTGGCCACGACGGGGAGGATGGGGGTGCCCGACGGCGCCACGCCGGTGGAGCCCGAGGTGGCCACGCTGTCGTTGGGATAGGAGGTGCACGTCATGGTGAAGGCCTTGCTGGACAGCGCGGCCACCACCGAGATGGTCTGGTCGGCGGCCACCGTGATGGGCCCGCCGGTGGCGGTGAAGGGGCCCACGGTCGTGGGCGTGCCCGGCAATTCAATTGTGAGGCCGCTCGAGGGGACGGGGTCGGGGATGGGCACGTCGAAGCTCAGCGATCCCGTGGCCACCTGCAGGGGCGACGCCCCGTAGGCGTCCACGGCCCCCGCCGCCAGGCCGTCGAAGCTCGCATTGCCCAGCCCGGCGGCGGACTCCACCACCCCCGACGGCAGAGGGATGGTCGTCTGGTAGTTGGTCAGGCTGAACTGCTGGCCTGCGCTCAGGTCCGAGGGCATGGTGGCCGTGGTGGTGACGTCGTTGAAGACGAGGTCGCCGACGGGGGTGTGCGGGCAGTACAGCTCGTAGGGGCCGGTGACGGCGTTGGGCGGAGCCGGAGAGGGTGGCTCGCCGGCGAAGGCCACCACTGGTGCGATGGGCAGGCCTGGAGGGGTCTGCTGGGTCAAGCCTGACGGCAGGCTGTCGTTGGGATAGGCGGCACAGTTGAGCGTGATCACGATGCCGGCGTCGTCGAACACCACCTGGATGGTCGACGGGATGGAGATCGCCACGTTGCTGCTCGTGGCGGTGAAGGGTCCGAAGTTGGTGGGAGTCTCCGGCACCTGGAGCGTGAAGCCCGAGGCCGGGATGGGGCTCGGGATCGTCCCGTCGAACGCAAGCGACCCGGTGGACAACGTCGTCGGGGTGGCGCCGCTGGCCGTGAGCTTGGTGGTCAAGCTGCCGCCGAGCCCCGTGTTGCCGATGGCCGCCGCCTGTTGGGCGATCTCCGACGGCACCGGCACCTGTGCCTGGAACCCGTCCACGTCGAATGACTGCCCGACGCCGGGTGCCGCCGGGGAGAGGGTGGCGCTGATGGCCACGTCGTTGAAGGCGATGTTGCCGATCGGGGTGTTGCGACAGAACAGTTCGAACGCTGACGCGTCGGCGAAGGCCGTGGACCGCAATGACTGCACGGCGACGCCAACAAGCATCATGGAGCCGAGCGACAGCGCGGTGGCACCGGCCAGGCCCAGCCGGGCGACAAGGGCGGGAGAGCGTCTCACGGTGACCCCCTCGATCAGATGCAGCACTCGTCACACAAGGCGGGCGCCTCCAAATGGAATCAGTGTTCCGGGGTCCGCGCATCCCTAATTTTGGGGATCGCCCCTCCTCCCCAGGAGGCTGCCCACCCACGGCGTCTGGATTGACGCTGGCCGTCGAAGTCGCCGCCGGCGTGCGTCACCAGGTGGTGACACGGGCCGCCCCCGAGCGCGTCGGGGACGGAAGGTGTCTCCATCACCCAGGTCGCTTCCGGGCCCGCGAGTTGGTGGGCGGGGTCGGCGGTTCCGAGGTCATCGCCGGCCGGCCTTCAGCGCGCCTACCTGCCCCCCGGTCACGGGGGATACCGCCCGGGGCCAGGGTTCTCCAGAGGCCCCGGGACAGGACATCCTGCACCAAAGTCGGATGGTCCGAGAGGGCGGTTCCGTGTCGAGGCGGACCGGAGACAGCTGGTTCGATCCCTCGTCGCAGCCTCCTGTCACGAGAGACCGCTACCGTTGTCCTTGACGACCCGAGCAGTGGAATAGGGGGCCAAGGGGCGGCGCGAAGGCTCCGCCTCTTCTACGTGGGTCTCTGGAAGCCGCGGAGTGGCCCGGCCGGGAGCCATTTGTCCCCAAGTACGTCCCAGCGCATCTCGCGCTTGCAGAAAGGGCCATCGGCCCGCGGTTCGCACACTGCCAGGGTGCCGTGGCCCGGCGGGATGTCAGTGACGATGAAGCCTCGGCAGCCGAAGGTCGGGCATGGCCAGGTGAAGATCGCTTCCACGCGAGCCCCCTACCACGTGCCCGGGCCATGTCGACCGAAGGTGATGCGTCTCCCCGAGATGAAATCGGGTCTGATCTGAACGAGGTGGCATCGATCACCGGGTGCCCACGGTTGAAGGGGGAAATGGGCCGCCAGGGCGCGGATGAGCGTTTCCTGAACCTCGGTGGCCACTCCGACGGCGAGAACGCTCCAGCCGTGGTGGTACTCAGCGTCGAAGTGGTCGATCTCGAAGGCGACCGTCGCCCGGCGGGTGGCGGCTGCCAGCTTCGTCCCCTCGGCGGTGAAGAAGTAGATGTCACCGTGATAGGCGCGGTAGTTCACCGGGAACACGCCTGGAATCTCGCCCAGCGACACCGCCACCCGGCCCAGCGAGCCATCGTGGAGCAGGGAGAAGCACTCCTCCTCATCGAGCCACTCAAAACGTGTTGCCCCATCTTCCTCGAGCACCATCGCCATGACCCACCCTCCTTTGCCTTGGAACAGCTATGGCACGTCTGGGGGGCCGTGATCAGGGCCGAATGGCCCGGATCGGTCCGACGCTCAGGGGCCCCGGGGTCGGGACCTTCGGCCCTATCTCCGGCAGGCGACAGGGCGTAAGAAGGGAGGCACGAGAAGTCTCCAGCAGCGAAGGAGGCCAGCATGCTCGATACAGTCGATGACGGGAACGTGGACGACATCGAGCGGGAGCTGTGCTCGTCGGCCCGGGAGGCTTCCGTCGGATGGGTTCCCTTCGTGAACCGTGACGTCGCATCGATGATGCAGCGGGTCGCGGCCTCACGGCGGGAACGTGGACAGCTGATCGAACAGGAGGTGAATCACCTGCTCAGATTCGGCTGTCTGGAGCGTCTCTCTGGGGACCAGGCCATCGTGTCACGCAAGTCGCACGAGCCGGGCTAAGCCTCGTAGACAACCGGCGACAACTGACTCGACTTAGGCGCGAGTCCGGTCGCGAAGACCTAGGCACCTTGAGCCACAACGAGGAGTCCCGCCCTTCCCTTCTTGGGGCGCTACATCGGACACGCAAGCGTCCGTCCCTCAGTATGAGGGGCGGGCGCTGTCGCGAGTCGATCGCCTGTGGAGCAAGCCTCAGGAGTGTTCGGCCGGCCTGGTGTTGGGCGGGGCCAACGGCCCTGTCGTCCCAAGCTGGCTTGCGGCAGAGTTCGTGTGGTGGAGGTGATCCCATGCTCTTCGATCGATACACACGCTGGATGTACCGTTCAGGACAGCCCAACTGGCTGGCCCGCCCACAGAATCGTTTGTCAAGCATCCTGTTCGGAGCGGGCATCTTGCCTCGACGTGCGGGAAGCCTGGAGGTGAAGGGGCGCCGCAGCGGCCGGGCCATTTCCTTCCCGGTTGTCATCGCCGACTGGAACGGCGGTGAGTATCTCGTTTCGATGCTGGGTGAGCAGGCCAACTGGGTCAAGAACGTGCGCGCGGCCGACGGTGCGGCCGTGCTCCGGCGCGGCCGTCGACAGGAAGTGAGGTTGGAAGAGCTGGAGGTCGCCGATCGGGCTCCCATCATCCGCCGTTACGCTGCCATTGCCCCCGGAGGCCGTCCACATCTGCGGCTCCGCCGGGACTCGTCTCTAGCGAGCTGCGAAGCGCTGGCACCGAGCACGCCGGTCTTCCGGATCAAATCCCGTTGCCAGCTTCCTCCACCTAGTGGGCGCTTCGACCGTCCTGGAAGTGGCGCTTGCGGGCATCGGCGGGCAGGCCGGACCGCCCGGTG
>DATJBC010000292.1:0-23724 GCA_035515515.1 Acidimicrobiales bacterium
GAGGGACGGGTGGGGAGGGTCGATGCCGAGGAGCGCATCGTCCCGGTGAAGCGCTTGGAGGTTCTCGGGGATCCTGTCGAGCACCCAGCTCGTGTCGCCGGGACCTGCGACGAACGGCGGGAAGGCCTGTCCACCCGACGCCGGGTCGATCAGGACCTCCACCGAGTGCTCGCCCAGGCGAACCCCCCACACCGCCGGGGGCTCGGCGTTGTGACGCCGGGCCAGCGCGACCAGCAACCGGAGTGCGAGGTCGATCCACTCGACCGCCCCGTGGTCGGCCGAGGCCCGTAGGCCGCGCTCGAGGTCGGCGAGGTCGGCGGAGGGAAGAGCGATGCGCAGGCCTTCGGGGCGACGGCGCTGCTGGGCTCGTCGCATCCGGTCCAGGAGGGCCACCACCCCGGCGCCCAGCAATCCGTATCCCACCGGGACCACCGGGAAGGGCGGCGAGCGGTGTTGGTCGGGACCGTGCCCGGGGACCGACGACGTCGCAACGCGGATTCCCTCGGGTGCCACGGAGGAACGAGCCGCGTCATCGGAGGGATCCTCGCCCGGGGCACCGGCCAAATCTCGCCCGATGTGGAACGCCGCGGCCTCGAAGGCCGCGGATGCCGCGTCGGAGACCGGGGCCCCGAGAGCGGCGCCGGTCGGCGGCACCACGTCCGGTGCGAGCATTCCGTGGCCGCCTGGAGTGTCGCCGGCGGCCGGAAGGACGAAGCGCCATCCCGGCCGGATCCAGTGGTCGTCGGTGAGGGAGCCTCCGTCGGGCTGCGGGTGTCCGTAGTTGAGGCTCCCGATCTCACGCCACCGGAGGGGGGAGCCAAGCTCGCGCTGCGCGATCGACCAGAGCGTGTCGCCCGGCCGCACGACATAAACCCGCTCGACGGGTGACGCGGCGGGGGCCGCCGAAACGGGCACGACCGGCACGGCGGCGGTCGAGGCGGGCGTGCCCGGTGTCTGCACCACCACCGTCGGACGTTGAGCGGATGCCTGCAACCGGAAGGACGATGCCAGGCGAACAGAGGGGGCGAGGGCGATCGTGGCGCTGACGAGTCCCGCCACGAGCGACTGCATTGGGGCGCTCGCCGGCACTCGGCGGGGGGCGCGGCCCCCGAGGCGGCTCCGAAGCTCGAGGCCGAGGCAGACCGAGAACCAGGCCCACACCAGCCACGCCACCACCCACGCCCCTCCCAGGACCGCGCCGGCGGTCAGCCCTTCGCCGAGGAGGTGGGGGACGAGCCGCGGTCGCGTGACGACGTACAGCATCACGGTGGCGGGGCCGCGGCCGCCCGTCCAGACGAGGAGAGCGGGCACACCGACCACCAACGACGCGGCGAGGAGCGCTGACGCTGTGGCGAGCCCCATCCTCGGCGGGCTGCGCCTGCGTTGGGTGCTTGTGGGCACGCTCAGTCGTCCCGGGTCACGCCGTGGACGTTGGTGGCCGTCGCCGACGCGGACACGCCGATGTGGTCGATGCCGACGACGCCGAGCACGACCGTCTGCTCCGACGCGTCGATCCGGACCGTCACGGTGTCGGCATCGACCGTGACGGTGCCGGGCCACCCAGCTGCCTCGAGATACTGCTCGGCTGCGACTCGAGCCTTGGTGGGGTCGATGGCGACCTGACCAGATCGGACTGCCGCCTCAGAGATCTGACCGGCGCCGGCGCGAGCCGCCTGCTCGGCGGCGGCGGCCGCCTGGCTCCGGGCGGCGATGGCCCGGCCACCGTCGACGGCCAGGCCCGTCAAGGCGAAGAGGGCGAGGGCGAAGACGGCGACGAAGGCGGTCAGGGATCCGGACTCGGGCCAACCGGTCGGCCCCTGTGCCCTGATCCCGGGGCAGCGTGTGACGTCGGACGTCACGGACTCACTACTCGATAGGGATCGAGGGGCACCTGCTGCACCGCCACGACCGTGGTCCGACCAGCAAGGCCCGGGATCCCCAGGTCCGAGTCGTCGACATAGCACGTGACGGTCACGCGAAGGTCTGCTCCTGCCCTGAACGGCGCACCGGCCACCGCCACCGACGGATCGAGGCAGGAGTGGACCGCGCTGAGGGCCGGAGACGCCGCAGCCGTGGCGGCGGCCGCCGCCTGGCCCGCGGACGGCGCCACGGCCGCCGCGGCGGCGCCCGCAGCCGCAGCCGCGGCGACCTCCTCCCTTCCGAGCTCGAATCGCCCCAGGGCGACGACGATGACCACGAAGAGCACGAGCACCGGGGTCAGGAGGACGAGCTCGACGGCAAGGCTGCCCCGCTCGTTCCTCCGGTCCCCGTCGCTATCCGGAGACACGGAACTCCTGCTTCGTACCGACCCGGGCTGCTGCGACAGGCAGACGGAGCCATGGGACGACCGACTCGGCCTCCCCGGTGACCTGGATCCGCACCTCGTCACCGGACAGAACCTCGCCTCGGACCGACGGGCTGGAGACCAATCCTCCGGCTGTGCTCGACAGGAGGCTCCGAGCCGCTCCGACCCCCTCGCCGACCGTCGCTCCGGCGGTGCACGCCACCTGGTCTCCCTGGTCGGCGGCCGAGGACGCCAAGGTCTGGGCGTGGACCCACAAGCAGGCCTGCACCGCCACGAGGACCACGAGCATGGCCACGGGGACCAGCAGGACGGCCTCGACCACCGATCCATCCTCGGACACCTCGACTGGCCGCCACCGGGCCTTCCGCGCCAGGTCGCCGCTCAGTTCAGGTCGATGGAATTCGCCTTTGCCGTGATCTTGGCGACGATGATCGCTCCGACGGCGATGGCCAACGCCGCGAAGATCGCTGTCAGGATCACCTTCTCGACGACGCTGCCCTCCTCGCCCCGGTTCGCCAAGAACCTGACACGGGCGGCCACGAATGCCCACATCAACTCGAACTGGACAATCACCACTCATCACTCCCTTCCGCTCCTTCCGACTCGCAGACATCGGTCCGGCGCACCCAGTGGTCCGTGCCCCTACAAGCCCGTTGTGATCCGAGCAAACGCCGGGTAGCCGATGAACAGCAAGAATCCGACCAAGAGGAAGGCGCCCGGCAAGAAGAGCTTCTCAGTCACGGCGTTGGCATCAGACTCGGCCTGGGCGAGCTCATGGCGGCGCATCGTCGCCGCCCGGGCCGCCAGCGTTTGCCGAACCCGGGCACCCTCGAGCCCGGCCACGCTGGCGGTGGACGCCACCTCGCAGAGCTCTTCCACTCCCAACGCGGCCCCGAGACGCGCCAGTGCGTCCCATGGCGGCTCTCCCGTGGCACGACAGATGGTCAAGACCCCGTACATCCTCCGGGCGAACGGACTCTCCCCGAGTTGCGCCGCTGTGAACAGCGCACTCTCTATGCCCATGCCCGCAGCGAGGCCGAGCACCACGAGGTCGAGGAACGAGCACACAGCCCGCCTTGCATGACCGAGGGCGGTCGTGGACTGGGCGTCGAGGACCAAGACGGGGAGCGACGCGCCCGCTGCACCCAGCACGAGGCCGGCCCACAAGGGTACGGGCCACGCCACGTGCAACCCTCCCGCTCGGACAACCGCCCAGGAGCAGGTGGGGAGCACGAGGCCGGCTACGGCGCTCAGCACGCTCTGCGAGCAAAGCACTTCCCACGAAGTGCCGACGAGGGCGAGGCGCGTTCCCAAGGTGTGAACGCACCACGGGTGCTGCCGGGCGGCGCCGGCCAGCTTCCAGCCGATCCGCCGGTCGACCCGCCATCTGTCGTTCCGGAGTACGTCGGATGCCGACGGCTGCGCAGCGTCGGTTGGATTGCGCAGCTGGGCGAGCATGCGCAGCAGATTCGGTGGACGGCGTCGCATCCCGGCAAACATGCCGGCGAGGCCGGCACCGAGCCCCAAGGCGGACCAGATGACAGCGGTCACTCGAGGTGCCCGACCTGTACGAGGCGAACCGCGGGGGCGGGCCGCACCATCCTTACCATCAGGCCGAGGCCCCCGGCGTAGAAGAGACCGACGCCCACCAGCACCACCTGGCCCATCGCGGTGTCGAACGGTGCCAGGTAGCTTCTGGCCGCCATGGCCAGGAGCGCGGCGAATCCGAGCGAAAAGAGGACGATGGTCCGGACACTGCTGCGAGCCGACGAGCGACTCGCTTCGACGCGCAGCCGCATGGCCACGTCCTCACGGATCGACTCGGCGAGCGCGCTGAGCACATCCGCGAGCCGTTGTGTCCGCGAGCTCGCTGCGAGCAGCAATGCGCACACAACAAAGTCAGCGGCAGGGTCGTCCACCTCGGCAGCGAACGTCCGCAACGCCCGCTCGGGCGGGACGCCATTGACCAGACGAGTCGCCAGCGCGGACGCATGGGGACGGATATCGAGGGGGGCCGAGGTCGCCACCGTCACGAGCGCTTGCGCAAGCCCCGCCGAGGCAACCAGCGAGTCGCGAATGAGCTCCGTCCATCCCGCCACGGCTTCGGCACGGCGGGCGGTACAACGTGGATCGGATCGGCGGAGAACGCCGGGAAGGATCATGACCGCGACCATCGTGAACGCCCCCGCCACAGGCCAGCGAGTGACGCCGACCACGAGGAGACCGGCCGCGACGCCGGCCCCGGCCCGCGCGAACCGACCGCGTCTGATGATCGACTGCCGTAGGGGGGCGCGGACCCCCCCATCGGACGATCGAGTAGAACCACCACCGCTCGTCGACGGGACCAGGGTGACAAGGAGCCCGACGACGCCCAGGGCGCATGCAACTCCCATGATTGAGACGGCCGCGATCACCAACCCACCGTCGCTTCGCCACGGCGAGACGGCTCGTACCCGTGCCTCACGAGCTCGTCGAGCGTCGTCGACCGAAGGGGAGAACCGGGCTGCACCGAACCGCTCCAGTCGCGTCGGAACACCTCGTTGGCGACGACGTGCAAGCCTTCGGCCCCCACAACCTCCTGGATCGACGCCACTATCCGACGCCTCTTCAGCGCTTCGAATGGCCGCCCTTCGAGCAACTGGAAGGCGTCCATGCCGAGCCGCTGACTGACAGCGTGGCGATCGGGGTCGACCTCATCCACGGCATCGATGAAGACCGCGAAGTGCACAGCCCCGGCGATCAGGAGGTTGGTTGACTCGAGGGGAAGCCGTTCGGGCGCCTGTACGGCGTACGAGGCCAAGCGCCTGAAGATGCCGAGGGACGAGTCGGCGTGAATCGTGCACATCGACCCCGAGCGCCCTTGGCTCATGGCATTCAGCATGGGGAGCACTTCGTCTCCGAGGACCTCTCCGACGATCACGCGGTCAGCGTTCATGCGGAGCGCACGTCGGACGAGCCGAGCCATGGAGATCGCTCCTTCGCCCTCGGCGTTGGCGGGCCGCGCCTCGAGGGCCACGAGGTCGGGGTGGCGCTCGGTCAGGGCGTCGAGGCCCAGTTCGAAGGCCTGCTCGATCGTAACGATCCGCTCCCGCGGCGGAATGGCTGAGGCCAGCGCCCGAACTAGGGTCGTCTTCCCGGCGTTCATGGCCCCGCCGACGACGATGTTCTTGCGAGCCCGCACCGCCGCTCCGAGAAAGCTGGCCACGACAGGATCAAGACCGCCCATCTCGACGAGGTCGTCGAGATCGAGGTCGACGAACCGATGCCGTCGGATCGAGATCGCTGGCCGCTTCGAAACCGACATCAGTGCCGAAAGGCGACTTCCATCGGGCAGGCGGAGATCAAGCTCCGGATGCGAGAGGTCGAACCGCCGCTCGGACAAACCGAAGCGGGCGGCCGCCGAGCGAAGCATCTCGACGAGTTCCTCGTCGGAGTCGGCCACCGGGTCCGAGACAGCCTTGATACCGTCCGCGTACGTGATCCAGACGCGATCGCAGCCATTGACGTCGATGTTCTCGACGTCGGGGTGGTCGATCAAGGCTTGAAGCCGACCCAGGCCGAACAAAGCGTCGAGCACGGCGTGTGCCACCCGTCGCTCTTCGTCGGGGTCCAGCGCCGCCTGGCCGACCTCCACCAACTCGGCGGCGAGTCGGTGGAGACGCTCCAGGACGATCGTCCGCGCCAGTTCCCGCCTGTCCTCCTCCGACAGCTCGTGCCCCGCCGCCTCCGACAGGTCGTCGGCGACCGCGGCCCGCAGGCGAGCGACGAGTGTGCCGACATGGGCAGGAGCGGCCGTGCTGGTTCCTCCGACCGTGGTCATGGCGCAGCCGCCCGCGTCGAGACAGGAATCGATCCGGGAGCGTGACCTGCACCGTCGGGCGTCTGCCGCCCCAACGGCGCCGCTGAGGGACCGCTAAGTCCCTCCGTGAGGTCACAGACGAGGCGGCGGGCGGCGCGGGCGAGTGGGCCGTGTTCGAGGTGCTTCGGCCGGCCCGGAAGACCGCACACCATGCCTGCCGCCCGAGGGTCTGACGGGAGGGAGTGGATGCGTCCAGCGGGCAAGGCATGCCGGATCTCCTCCGCGGGGAAAGGACACGTGCCGACGAGCACGAACGTGATGCGCGCGTCGGGAGCTGCCGACGAGATGTGCTCACTCGTCCATTGGGCATGTGCCACGCTGGCGGCGTCACCCCCGACGGTGATGACCACATCGGCGGCGCTCGTGACGAGCCCCGCCTGGCCCCGGGAATCGGTGGCGATGCGCCCGCAGTCGGCGATGACGTCCACGTCGCTGGGGAAGAGTCGTTCTCCGAGGTCCCCGATCTCATGATCGAGGCTCCGCGCCGCGCCCGGGCTCGCCGGGCCCACCAGGACCTCGAGCCCTCCGGGCACGGACTGCAGATGGGCGGCGAGACCTTTGTCCACGAGACGACGGCGGTCGAGCACGAGGCTTGTCATGCCGACGAGCGGGGATAGCTCGAATCGCGCCGCCAGGGCATTGCCTCCGGGGTCGCACTCCGCCACCACAACTTGGCGGGTCGACGGCCATCCAGCCCCGATCAGCAACGCGAGGGTCGAGGCCCCCCACGAACCTTTGCTCGCACATACGGCGACGACCGTCACGAGCCTGTCCCCACGACCACGATTGCGGCCTGGCCTGCGGCGGACGCGCTGGCCACGATGGGCGCGACACCCTGGGCGACGACCACCGAGACGACGACGGCGTCCCCGCCGGACGAGTCGTCGGCCACTGCCGTCACGGTCGCATCGGGGATCACCACGCTGCCGAGGGCAGTCGGTGGCCCGTCGGACCCCGAGGGTGTGGCGGCGACGGTCGAGCCGCCTCCGTCGCCGGCACCGAGGGCGTCCGCGGCCTGACCGGCGCCGGCCGGGTCGGTGACAATCACCTCGACGGACTCCCCGGGTGATACCCCCTCTGCCGGAAGCTCGCCGGCCTTTGTGGCCACCCCCACGACGGCGCGCCCTGCCGGGAGCGGGACGGGACCCAGTTCGCCGAAGGCGAGCAGCGTCCCCTTCTTGAGCGCGACACCGGCACGGTGACCGACGGCATCTGCGATGTCACGGGCCGGGATCGTGGCCAATCCGGATGACGCCGAGATCTTGGCAGTGGCAATGTCCTTCGCCTCGATGATCTGACCAAGTGCGACGTCGTGTGCCACCGCGAGCACGCTGACGCGCGAGCCAGCATGGGAGTACAGACTGACGAACGTCGCCACCGACACCACGACCAGCAAGAGCGAGGCAATGGCGGCAAGTGGTCGCCGGACCGGCCCGCGACCGTGAAGGCGCAGCCCTTCCTCGGAGGGCGGAAGCTCCCGTGTTGGACGTGTCGACGTCAACGGCATGATCGAGGGCCTGGCATCGGTTTCAGCGCGCTGTCTCGACCGACTCGATCTGCTCGACCCGCACCGACGTGCTCGAGCTCGTGCGCAGAGGGGGCAAGGAACCCCCACCGGGCGCACCGAAGGCGTGCCAGGTGACGTCCCACACGATCGTGGCAGTGACCGGGAATGCTGCGTCGTTGGGGTCTTCATGGCTCGGCTGCCCCGCTGATGACCTCCGGTAAATGTACGCACAGGCCGTCGACTGCATCTCGGGCGACAATGCTGGGTCGTATGCCGTTCCGGGGCCCGTACACGTCACCGATCCACCGTCGCCCATCGTCCAGACCACGGACACAGGCGTGGCCGTGGCCGTCGCTCTCACCCCGCCCGCGCTGGCGGTGACGCTGAACGTCCGCCAGACGTCCGGGCCCACCCACAGCCAGGTGGGCAGGTTGACCACGCTGAACGGAGCCGGGTTCATGGCGATGGCGGGCGGGGGGAGCTGCAGCGAGCTCTCCGCCTGCAAGGCGACCGAACGTGCGGCGACGGGAGGAGCGGGAGTCACCGCGGGAGCGGCCCTGAGGGGTTGGAATGTCGTCCGGAACCAGGACAGCACCCCGGTGAAAACGCTCTCCTTGTCACCAGGGCACACGATGAACGTCCACTGGCCCGGGTCCTGCCCCGCCGCGGCGGCCGCATCAGCCGCGGGTAGCGGGATATAGCGACACGAGGGCCCTGACCCCGGGTCCGCGGTGGGCGCGTGGCCCCGATGCCGCGCCCCGACCGGGGAGGAGTGGGAGCTGCTCGCCCCCACGCGGACGCTGCTGCCGCCGTCGGAAGCGGAGCTGCTCACCCCGTCGGCCCACGCCGTCACCACGCCGAGGGCACCCACGACCGAGGCCACGACGAGGGCAATCGCTATCCGACGGGACACGGCGATCCCGCCCTCGGACAACGCGGGCGGCATCGATGGTGGGCGACCCCCGCACACATCGCGTCAACGAACCAATAGGGCGCGCCTAACGCGACCTTTCGACCACGTGACGCGACCGATCGCCGCCACACCATCGACTTCCCCCCCAAGAGCACCCTCCTTTTGGAGGCTGCTCCCTCACGCAACGTGAGAAGACTACGCTGAGTGTTGGCACCGTGCAACTGTGCAGCACAGACGGCAGATCTGTCACCGCGCGGTGCGGGGCGATGCCGGTGCGGAGACGTCAGCCACGACGTCCCCGCACCGGCCGTCGACCCGGGCGGGGGAAGCGACGCTGTGAGGGCGGCCACCCTGTCCACTGTGGGGGGCGCGCCTTGCCCAGAACCTCGCCGAGGGCCTTGCGGGACAGGCCAGCACACCGGGAACGCCCCGTATGCTCCCGCGCATGTGCGGGCGCGTCGACATCCACACGCCGCCTTCCCAGCTGGCCCGGCTGCTGGAGGCCAAGCTCGCCGCCGGTGTCGACCCCGATGGCCGTCCCAGCTGGAACGTTCCGCCGGCGCGGGGCGTGCCCACCATCACCGACCGCCGGCGTTTCGGGGACGTGCACCGCGACGGCGTCGGGCCGAGTGAGGGCGGCGACTACGAGCGGGTCCTGGACGTGCTGCGCTGGGGGCTCGTCCCCCACTGGGCCAAGGACCCCCGAACCGGCTACAAGATGATCAACGCCCGGGCCGAAACCGTCACCTCCAAACCCGCCTACCGCTCGGCCTTCGCCAAGCACCGCTGCCTGGTGGTGGTTGACGGGTTCTTCGAGTGGCAGGTCCCCGACCCCGCCAAGCCCAAGGGCAAGGTGCCCTTCTACTTCCGGCGGGCCGACGGCCAGCCCATCACCTTCGCGGGCCTCTACGAGACGTGGTGGGACAAGTCCCGCTCCGAGGAGCCCGACCCCGAGACCACCCTGCGGACCTGCACCATCATCACCACCCAGGCGGGGGCCGACATGGTGGACGTGCACGACCGCATGCCGGTCATCATCGAGCGCCGGGACTTCGACCGCTGGCTCGATCCCGACAACCACGACACCGAGGAGCTGGCCAGGCTGCTCCTGCCGGCGGCCAAGGGCACGCTCGTGCGCCACCCCGTCGACAGGCAGGTGAACAGCCCCCGCAACGACGGGCCCATGATCATCCAGCAGGCGCCGCCCGAGGACGACGGCACCGACGACGAGTGACCGCAGTCCCGGGCTCGCCGTGAAGCTCGAAGCCGCCCGCCGCCTCGCCCTGGCGCTGCCCGAGACCACCGAGCAGGACCATCACGGCATGGTCTCGTTCCGGATCCGAGGCAAATCTTCGCCACCGTCCCCGACGAGGAGCACCTCCGGGTCATGGTCGACGAGGACGAGATCCGGGCGGCGGTGGCGGCCAACCCCCGATCGTGCGAGGTGCTCTACTGGGGCAAGCGGCTGTCGTGTGTGGTCGTGGACCTGCGCCGGGCATCGAAGGCGCTGGTGGACGAGCTCCTCACCGACGCCTGGGCCGGCAAGGCGCCCAGGGCCCTGCTACGAGCCTACGAGGACCCCGAAGGCTGACTCAGCCCTGGGTGAAGCTCAGCTTGTCCTGCTCCCAGAACGATCGCAGCGAGGCCAGCTTCCCCTCGGCGTTCACCTTGTAGATGTTGGCGATCTGCACCGTCCCCACCTGGTTGCCGGGGAGGGTGATGCGCAGCTCGCCGATGTTGCACACCTCGTCACCGCACTCGATGGACCGCTGGATGGTGAACTTGAGGGCCTCGCTCTGGGATACCACCTTGTCGTAGAAGGCGGTGATGGCCTCGATCCCGTGCTGGCCCTTGCCCTCGGCGTCCACGAACGACGGCCCCACCGGGTCCTCCACCACGGCGTCGTCGGCGAAGAGCCCGAGCCACCCCTCGCGGTCCTTGGCCTCGGACATGGCCATCGACTTCCTCGACATCTCGAGCGCTCGTCCCATCGCCTCTCCCCTCGTCGTGCTGCCGGCGGGCTCGCGTCCGCCCGTGCCTAGCCCTTGGCCTTGGCGATCACGGCGTCGGCGAACCGCCGCAGGTTATCGACCTTGGCCTGGAGGGGCTCGGTGTCGGGCCCCACCACATAGGGCCAGCGGAACCCCACGATCACGTCCGTCACGCCCTTGTCCTCCAGGCGGCGCACACCGTCGACACTGAAGGCGTCCATGGAGATGACGTGCGTCTCGAAGGGGTCCTTTTCGCGCCCCGCCTCGGCGCGCAGCTCGCCGAGGCGCTCGAGCAGCCCGGGCAGGTCCTCGGGGTCCCCCCCGCCGTGCATCCACCCGTCGCCTCTGGTGGCGGCCCGCTTGAGCGCCGCCTCCCCGTGGCCGCCGATGAGGATGGGCACCGGCTTGGTCGGTGCCGGTGTCATCTTCACGGAGGGGACGTCGAAGATCTCGCCGTGGTACTCGAAGAACCCTCCGGCCGTGAGCCCCCGGATCACGTCGATGCACTCGTCCATGCGCCGCCCCCGGCGCGCCCAGGGCACGTCCACCAGGGCGTAGTCCTCGGGCCAGGGGCTCGAGCCCACGCCGAAGAGGAAGCGGTTGTCGGTCAGGACCGCCACCGACGAGGCCTGCTTGGCCACGAGCACCGGGTGGCGGATGGGGAGCTTCACCACGAAGGTGACGAAGCGCAGCCGCGTGGTGAGCGCCCCCAGGGCGGGGATGAGCGAGAACGGCTCGATGAAGGGCTTGTCCTCGAGGAACTCGCGCGACCCGTCTGGGTTGAAGGGGTAGGTGGTGTCGGACTCGAGCGGATAGGCGATGGAGTCGGGCACCACGAAGGTGTCGTAGCCGGCGTCCTCGGCCGCCTGGGCCAGCGGCCCGTAGAACGACGGGTCCGTCATGGACTCCGCGTAGCTGAACCGCATGGTCAGGCGTTGGGTTTCTCGCCCGAGGCGGCCGCCTTGCGCATGGCCTCGAGCCGGTCGATAAGCCCCATGCGCTCCTGGCCCACCTCGTCGAAGCGCTCGGCGATCTGCTGGGGGGTCCAGCGGCCCTCGGTCGTCATCGAGCGCACCTCGACGGGCTGGTTCCACACGGCGATACGCCCGCCCACCGCCGTGTAGACCTGGCCGGTGACGTCCTTGGAGGCGTCCGACAACAGGAACACCACGAGCGGCGCCACGTCCTCG
This sequence comes from Acidimicrobiales bacterium, assembly GCA_035515515.1. Classification (GTDB taxonomy): domain Bacteria; phylum Actinomycetota; class Acidimicrobiia; order Acidimicrobiales; family UBA8190; genus DATJBC01. The sequence continues at coordinate 11,766 of DATJBC010000292.1, forward strand.
GGATCGCCCATCTCGGCCAGCTCGCTCGGCACGTTGGCCGACATGCGGGTGCGGGCCACGGGTGCCACGGCGTTGGCGCGCACGCCGTAGCGGTGGAGGCCCACCGCGGCGGAGCGCACGAGCGACACGATCCCGCCCTTGGCCGCGGAGTAGTTGGCCTGGGCCACGCTGCCGGCGTAGGCGCCGGAGGTGAAGCCGATGAGCGAGCCCGACTCCTGCTTGCGCATGATGGCCGCCGCGTGGCGGAACACCGTGAAATGGCCCTTCAGGTGGGTGGCGATCACGGCGTCGAACTCGTCCTCGGACATGTTGAACAGCATGCGCTCGCGCAGGATGCCGGCCACGGCCACCACCCCGTCGATGCGCCCCCAGTGCTCGACGGCGGTGTTCACGATGCGCTCGCCGCCCGCCATGGTGGAGACGTCCTCGGCCACGGCCACGGCCTCACCCCCGGCGGCCGTGATCTCCTTGACCACGGCGTCGGCCACCTCGCTCTTGGGGTCCTCGCCGGCCAGGCCCACGCCGATGTCGGCCACTACGACCCTGGCCCCCTCGGCCGCGCACGCCAGGGCGCAGGCCCTGCCGATGCCGCCGCCCGCGCCCGTGATCACCACCGCCTTGCCCTCGAGGTAGCCAGCCACGTCGCCACTCGCTTTCGTGTCGTCTCGCCGACGGCCGCGCCCCGCGCAGACATGCCGGGTCGCGCCGGGAATCTGACGGCACGTTAGGTCCTGGCCCGCCGCCGGCGCCATGCAGGTCCCTGACGCCTGTGTCAGGATCGCGGCACCGTCGCCACCGGGTCAGGAGGGGATGATGACGCAGGTCAACGAGCACATCGAGTTCGACACCTCCGACGTCGACCGCTACATCGGCAGGCCGGTGGGTGGCGGCCAGCTGAAGGAGCCGGTGACCGTCACCGACATCCGCCGCTGGGTGCAGGCCATGCAGTACCCCAACCCGATCCACTACGACGACGAGGCCGGGGCGAAGAGCGCCTTCGGGCGCATCGTCGCCCCGCAGTCCTTCACCATCTGCTGCGACGTGGGGCACGGGGCAGGCCCCGCCATCGTGGGCAACATCCCCGGCACGCACATGATCTTCGGGGGCGACGAGTGGTGGTTCGCGGGCCCGCGCATCTATCCCGGCGACCTCCTGCGCATGAAGCGCCGCTTCGTCGACTACAAGGTGTCGGAGACCAAGTTCGCAGGGCCCACCATGTTCAGCCGGGGCGAGACGATCTACACCAACCAGCGCGGCGAGCGTGTCGCCAAGCAGTGGTCCACCGCCGTGCGCTACCGCGCCGATGTGGCCCGGGACCGGTTGTTCTTCGCCCAGGCGGCGCCGCTGCCCATGTGGTCGCCGGAGCGCCTGCGCGAGATCGACGCCCAGCGCATGGCGTGGATCCGCAGCCGGGCCGGCGCCGACAGCCCTGCCCTCGACTCGATCGAGGTCGGCCAGTCGCTTCCCACACGTCCCATCGGGCCGCACTCGCTGCCCAGCCTGGCCTCGGAGTGGCGGGGCTACACCTTCACGGTGTGGGGGTCCTCGTTCCACGAGGGGGCCGACCACCTGAGCGAGGCGGGCTGGCTCGAGGAGATGGACCGTGACCTCGAGGGCGCCCAGGAGGACCCCGAGCTCGGCGACGGCCTCTACCACGGCCCCTCGCGCGGACACACCGACGAGGAGCACGCCCAGCTGATCGGCATGCCCCGCGGCTACGGCTACGGCGCGTCGATGGGCGCCTGGGTGCTCGACTACGTCTCGGCGTGGGCCGGCGACCGCGGCTTCATCCGCCACTCGGCCGTCCAGTACCGCTTCCCCGCCTTCGACGGCGACCTCACCCTCCTCGATGCCGAGGTGACCGCGGCGCGCTACGAGCCCATGCTGGGCGCCGCCCTCGTCACCCTGGAGGTGACCATGACCAACCAGGACGGGTCGGTGATGGCCAAGGGCCCGGTGGAGGTCGAGCTGCCCAGTTAGGCGCCGTCCCGCTCGCCGACGTCCGTCCGCCCGCAACCGCCGTGTCGACCTTCCGGGGGCCGCCGCCGGAGACCGAGCCGGGCATCGGGGCGCTCACCATGGGCGGGCTCCTGGCCGAGGTGACGGCGCGCGTGGCCGGGCGCGAGGCGCTGTGCTTCCACGAGCCGGGCTTCCACGAGCCGGCGCCCGCCGACGGCGGGCCCCGGCCCGTGGTGCGCTGGAGCTACGGCGAGCTCGAGCGACGCGCCCGGCGCTTCGCCAAGGCCCTGGTGGCGGCGGGGGCGGGCAAGGGCACCCGGGTGGCGCTCCTCATGGGCAACCGGCCCGAGTGGGTGGAAGCCGCCTTCGGCGCGGCGCTGGCCGGGACGGTGCTCGTCCCCGTCAACACCCTGTTCGAGCCGCCCGAGATCGAGCACGTGCTGGGCCACTCCGACACCGCCGTGCTCGTGTACCAGGAGCGCCTGGCCGGCCACCGCTACCACGAGCAGGTGCGGGCCATGCGGGGCCGCCTCCCTTACCTGCGCACCCTGGCGTGCATGGGGACCGACGGCTACGACGCCTTCCTGGCCGCCGGGGACGACGTCGACGACGCCGTGCTCGACGGGCGCGCCGCGGCGGTGTCGCCGTACGACGACGCGCTGGTCATCTACACGTCGGGCAGCACCGGCAAGCCCAAGGGCGTGCTGCACGCCCAGCGGGCGGCCGCCATCCAGTCGTGGCGCTTCGCCCGGCACCTGGGCGTGGCGGAGACGGACCGGGTGTGGAGCGCCTTCCCGTTCTTCTGGACGGCCGGCTACTGCATGGTGATGGGCGCCACCCTGGCGGCGGGCGGGTGCCTCGTGCTCCAGGAGCTGTTCGAGGCGGGCGAGGCCCTCGACCTCCTCGAGTCCGAGCGCGTCACCCAGCCGCACGCCTGGCCGCACCAGCTGGCGGCCCTGGAGTCCCACCCCGGCTTCTTGGGGCGCGACCTGTCGGCGGTGCGCCACACCGACTCGTTCACCCCCATCGGCCGCCACCCCACCGTCGACGCCGACGACTCGTGGAGCCCCCGGGCCGCCTTCGGGCTCACCGAGACCTTCACCATCATCAGCTCCGTGCCGGCCGACACCCCCGCGGCCGAGCGCGAGGGGCACGAGGGGCTCATCCTGCCGGGCAACGTGGTGCGCATCGTGGACGCCGAGACCGGCGCCGAGCAGCCCGCGGGCGCCCCGGGGGAGATCCGGGTGAAGGGGCCCACCCTCATGAAGGGCTACGTGAAGGTGGCCCCCGAGGCCGTCTTCGACGAGGACGGCTTCTTCGCCACCGGCGACGCGGGCTTCGTCGACGAGGGGGGCCGCCTGCACTGGGCGGGGCGCACGAGCGACCTCATCAAGACCGGGGGGGCCAACGTCTCGCCCGTGGAGATCGAGGCCGAGCTGCTGCACCATCCCGGCCTGGCCAGCGCCCTGGCCGTGGGCGTCGCCCACCCCACCCTGGGCCAGATGGTGGTGGTGTGCGCGGTGAGCCAGCCGGGCAGCGGCGTGGACGAGGACGCCGTGCGCGACTTCCTGCGGGGGCGGATCGCCTCCTACAAGGTGCCGAGGAAGGTCCTGTTCTTCGACGAGGCCGAGCTGGTGCTCACGGGCAACGCCAAGATCCGCGTCGACGAGCTACGGCGCCTGGCCGCCGCGCGGCTTGCCCAGGGCGAGAACGCGTTCTAGTCTCGCCGCGTCGGCGCCCGTCCCGCCCTGCGGGCCGCGCCGCGGCGCAGCCATGCGCACCGTTTGCAGCTTCCCCACGGCGACGAGGAGCCGGCGATGACCGATTTCGGGTTCTGGGTGATGGCACAGGAGGAGCCCGGCCACCTGGCCCTGGTGGCCCCCGACGGCACGGAGCTGAAGGCCGGCGAGCTGGCGGGCCGGGCCAACCAGGTGGTGCACGCCCTGCGCCAGCTCGGCCTCAGAAAGGGCGACACCATCGCCTTCGTCCTCCCCAACTGCGCCGAGATCTTCGAGATCTACCTGGCGGCGATGCAGGCCGGCTGGTACATCGTGCCCATCAACCACCACCTGGTGGCGCCCGAGATCGCCTACATCGTGAAGGACTCCGGCGCCCAGGTCTTCATCGGCCACGAGCGCTTCGCCCAGGCGTGCCTCGACGCCACCGACGAGGCCGAGGTGCCCGCCACGCGCTGCCTGGCGGTGGGGGAGATCTCCGGCTTCGCCTCCTACGCGCAGCTGCGCGACAACCAGAGGACCGACAGGCCCGAGGACCGCACCCTGGGCGACACCATGAACTACACCTCGGGGACGACCGGCCACCCCAAGGGCGTGTACCGCCCCCTGAGCGGCGCCGACCCCGACGAGATGGCCATCGCCCTGGCCGGGATCCTGCTGCTGTTCGGCATCCAGCCGCGCGACGACAACGTCCACATCGTCGGCTCCCCCCTGTACCACACCGCCGTCCTGCGCTTCTCGGGGGCGGCCATCCACATGGGGCACACGGTGGTGCTCATGGACAAGTGGAGCGCTGAGGGCATGCTCGCGCTCATCGAGCGCTACCGCGTCACGCATTCCCACATGGTGCCCACCCAGTTCCACCGGCTGCTCGCCCTCCCCGAGGACGTCAAGCACAAGTACGACCTGTCGTCGCTGCGGCACATGATCCACGCGGCCGCCCCGTGCCCGGTCGACACCAAGCGCGCCATGATCGAGTGGTGGGGCCCCGTCATCGACGAGTACTACGCAGCCTCCGAGGGGGGTGGCACCATCGTCAACACCGAGGAGTGGCTGAAGAAGCCGGGGACGGTGGGCAAGCCGTGGCCGATCTCCGAGATCGCCATCTTCGACGACGACGGCAACCGGCTGGAGGAGCCCAACCAGATCGGCACGGTCTACATGGCCATGGGGTCGGGCGACTTCCAGTACCACAAGGACAAGGAGAAGACCCAGAAGAACCGCATCGGCAAGTTCTTCACCGTGGGTGACGTCGGATACCTCGACGAGGACGGCTACCTCTTCCTCTGCGACCGCAAGACCGACATGATCATCTCGGGTGGGGCCAACATCTATCCCGCCGAGATCGAGAACGTGCTGCTCGGCCACCCGAAGGTCGTGGACGCGGCGGTGTTCGGGATCCCCCACGAGGACTGGGGCGAGGAGGTCAAGGCCGTCGTCCAGCCCGTCGACGGGGTGGAGGGCACGCCCGAGCTCGCCCAGGAGATCCTGGGGTGGTGCGAAGGGCGCCTGGCCAAGTTCAAGACGCCCAAGAGCATCGACTTCACCGACGACATGCCGCGCGACCCCAACGGCAAGCTCTACAAGCGCAAGCTGCGCGACCCCTACTGGGAAGGGCGCGAGCGGGCCATCTGAGCAGCCCGGGGCGCTCAGCCCCGGGCGGCGCGCACGGCGTCGACGATCGACAACAGGCCGCGCACGTCGATGGGCTTGTCCAGGAAGCCCACGATCCCCCGCCCGAGCAGCTGCCGCACCTGGTGGGCGGGGGCATCGGCGGCCACGACGGCCACCGGGATGCCGGCCGTCGAGGGGTCCTCGGCCAGGCGGTCGAGCACGGCGCTACCCGCCATGTCGGGGAGCGCGATGTCGAGCAGGACCAGGTCGGGCCGGTGCTCGCGGGCCAGCTCCACCCCCAGCCCCCCCTGCATGGCCGCCAGGACCTCGGTCCCCGGGCGCCGCGACAGCACCCGCTCCACCAGGTCGAGGGTCGTGAGGTTGTCCTCGACGAGCAGCACCCGGAAGGACCCTCCGGACCGGTGCCCGGTCACGGGCAGCCGGCCGGACTGCTGCCACAGCCCCGGGGGCACGGCCTCGCCGTCGCCCGCGTCGGTGGCGTCCCGGGAGGCGCTCGACGCCGCCGCGCCGTCGGCACCCGCGTGGGCGGCCCGGACGGAGTCGCCGGAGCGGGACGCGGCGGGCCGGGCGGTCTCCGACGGGGCGGTCGGCGGCGCGAGAGCCCTCGGCGAGGGGGGCCTGGCGTCGCCCCCGCGGGCCGAGGGCGTTGCGCCCCCGTCGCTTGCCGCCTCGCTGGCCCCCCCGGGGGCCCGGGGCGGGGACACGAACAGCCCGAGGTCGTCGGTGGCCACCACGGCGTCGGGGACGGCCGTCGCACCGTCGGCCCACGCCGCCAGCGGGGCGGAGGCGAGCACGGCGGGGTCGCCGGCCGCCAGGTCCACGAAGAAGGTGCTCCCCACGTCGGGCACCGACTCCACGCCGAGACGGCCACCCATGCGCTCGCACAGGTGCTGCGACAGGGCGAGGCCGACGCCGGTCCCCTCCACCCCCGTCTGCTCGGCGTCGATGCGGTCGAAGGGCACGAAGACGCGGTCGAGGTCCTCGGGCCGGATGCCGCGGCCGGTGTCGGCCACGGCCAGGCGCAGCCGGCCGGGGGCGGAGGTGGCGCAGGTCACCTCGACGCTTCCCCCGGGGTGGTTGTACTTCACGGCGTTGGACAGCAGGTTGAGCAGGACCTGCATGACCCGCTGGCGGTCGGCGACGACCACCTGGCCGACGAAGGACTCCGACAGGGCACGGATGGTGACCTCGGCACGCGTGGCGATGGGGCTCGTCAACTCGACCGCCTCGGCCACGACCTCGGCCACCGACACCGGACTCATGGCGAGCTCGAGATGGCCGGACTCGATGCGGGCGATGTCGAGCACCTCGTCGATGAGGTCGAGCAGGTGGTGCCCGGCCCGGAGGATGTGCTCGACGGCGTCGGCCGACGGCCCGGGGAGCTCGTCCATCTGCAGCAGCTGGGCGAAGCCCAGGATGGAGTTGAGGGGCGTGCGCAGCTCGTGGCTCATCCGGGACAGGAAGTCGCTCTTGGCCCGGCTGGCCTGCTCGGCGGCGTCGCGCGACGCCTGCAGCCGCTGCTCGGACTCGAGCTTGTCGCTGATGTCGCGCGACACCACCACGGCCCCCGCGAAGTGGCCCTTGGCGTCGAGCACCGACCGGGCCCGCGAGTCGACCGTGACCCAGTGGCCATCGGCGTGGTGCACCCGGTAGCGGAGGTGGAGGTGCGACACCGCCCCTGTGACCATGCGCACGAACATCGAGGCCACGTCGTCGAAGTCGTCGGGGTGCACGAACTCGAACAGGCCCGTCTCGTTGAACACCTCGTGGGGGTAGCCGAACATGATGCTCTCGGCCTCGCTTATCTGGTGGATCTTCCCCTTGCGGTCCATCAGCGTGATCATGTCGGGGCTGGCCTTGATGACCGAGTCGAGCAGGCGGTCGCGCGCCTGCAGGGCCCGCTCGGCGCCCACCCGGCTCGTGACGTCGGAGGCGATGCCCCCGATGCCGTAGGGGGTGCCGTCGTCGCCGCGCAGGAGGAAGCGGCTCACCATGAAGTCGCGCAACCCGTCCACGGTGTGGAGGCGCTCGTTGGTCACCGCCGGGATGGCGCCGCGCACGAAGCTGGCGTCGTTCCGGGCGATGGTCTCCGCGTCCTGGGGCCAGCACGTGGAGGCGCCGGATCCCACCGCCCGCTCCCGGGCGACCCCGGTGGCCCGGCAGAACTCCTCGTTGACGAGGAAATAGTTCCCGTCGAGGTCCTTCAGGTAGACGACCGACGGCGAGTACTGCATGATCGCCTGGAGCCGGGCCTCGCTGTCGCTCAGGGCCGCCTCGTCGAGGCGCCGGTCGGTGACGTCGCGGGCCACGCCGTAGAGGCGCCCGCGCCGCTCGTCGGCCCGGGTCGTCCACTCCAGCCAGCGCCAGCGGCCGTCACGGGCCCGGAAGCGGATCTGGACCGGCCCGTGCTCACCGGTGGCGGCCAGGGCGGTCTCCATCGTGGTGCGCACGGGTGCGTCTTCGGGGTGGACGAGATCGTCGAGGTGCACGCCGGCCAGCTCCCCGTGGTGGTAGCCGAGGGCGCGCTCGAAGGCGGGGTTCCCCCACACGACCAGCCCGTCGACGTCGACGATGCACATGATCTGGGCCGACAGGTCGAGGAAGCGGGAGAGCTCCGGGCGCTCCTCGCCGCCGGGGCCGGTGCCCGCGGCGGACGTGTCCGGCACATCGGGGAGCAGCCCCGACGGCCCGGGCAGGCGCGTGAGCGGCGTGCTCACCGGGTCACCCCCCGGGCCTCCGCGACGGCGTCGACCACGCCGAGGAGGTCGCGCACGTCGATCGGCTTGGTCAGGTAGGCGGCCACGCCGCGGTCGCGCAGCCGCTGGATCTGCACCGGGGTGGCGTCGGCGGTGACGACGACCACGGGGATCGGTGCGGTGTGGGGGTCGGCACGCAGCTCGTCGAGGAGCGCCGTGCCCGACATGTCGGGCAGGTGGAGGTCGAGGAGCACGAGGTCGGGCAGATGCTCCCGTGCCAGCTCGAGGCCGAGGCTCCCCGACATGGCGGTCAGCAGCGTCACGACACCCGAGCGCGTCAGCACCTGCTCGACCAGCTCGAGATTGGCCAGGTTGTCCTCGACGTGGAGCACCCGCAACGTGCCCACCTCCGTGGCGTCCCCTGCGGCGCGCTCGCCGCCCAGGGCCGTGGCGGGAGGGGCCACCGCCGAGGGCAGGTCGACGGTGAAGGTGGTGCCCTCGCCGACGTGGGAGTGGACGCCGATGGCGCCGCCCATGCTCTCCACCAGGTGCTTCGACAACGTGAGGCCGACCCCGGTCCCTTCGACGCCGCTGCGCTCGGCCCCCAGGCGGTCGAAGGGCTCGAAGACGCGCTCGATGTCCTCGGGGCCGATCCCCTGGCCGGTGTCGGTCACGGTGATGCGGACCATGCCGCCGTGGACGTTGGCACCGGCGGCGGGCGGCCCGTGCCTCCCCGTGCCCCACGCTCCGTCCCCGGTCGCTTCCGCGGCCGTGTCCGGGGCTGTGTCCGGTCCGGCGGCCGGCCCCGCGTCGCCGCCGGGGCCCGCCATGACGGCCCCGATGGCGATGTCCACCTGGCCGCCGGTGCGGTTGTACTTCACGGCGTTGGAGAGCAGGTTGAGCAGCACCTGGAGGAGCCGCTTTCGATCCACCAGGACGTGGAATTGCTCGCACCCGGCGACGTCGGCGGTGATGGTGATGTCGCGCAACTCCGCCAGGGGACCCACCAGGTCGACGGCGTCTCGCAGCACGTCGCCCACGCCCACCGGCTCGATCAGGAGCTCGAGGTTGCCGGACTCGATGCGGGCGATGTCGAGGACCTCGTCGATGAGGTTGAGCAGGTGGCGGCCGGCCCGCATGATGTGGCCCACGGCCTCGCCCTGCTGCTCGGGGAGGGCGTCCATCTCGAGCAGCTGCGAGAAGCCGAGCACGCTGTTGAGCGGGGTGCGCAGCTCGTGGCTCATCCGGGACAGGAATTCGCTCTTGGCCGTGCTGGCGTGCTCGGCCACCGACACCGCGGCGTGCATCTGCGCCTCGATCTCGAGCTCGTCGGTGATGTCCCGGGAGACGAGCACCGTCCCCGCCACCTTGCCGTCGTCCCCGGCGATGGTCTGGCCCCGGGTGTCGAGGACGACCCAGTGGCCATCGGCGTGCCGCACCCGGTAGCGGAGATCGAGCCGGGCATCGGGCTTCGCCCCGACGTCGGCGTACTCGGCGTGGAGCACGGCGAGGTCGTCGGGGTGGACGAGGGCCTCGACGTCGGCGTGCACGGGGCTGCTCAGGTCGTAGCCCAGTGTTCGGGCCGAGGCCTCGCTGATCTCCTGGACGCGCCCGTGGTCGTCGAGGACGGCCACGATGTCGGGGCACGCCCGGATGACGGTGTCGAGGAGCCGCTCGCGCTCCGCCAGCGCTGCCTCCACCGCGGTCCACTCGGTGATGTCGGTCCCGATGGCCGCCATGCCGGCGATGCGGTTGCTGCCGTCGCGCAGCGGGAACCGGACCGTCATCATGACGTGCTGTCCGTCCGGAAGCTCCACCACCTCGTCACTGGTGAAGGCCTCGCCCTCCTCCAGGACGCGGTGGCACACCTCGGTGGTGTCGGTGCCGGGCCAGATCTGCGCGGCGGTCAGGCCGAGCACCTCGTCGATCTCCAGGCCCGCGGTGCGCAGGAAGGACTGGTTGACGAGCATGAAGCGCCCCATGCGGTCCGTGACCGAGATGGCCGCGCTCGAGTTGTCGAGGATGGCCTGCAGGCGTGCCTCGTTGGCGGCCAATGCGCCCTGGGCGACATGGCCGGCGGTGACGTCACGGGCCGCCCCGTACACGAGGCCGCTGTCGTCCACCCGGGCCGTCCACTCGAGCCACAGCCACGACCCGTCCTTGCACCGGTAGCGGCTGCGCACGCCGTGGGGCTCGCCGGCCGAGCGGGCGAAGACCCGCTTCACCTCGGGCAGGTCGTCGGGATGGATCAGCTCGAGAGGGTCGACGCCGATGAGCTCGTCCTCGTCGTAGCCGAGCAGGGCGGCGGCCGCGCCGTTGCTCCACACGAAGCCCCGGGCGGGGTCGAAGACGGCGAGGAGCTCGCTCGACATGTCGAGGAACACCGCCAGGTCCTCGGCGTCGAGGACGTCGGGCAGGCCGGCGGGGGGCGCGGCGACCGTGCCCGCCGTCCCCGGCGACACGGGGTTCGTCCCCTGACCTGGCTCTTCGCTCAACCCGTGTCCTCAATCGGGGCCGACGCCCGTGCACCGACCGCTCGGGGGGTTATCGGCACGGGCCGAGGGTCCGTTGAGGTCGGCCACCCACCGTCGCCGACCCCCGGGCGCCGCCACCCGGCCGGGGCCGGCGCCCGCACGGGCGCGCCCTGCTGGCGCCGGGGTGGACGGGCAGGTCAGAGGGGTTGTGGGCTCGCCAACTCGTCCGGGCGACCCGGGGGGCCGGCACGGGTGGGGTGGCCGTGGCCCGGGGCCCGACGCTCCGAGGTCGCCTCAGCGCGTTCTCAGGCCGGGCCCAGAGGGCGCTGTCCCCGGCCGCGCCCCCGGGGGCGGAGGCCGCTCAGGGGGGGTCCGACTCGGCGAACCCGAGGCGCCGGGCGTCGGCGCGCACCTGCTCGACGGCGTCCGAGCCCTCGGCGTTCTCCGACACGATGGCCAGGAAGCGCTGGGGCACGAGCTCGATGAAGATCCCCTCGGCCTCGGCAGTGAGCACGTCCCCGTGGAAGATGGCGCCGTAGGTGCGCACCTTGCGGCCCTCCTTGCCCACACAGCGCGCCTCGAGGCGCAGGGCGGTGCGCAGCGGTGTGGGCTTGCGGTACGTGATGGTGAGGGTCCCGGTCATGGCCGGCGTGCCCGCCATGATGTTGGCGGCCCCGAGCAGCTCGTCGAACACCATGGCGATGACCCCGCCGTGGACGCAGGTCGGCGGGCCCTCGTACTGGTAGTCGAAGAACGCCGTCCCCCGCAGCTCGCCGTCCACGGCCTCGACCGTGACGGGGGGTGCCACGGGGTTGGCGAAGCCGATCACGGGGCTCGTGGGGAAGAAGTCCTGCGGGTGCCCGACCGGGTCGGGCTGGGCCCGCATCCGGCGCCCGGGCCCCGCCGCCGCCTCCAGACGCGTGGCCAGCGCGCCCAGCGCCTCGGTGGCCGCTTCGATGTCGTCGTCGCCGATGGGCAGCCCCACCATGGCACTCGTGACGCGCCTGATCTCGTCGGCCAGGCGGAAGCGGACGTCGGGCTCGGGCTGGCGGACAGCGGGGGCTCCTCCACCCCGGAAGGAGATGCCGAAGTCCGAAACGCCCAGCTCGTCGTCGGGCCCGGGGCCCATCACGTGCGCTTGTACTGCGGCGGACGCTTCTCGGCGAAGGCGCGTTGGCCCTCGGCGGCGTCCTCGGTGGAGAAGATGGGCCAGCCGATCTCGAGCTCGATCTTGAGCGCCTCGGCTTCGGGGAGGCCCTCGGTCTCGCGCACGGAGCGCTTGATGGCCTCGACGGCCAGCGGTCCGTTGGCGCAGATCACCTCGGCGATGCGCAGTGCCTCCTCCAGCGCGGTGCCGTCGGGGACCACGCGCCCGATGAGGCCGATCTCCTTGGCCTCGGCCGCGCTCACCTCCCGCGCCGTGAGCAGGAGGTCCATGGCCACCGTGAAGGGGATCTGG
>DATJBC010000293.1:0-16662 GCA_035515515.1 Acidimicrobiales bacterium
TGGGCGCGGGCCGGCCTGGTCGGGGTCCCCGGGACGCCGCCAACTCCTCCCCCGGCGGCGTCCGTCAGGGACGGGGACGGAAGCCCAGGCGGGGTCCGGGCAGGGGGACGATGCGGGCCCGGGGCCCGCAGACCTCGTCGATGAGGCCGTAGTCGAGCGCCTCCTGGGCGTCGAGGTAACGCCCGGCGGCCAGGTCGTCGGCCACGGCGTCCACGGGGCGCCCCACGGCGGCCGCCAGGCGCTCGGCGAAGCGCCCGACCTGGGCACGGTGGTGGGCGGCCCAGGTGTCGAGGTCACGGGGGTGACCCGTCATGGAGGCGACGGGCTCGGCCAGCCTGAGCCGGGCGTGCGGGGTGGCCTGGCGCCGGTGGGCGACGGCCAGGGGCCCGAGGGCCGGCCCCACGGCCTGTCCCACGCAGGTGGCCACGAGGTCCACCCCGAGCAGGTCGATGACGTCGATGAGGCAGAAGGCGGCCTCGAGGGTGCCCCCCGGGCTGTCGATGTGGAGCTGCACGGGCTCGTCGCCGGTGGCGTCGAGGGTCATGAGCTCAGCCGCCAGCTGGCCGGCGGCGGCGTCGTCCAGCTCGCCCCACAGGAACACCACCCGCTGGTCGAAGAGGCGGTCCCGAACGCTCTGCGCCCGGGCCTCGTCGGCGGGCCCGGGCTCGGGCCGCCACCGTGGCGCGGTCATCGGCGCTCCTCTCCCAAGCTCCAGTCGATGGCCAGGCCCACGGCGGCCGCGTAGCGCTCCAGGGTGGAGAGGCGCAGGTCCGCCTCCCCCGCCTCCAGGCGGGCCACGGCGGACTGCGAGGTGCCCATGCGGGCGGCGACCTCGGTCTGCGACAGGCCGATCTCGTGGCGCCGGGCGACGAGGGCCTCGCTCAGCTCCTTGCGGCGCCGGGCCATGTCCCTGAAGCCCGGGAACACCGTGTCGTGTCGGCGCGTGGTCAACGGCCCTCCTGTGCCGAGCGGGCCGGCCCGCGGCGGCCCCCTCCACGCTACCTCGATCGTGGTATCTCGTAAATGAGATACTGTGGCCGACAGGAGGGCGGAGCCGCCGCCCTGCGGCCCGAGGAGGGATGTCGTGTCCGTTCGTCACTCGGTGATCCCGACCGTCCTGGAGCAGTCGGCACGCGGTGAGCGCGCCTTCGACATCTACTCCCTCCTGCTGCGTGAGCGCATCGTGTTCCTGGGCCAGGAGGTGGACGACCAGATCGCCAACCTCATCATCGCCGAGTTGCTCTACCTCGAGGCGGAGGAGCCCGAGCGCGACATCTCGCTCTACATCAACTCCCCCGGCGGGCTCGCCTACGCCGGCATGGCCATCTACGACGTCATCCAGCACATCCGGCCCGATGTCTCCACGGTGTGCGTGGGCATGGGGATGTCGGCGGCCGCCATGGTCCTGTGCGGCGGCGCCCCCGGCAAGCGCCTGGCGCTTCCCAGCGCCAAGATCATGATCCACCAGGGTTCCGCGGGCGCGCGCGGCGCGCCGCGCGACATGGAGATCCAGCTGCGCGAGGTGCTCGCCACCACCCGCCGCATGGCCGAGGTGATCGCCTTCCACACGGGTCGCCCCGTGGAGCAGGTCGAGAAGGACCTCGACCGCGACTACTTCATGACCGCCGAGGAGGCCAAGGACTACGGCCTCATCGACGACATCATCGTCCCCCGCCGGGGTGTGGCCACTCCCCCGCAGGTGGCCGTGGCCGGATGAGGCCGGCCGCCCCCGGGGTCGCCGGCAGGCGCCCGAGACGGGGCGGGCTCAGGAGGTCGGCAGCGAGGAGAACGCCACCGAGCCCGACGGGGCCGCCAGGTGCACGGCCACACCCCACTTGGTGAACGAACCGGTGTCGGTGACGTGCTGCTTCCCCATGGTGGCGGTGCCCGACACCGAGATGGGAAGGGTCGGTCGGTTCGTGGCCACGAACAACGTCGTCGATCCGGTCACGCCCGATTGCGCGGGGCCGGGGAGCCCGCCGTGGACGCCGATGACCTGGCGGCCCGCCACTGTGCGGGGCGCCGTGAGCGACAGCGTCCCCGAGGGGACCAGATCGGCCAGGATGCTGTCCAAGGTCACGGCGGACGTGATGCTGGAGTACAGCGTGTCGGAGCTGTGCACGGCGATCCACGTGCCGGCGTAGTGATTGGCCACCGACGTCTTCAGGCCCATGGCGGTGCTCAGGCCCCCGGCGTCTCCCAGCACGTAGGCGACCTTGTGCACGAGGACGACCTCGATGTGGTGAGAGCCCTGGGTGATGGACTGGCGTGCGGTGCTCTTGGAGACGTCCCCCTCGATGGTCTGGCTCTGGCCGGCGCTGGTGGCCGTGAGCACGTAGTGGACGGTCCCCGACGCCTCGGCTGCGGCCGTGGCGGCGGAGACGATGTCGGACGGCGTCTTGCCCTTCAGCGCACCGACCTGGGCGGTGGGGGCGGGAGGGCCACCGCACGACGCGACGCCGACAGCCGCCAGGGCGCCGAGCATCCCGGCCGCGATCTTGCGCATCCGGCCACCGTAGTGCACGGGCGTTCGGCCTCCGGTGGAGCGTGTGCGACTGCGTGAGGCGACCGTCACGAGTGGCGCCGGCGCGCTCCCCCCGACGATCGGGTCGCCAGCTGGGGCTCGAAGTCGATCACGAGATCGGTCCCCATGGCCCGGGCGATGCGGTCGAGCGTGATGACCGTGGGCGACACCAGGCCGCGTTCGAGGCGGGCGATGGCGGGTTGGGTCATGCCCGAGAGCGCGGCCAGCTCCACCTGGCTCAGTCCCCCGCGCCGCCGCGCGGCCCGAACCGCCGCCCCCACCATGATCGAGGTCCGGGCGCGCTCGTAGCGGGCGAAGGCGTCCGCCCCCCGGGAGGCGCCCGGTCGGCGGGGCGCCGACGTCGACCGGGGCCGCCCCGCCCGAGTTGTCGCAGAGGTAGCGCTCATACCAATTCTGTAATATAGCATAGAATATGTAGCGGGCGGGGCCTCACGCGGCGCCCACCGGGGTGACCCGACGCAGCACGACACCGGGCGGACCTGGAGGGGGGCCGTGCGTCCCCACCTGGGCCGCCTGCGGAGAGAGCCAGAGCTGCGCGCCTCGGGTGGCCGGGCCTTCAGGCCTGCCGCGCCGCGGTGCGGCGCACGCGGCGTGTGCTGTTCGGGCCGGAACACGGCAGCGCGGGGCGGGCGGGGGCCCGTGCCTTGATCGGCGCTTCGACGAAGTGGTACACGAGAATCGATCCTCCCAGCACCGTGACCGGGCAGTAATTCCTGAGCCAACCGATGGTGGCGCGGTTCACCCCGCCCGTTAAGGCCACCGCTGACGTCAGATCTGTAGCCGAAACGGCGACCCACCCGCGAACCTGCGACACGGGCACTCCCGTAAGGGCCCGGGCGGTGGGAACGACTGCGGCAACCTTGAGGCCCCGAGGCCCGAAGTATGCGACCAAGATCCGGCGGCCGTGGGCCCACGTCTGCAACTGGTAGAGACCCTGTCCCCAATCCACGTCTGAATCGGTGGTCGCCGTGTATGCCGGGTGGAATGGTGGAGCAGTCCACGACAGCGAGTCTGGAAACGACAAGCCCGTCGTCACCACCCCAACGAGGAGGAGTCCCGAAAGACAGATACCGCCGACGTATCTCGCGCGACGTCGTGAAGCAAGGACGACCGGGACGAGAGCGCCAGCCCCCGCCATCCACAGCGCAATGACGGGGAGCAAATACCTGAGGCCGATGTCATGGGTCGTCGACACCACGGTGAAGCCGCCCAGAACGAACGCCGAGGGGCCCAGGGCAAGCAACGCCCGTCGCCGAAGCTCGGGGGCCAACCACACCCACGAGACCGTGGCGACGGTCAGCACGACGAGCAGCGTGGCCGGAAGCTTGACGACGAGGCTGACGGGCCAGTACCACCACACTCCACCCTTGAACGACGTGCCAAGGAGGTAGCCAGATCCGGCGCTGGTGTCGTGACGCGCGAGATGCGTCACTCCATCGACATATGGATGCGGAAGGATGCTCCACGGGTGAGCAAGGAGACTCGGGTCCAGCGCCCCATACACGGCCCAGACTCCGAGCCATGCGACAAGGACGACGAGTCCGGTCTCAGCCATCGCTCGTCTCAAACCGGACGATGATGCACACATGGCGACGACAGCCAGTGCGCCGGCCAGGACGAGCACTCCAGTCGCCTCACTCATCAAGGCAGCAGCCAGCGCGATGCCCAACGCGACGAGCGCCCGTCTGCTCCGCACTCGGAGCCAACGCGCTAAGGCCCACGAGGCCAGGACGACAGTCAATGCGAACGGCACATCGGTGCCATCGAGATGACCGATTCCCAATACGAATGGCGTCCCCAGCCAAGCCAGGCCTGCGACGAGACCGGCGCCGACGCCGAAGAGCTCGCAGCCGAGCGCGAACAGCGCAAAAGCGACCCCCGTGGATTCCAGCAACGGCACGAGGCGGGCAACGAAGAACGTCCGGCGCAGAGTTCCGGCTGCAACTTGGGCCGCGGTGAAGCGTGGTACGTACTGGTACTCGTTGTTCTCCGTCGGCTCGTCATTGGAGGGGATCACGGGATGGACGAAGAGGACCGGCAATGCGGCCAGCACCTTGGGGAGGACGGGGTGCTCGTCGTTGATCGCGACGTCGTGATGCAGTATCGCGGCGAGCCCCGCCGCCACATACGTTGGCTCGTCGAACGTAGGCGAGTCTGACCAGGACTCGCTCACCCCGAACGCGAAGTATCCGCACGCCACGAGGAACAGTGCTGCCAGTGCGAGCCGGCGAGGCCGGATTCTCCGTTCTCGACGGGTTGAGGAACGGGAGACGAACGTGCCACTCCGGGCTGCAAGTGGCGGTCTCATCGCGCCGCCAAGATTACTGGGCGGGGATCCGCGACGCGTGATGGGCCAACGCGCCGACGCCGGTGCACGATCTCGAGGAGCGTCGGCCCAGGGGCACACCGCTCCCCTGCCCGGTCGTCTGGGATTGACCGCGAGGCGGGCGGCGACGGTACCTCGCCACTCCGTGCGGGTGTCACGTGGCATGTGCCCGCGTGGCGCGGCGCGTGTCCGTTGGGAGAACCGAGCCGGCTGGCCCTAGCCTTGTCGTTGTGGTCCTGGCGATCGCCACCCTTCTCGTTCTCACTGCGATGGCCGGGGCGCTCGCGCTCTGGCTGGTGCAGCCGGAGCGCCGGCACATCCTTCGGTGGTCACGCCGATTCGCCGTCGGCGGGTGCGGGCTATGCGCTGTCTGCCTGGTGGTCATTTCGGCCACGCAAGACCAACCCACTCCGCAAGCTGCATCGACGTCGTCGTCGGCGCCTGCCTCACTCTCCCAGGTCCTGAGGCTCGTCGCCCAGGCGCCTTCCATCCGCCAGGTGCCGACAGACCTGGACCCGCCGTTGGGGACCTCCTACCGGGCCGCCCTCGGCTATCCGCCCTCGGAGTGCATCCAGGCGATTCCGGCCCATTCGGTGCCGGCTTGTGTCTTCGGGGACCTGACCGGCAGGCGCACCGTGGTCCTCTACGGGGACTCACACGCGGGGATGTGGTTCGACGCCCTCGACGGCATCGCCAAGTCGGATGGTTGGAAGCTCGTCGTCCTCTTCAAGGAGAGCTGTCCGGCGTCGACTGTGCCCGTGTTGTACCTGAGGACGGAGTTCGCATCATGTGATCGCTGGCACGCCTCGGTCATCAAGCGCATCGACGCGCTCGATCCCGATGTCCTGGTGATCTCACAGCAGGTGTATATGTCACCGAGGAATGCCCGTTATGCCCCGAAGGCATGGACCGACGCCCTGGCCTCGCTGTTGCGCACCGTCCACGCGCGGCGCAAGGTCGTGATCGGCGACATCCCGGGGACCGGTGGCCCAGGCTGCGTCAGCAGCGATCCCAACGACGTCGGGGCCTGCGCCGTTCCGGTCGAGGCGGAACTCTACGCGCCGTACGTCGAGGCGGAGAGGGTGGCCGCGCGGGAGGCGGGTGCCACCTACATCTCCACCTGGCCGTGGTTCTGCACGACCGTGTGCCCTGTGGTCATCGGTCACTACGACGTCTACGCCGACCCGACCCATGTATCGGGCGCGTACGCAGGATTCCTTCGAGAGGTGCTGGCGCAGAAGCTCAACCTCTAGGTCGACCGCCCTTCCCGGGTCCGGTGGTCGGTGCACGACCAAGCCCACGATGTCGGGAGGGACGCTCCGTCCCGGAGCACCGCCCGAGGGTGCTGAGCGGACGAGGGACCATCACCGCCCGAATCTGATCCCTCGCCCGCCCTTCGCTCAGACGTCCCTGTCGAGAAGCCGATCAACTCTCCCCCGGGAATGCCCGACGCGCGTGTTCTTCCGGATGATCGGGCACCGCGGCGGTTTCCAACAGGGCCGAAGGTCCCCAAAACCGCCGACGAGCCCCCGGGCCGCCGGGTGCCACGCGTAGGCCCCGATCGGGGACATCACCTAGGTGGGCTCACGCTTCGCATGGCCGCCGATGCTCTCCATGATTGGCACGGGACGGGAGGTGGGCGGCCCCCGGCGGGGACTTTCTGGACCCAGGTGGCACTCATGGAGGGCCGGCCTCGGCGGGCACCGGCCGCTACCGATGCCTCACCCCGAGGCCGGCCCTCTGTGTGTCGTCGTCCGCAAGGGCGCGCCCGTCCGGCCAGCGGTGGCCGCGATGGTGTTCTCGTAGACTCGCCCCATGGACTGGCCCCTGCGCTTCGGCGTCTTCCTCGCCCCCTTCCACCCCGTCGGCCAGAACCCGACCTTGGCGCTCGAGCGCGACCTCGAGCTCATGGTGCGCCTCGACCAGCTCGGATTCGACGAGGCCTGGATCGGCGAGCACCACTCGGCGGGCTACGAGATCATCGCCTCCCCCGAGGTGTTCATCGCGGCGGTGTCCCAACGCACCCGGAACATCCGTCTGGGGACGGGGGTCAGCTCACTCCCCTACCACCACCCCTTCATCCTCGCCGATCGGATGGTGCTGCTGGACCACCTGACGCGGGGCCGGGTGATGTTCGGTGTGGGGCCCGGGGCGCTGCCCTCGGACGCCTTCATGATGGGCATCGACCCCATGCACCAGCGCGACATGATGGAGGAGTCGCTCGAGGCCATCCTGGCGCTCCTCCGGGGGGACGAGCCCGTCACGCGCCAGGCGTCGTGGTTCACTCTCAAGGACGCCCGCCTGCAGCTGCGGCCGTACACGCACCCTCGCTTCGAGGTGGCCGTGGCCGCCCAGATCTCGCCGGCGGGTCCACGGGCCGCCGGGCGCTTCGGGCTGTCGCTCTTGTCGATCGGCGCCACCACGGCCGGAGGCTTCGACGTCCTCGGGTCGCACTGGCAGGTGATGGAGGAACGCGCCGCCGAGTTCGGCACCACCGTCGAGCGCCCGCGCTGGCGCCTGGTGGGGCCCATGCACGTCGCCCCCACCGAGGAGCAGGCCCGGGCCGAGGTCCGCTTCGGCCTGGCCCAGTGGGTGGACTACTTCGAGCGCGTGGCCGCCCTGCCGCTGGCGCCCAGCACGCTCGACCCCGACAAGATGGTCGACGCCCTCATGGAGACGGGCTTTGCCATCATCGGGACCCCCGCCATGGCCGTCGCCCAGATCGAGCGGCTCATCGAGCAGTCGGGCGGCTTCGGCACGTACCTGCTCATGGCGCACGAGTGGGCCGACCGCCAGGCCACGCTCGCCTCCTACGAACTGTTCGCCCGCGAGGTGATCCCGCACTTCAAGGGGACGCTGGCGTCGCTGGAGCGCTCGCGGGACTGGGCGGCCGAGAACCGGCCCGAGTTCATCGGGGCGGTGGGCGGGGCCATCATGCAGGCCATCACCGACCACCAGGCCGAGCGGGCCGCCAGGCAGGAGGCGCCCCCGGCGAGCGAGCCGTCCTCGTAGCTATGCGCCCGCCGCGGGGCGGGCGTCGAAGGTCGGCACCAGGTGGCGTGCGGCGCGCGCCTCGTCAACGCGGCCCACGGGGGTGCCCCGGGGCGCCTCGTGGGCGGCCCGGGCCCCCTCGGGCGTGGACACCTCGGCGGCGATGCGCTCCAGCGCCTGCGCCATGGCCTCGAGGGTCTGGAGGCTCTCGGTCTCGGTGGGCTCGATCATGAGGGCCTCGTCCACGATGAGCGGGAAGTACACCGTGGGCGCGTGGAACCCCTCCTCGAGCAGGCGCTTGGCGATGTCGAGGGCCCGCACGCCGGTGGCCCGCTTGATCGACGCCGCCGACAGCACGCACTCGTGCATGCAGGGACGGTCGTAGGGGGCGTCGAAGGCGCTCGACAGGCGGGAGCGCAGCCAGTTGGCGTTGAGCACCGCCAGCTGCGCCACCTCGCGCAGGCCGTCGCTGCCGTGCACGAGGATGTAGGTGAGGGCGCGCGCCAGCACCAGGGCGTTGCCGTGCCAGGAGTGGATGCGCCCGATGGAGCGCTCGGGGGTCGACCAGCCGTAGCGGGCGCCCCCGCCCTCGAGGCGGGTGGGCCGGGGCCCGGGCAGATACGGCGCCAGCTGGGCCGACACCGCCACGGGCCCGGCGCCGGGCCCTCCCCCGCCGTGGGGGGTGGCGAAGGTCTTGTGCAGGTTCAGATGGACGATGTCGAAGCCCATGTCGCCGGGCCGGACCACGCCCAGGATGGCGTTCAGGTTGGCGCCGTCGTAGTAGAGGAGCCCGCCCACGTCGTGGACGGCGTCGGCGATGGCGCGGATGTCCTCTTCGAAGAGCCCCAGGGTGTTGGGGTTGGTGAGCATGATGCCCGCCACGTCCTCGTCCAACACCGCCCGCAGGGCGTCCACGTCCACGCACCCCCGCGCGTCGCTGGGCACGGTGATCACGTCGAAGCCCCCCAGGGTCACCGACGCCGGGTTGGTGCCGTGCGCCGAGTCGGGGATGACGACGCAGTGGCGGGTGTCGCCGCGCGCCGCGTGCCATGCCCGCATGAGGAGGAGCCCCGTGAGCTCACCGGCTGCGCCGGCGGCGGGCTGGAGCGTGGCGGCCGCCATCCCGGTGATCTCGCACAGCGCCTCCTCCAGGTCGACGAGGAGCTCGAGCCAGCCCTGGGCGCAGCTGGCCGGGGCGGCCGGGTGCACGTCGGCCAGGCCGGGGAGCGCCGCCACGGCGTCGCACACCTTGGGGTTGTACTTCATCGTGCACGACCCCAGGGGGTAGGCGCCCAGGTCCACCGAGAACTGCCGGTGGCTGAGGCGGGTGAAGTGCGCCACCAGGTCGCGCTCGGACACCTCGGCCAGCGCCGGTGGCGCGCTGCGCCGGTGCGGGGCGGGGACGAGCTCGGCGAGGGGCGTCTCGGGCACGCCGGTGGTGCGCAGCTGCCAGGCGGAGCGCCCCGGCTCCGACAGCTCGAAGAGCGTGGGTTCGGTGCCCCGCCCCAGGAGGGGCGCGCTGGCGGCCCGGCCCCCGGCCGCCGGCGTGGTCGGCCCCGACGGGCTCACCGAACCACCTTGGCCATGCTCTCGACGAAGGCGTCGATCTCGGCCTTCGTGCGGCGCTCGGTGACCGCCACCAGCAGTCCGTCGCGGCGCCCCCCGTTGAGGCGGGGGTCGACGGGCACCCCGCCCAGGAACCCCTCGTCGACGAGGCGCTCCACGGCGAGCTCGGCGTCGAGGGGGAGGCGCAGGGCGAATTCGCGCAGCACCGGCGCGCCCACCAACGGCTCGATGCCGGGCACGCCGAGCAGGCCGTCGCGGCAGTAGCGCGCCCCGCGCGCCGAGCGCAGGGCCACCTCGGCCAGGCCGGAGGTGCCCAGCCAGCCCAGCTGCACGGCGGCGGTGACGGCCATGAGCGTCTGGTTGGTGCACACGTTGGAGGTGGCCCGCTCCCGGCGGATGTCCTGTTCCCGGGTGCGCAGGGTGGTGACGTAGGCGCGCCGGCCCTCGGTGTCGACGGTCTCGCCTACGAGCCGCCCCGGGAGCCGGCGCACGTGGTCGAGCGAGCAGGCGAAGAGCCCGAGATAGGGGCCCCCGAAGCTGAGCGGCATGCCGAGGGCCTGGCCCTCCCCCACCACCACGTCCGCCCCCCACTCGCCCGGCGCCCGCAGCACGGCGGCGCACACCGGGTCGAAGGCCACGACCAACAGGGCCCCCAGCCGGTCGCACACGGCCCGCGCCGCGCCGAGGTCCTCCAGGCAGCCCAGGAAGTTGGGGTAGGCGACCACCACCGCCCCTGGCGGGCCCGCGCCCTCGGCGACGCCGGCCCAGTCGGTGGTGCCGTCCGTCAGGGCCACGTCGCGCACGCCGTGGCCGGTGCCCGCCACGAAGGTCCCGAGCACGTCACGCCACGCGGGGTTGACCCCGGCCGACACCCACACCTCGGGTCGCCCCGTGGCACCCACCGCCAGGTTGACCGCCTCCACCAGCGACGCCGCGCCGTCGTAGAGCGAGGCGTTGGCCACCGACATCCCCGACAGGCGGGCCACCAGCGTCTGGAACTCGAACACCGCCTGCAGGACGCCCTGGGCCACCTCGGCCTGGTAGGGCGTGTAGGAGGTGACGAACTCCGAGCGCGCCGCCAGGGCGCGCGTCACCGCCGGCACCTCGTGGTCGTAGGCGCCCGCCCCCGCGAAGCACACCAGGTCGCGCCCGCAGGGACGGTTGGCGGCGGCCAGGTCCTGCAGGCGGGCCACGACGTCGGGCTCGGGCATCCCCGCCGGCAGGTCGAGCCCGGCCGCCAGGCGCAGGGCGTCGGGGACGACGGCGAAGAGCTCGTCCAGCGACGACAGCCCGAGGAAGCCCAGCATGGCCTCCACCTCGTCGGGGGTGTGGGGGCTGTAGCCGCTCATCGCCCCGGTCCCGTGGGCCTGCCCCGGCCGCCGGGGGCCACGAAGGGCAGCGGCACCGGGCGGACCGCCAGGGGCCGGCCCCGCACGTCGATGGCGAGGGGCTGGCCCCCGTCGAGGGCGTGGTCCACCAGGGCCAGGGCGATGCCCCGCTCGAGCACGGGCGAGAAGTTCCCGCTGGTGACGGCGCCCACCACCCTCGTCCCCGCCACGACGGCGGACCCGGCCCGGGGCGGCTGGCGGCCCTCGGCCAGCAGCCCGCGCAGCGTGCGCGTGGGGCCCCGCTCCCGCCGGCGCTCGAGGGCGGCGCGGCCGCGGAACTCCTCCTTGGCCCACCCCACGACCCAGTCGAGGCCGACGTCGAGCGGCGTGATGCCGGGGCCGAGCTCGTGCCCGTGCAGGGGGAGGCCGGCCTCGAGGCGGAGCGTGTCGCGCGCCCCGAGCCCGGCGGGCGCGATCCCACCGTCCATGACCGCCTGCCAGAACGCCGGAGCCGCCCCGGCCGGCACGGCGCACTCCACGCCGTCCTCCCCCGTGTAGCCGGTGCCGGCTGCCGTGCAGGGGTGGCCCGACCAGTCGAACGACGTCACCGCGAAGCGCCCCACGGCGGCCGCCTCGGGGGCCAGCGGGGCCAGCAGCCGGCGGGCGTCGGGCCCCTGGACGGCGATCACCGCCCGCGTGGTGGTGACGTCTCTGCCGCCCAGCGCCTGGCACACCCGGGTGGTGTTGGACGCGTTGGGCATGACGTCGAAGACGTCCTCGCGCAACCACCACACGATGATGTCGTCGAGCACCGACCCGTCGTCGTCGTCGAGGAGGTGCGTGTACTGGGCCCTCCCCGGCGCCACCTTGCGCAGGTCGTTGCTGAGCTCTCGTTGCAGGGTCGCCGTGCTGCCGGGGCCCTGCACCCGGACCGTTCCCAGGTGGCTCACGTCGAAGGCGGCCGCCCGGCGCCGGCACGCCAGGTGCTCGGCCACGGTGCCGGCCTCGTAGGCCAGCGGCATGAGCCAGCCGCCGAACTCGACGAGCTTGGCCCCCATGGCGCGATGCGCGTCCTCCAGCGGGGAGTGCTCGAGGGCCTGGCCGGCGCCGCCCGCGGGCGCGGCGGGCGACGACGAGGGCGGTGCAGGCTGCGCCACGCCGTCAGACTAGGCGGCGGGCGAAGAGGGCCGGGGAAAGCCGTACTTGGCGAGAAGCGCCTGGTAGTCGCGTTGGTACAGGAGCTTCACCTCGACGCTCGGATGCAGCTCGCGCAGACGGCGCACCTTGGCGTTCTTGCGGGTCACGAGCCGCTGGTTGAGCGTCGTCAGCTCGATGAAGCACGCGTGGTCGGGCAGGTAGAAATCGGGGCGGAAGGCCGTGCGGGGCGACCCGTCGGCATACCAGTCGAGAATGAATTCGACGGGTTCGTACTCCCAGCGGACGCCGTAGAAGTCGAGGAGCTCCGCGAAGTGCCGTTCTGAGTCGTGGGCGAACGCCGTGCCCACTGCCGCACCGAGCTCCGCGGACGACGGCACCGTCAGCCCCGCGCCTCCCGGACGCCGGGGCCGGCCACGCTGCTGCCGGCGTCGACGGCGCGCGGCGACGAATGCTCGATCTGCAAGATGGCCGCGTCGAGTTCCTCGAGCACGCCCGACAGGGGGACGATGTTGAGCACGCCCTGGCCGCCCTTCAAGATGTCGACGACCTCGCCGTCGCTGTGGGCGAGCACCGAGTCGGCGCCCACCAACACGAGGTTGGCCGACCCGAGGTCCGCGCCCAGGCCGTCGCGCAGGCACTCCACGGCGCGCCGCGCCCGCTGCAGCGAGATGCCCGCGTCGAGCAACTGCTTGATGACCTTCAGCTCGACGACGTCGGTGTAGGCGTACAGCCGCTGTGTGCCGCTGCCGCGCGCGTCGGCGATGGACGGGCGCAAGAGCCCGGTGCGCGCCCAGTAGTCGAGTTGGCGGTAGGTGATGCCGACCAGCGCGCACACCTGCGGCCCGCGAAAGCCGTCCACGGTCCGACTGGGGTCGCTGTGTTGCGCGCTGTGCGACGAGGGCTTGACCATCGGGGTGTCCTCCTCCACCTCAGGTGCAGGTTCATCCTAACCGACGTGTCACACCAGGGTAGTTACGAACCTGTCAGCGCCGGTGGACCGGGTACGACCGGCGCGCCGGGGGGCCATGCCGGGAGCCCCCGAGGAGACGGGGCAATCGGGCGCCTCCCGTGGGCCCCCGCGGCGGCCAGTCCCCCGCCGGGCTGCGGCCCCGTCTGGGGGCCACGATGCCGGCCGGGAACGCCCTGCTGGAGGACGAGGCACGGCCAACCCTCATCGTCAACTTGAGGGTTAGCTCTCCGGGCGGCGGTGTCGGTTGGTGGGGCGGCGCGTTAGCCGTGCTCGTCGGTGCGGCGCAGCTCGTCCCGGTAGCGCCGCCCGTTGCGCACGTACTCGGCGGCGGCGACCGTGATGGGGTGGAGGCGCGAGGCCCCGGGCCGGATGACGGCCGGGACTCCCACGGCCAGCGCCCCCGGGGGGACGTCGACCCCGCCGGGCACCACGGCGCCGGCGCCCACCGTGGCCCCGGTCCCCACCCGGGCGTGGTGCAGCACCACGGCCCCCGACCCCACCAGGCACTCGTCGTCGAGGACACAGCCCTCGAGGTGCACGAGGTGGCCGATCACGCAGCCCGACCCCACCACCGTGGGGAACCCGGGCCCGGCGTGGATCACGGTCCCGTCCTGGACCGAGGTCCGGGCGCCGATGGCGATCGACCCGTAGTCCCCGCGCAGCACGGCGGACGGCCACACCGTGGTGTGCGGCCCCAGGGTGACGTCGCCGATGACGACGGCGTCGGGATGGACGAAGGCTTCCGCGTCGATGCGGGGGGCGAGATCGCCGAGGGCGTAGACGGCCATGGGCGGGGAACCCTACCGGCTCCCCGTGCCACGAGCCGGTCCCCCGGGCGCGCTCGGGGGCCGCCCGGGTAGGCTTCGCCCCGACCGGCACCGGGGACGGGGGTGCTCTGAGGCAGGGGGTGCGGTCATGCGGCAACCACGGTCAGCGCGCGGGAGGTTCGTTCCGGTCGGCGCGGCGCTCGTGCTCACAGCGGTGATGGTGGGATCGGTGACGGGGACCCCCGTCGCCCGCGTCAGCTTCCCGGCGTCGAATTGGACGACGTACCACGCCAACGGCGTGGAGTCCGGGGTGGCGCCCGTCACCGCCACGCTCACCCGGCCGACCCGGGCGTGGACCTCGCCCGCGCTCGACGGCCAGCTCTACGGCGAGCCGCTGGTGCTCGGGAGCCAGGTGGTGGTGGCCACCGAGAACGACGTCGTGTACGCCCTCAACGCCACCACGGGCGCGGTGGAGTGGTCCACGACCGTGGGCAGCGCCGTACCCGCCTCGGACCTGCCGTGCGGTGACATCTCGCCGTCGGTGGGCATCACCGGTACCCCGGTCATCGACGCCGGGCGCTCCGAGGTGTTCGTGGTGGCCGACGAGCTCGCCGGCGCCGTCATCTCGCACCATCTCGTGGGCCTGGGACTGGCCACGGGCAACGTCCTCCTCGACCAGGTGGTCGACCCCCCCGGCACGAACACGGCGGCGCAGCTGCAGCGCCCCGGGCTCGCCCTCGACGAGGGCTCGGTGGTCTTGGCCATGGGTGGCAACGCCGGCGACTGCTCCACCTACCACGGCTGGGTGGTGTCGGTCCCCGAGGGGGGCGGCACCATGCGCACGTGGGAGGTCGACCCCTCCCCCGGCAACGACGAGGGGGCGATTTGGATGGGCGGCGCCGCCCCCGTGGTCGACGGCAGCGGCAACATCTGGGTGGCCACGGGGAACGGCTCCAACGACACGGGCTCCCCCGACGGCAGTGACTCGGTGGTCGAGCTGTCGCCCACGCTGACCCCGGTGCAGAGCTTCACGCCCTCCACGTGGGCCCACGACAACGACGCCGACTACGACCTGGGATCGTCCCCACCTGCGCTCATGGGCAACGGCCTGGTGTTCATGGCCGGCAAGTCGCACATCGCCTACTTGCTCAAGCAGTCGAGGCTGGGCGGCGTCGGCGGCCAGTTGGCCCAAAAGGCGTCGTTCTGCACGAGCAACGTCGACGGCGGGGAGGCCTTCACCACCACCGTGCTGTACGCGCCGTGCCTCAACGGCGTCATCGCCGTCAAGGTCAACGCCACCCGCCACACCATGCGGGTGCTGTGGCACACCCGGACGGGGTCCAGCGGGCCCCCCATCATCTTCGCCAACCGGGTGTGGACCGAGAGCCACGCCGGCGTCCTCTACGGGCTGCGCAAGGGGAACGGGCGGGCGGCGGTGACCCTCACCGTGGGCGCCCCCGCCAACCACTTCCCCACCCCGTCGGTCGGCGCCGGGCTGCTGCTCGCCCCGGCCGCCAACAGGGTGGTGGCCTTCCACTGACCCCGCCGGTCGGCCACGTCCCCCGCCGGGCGCGGGTCGGCGCTGGCCCCACGAGGGCGGCACGTGGGACGCTGCCGGGGTGGCCGGCAACGCCCGGGCGACCGCCCGGGAGGCACGAGGAGGCTCCATGACCCTGACCGACCTTCCGCCGACGGCGCTGCACCGGGGGGAGGACGAGCTCCCCTTCGTCGACATCGGCGACGGCGCCACCCTGCAGCTCCTGCAGGTCGACCTGGCCAGCGGGGTGTGGATCGTCCGCAACCACTTCCCCCCCGACACGACGATCCCCACCCACAAGCACACCGGCCACGTCTTCGCCTTCACCCAGACGGGGTCGTGGTTCTACAAGGAGTACCCCGACGTCGTGAACCGGGCCGGCTCCTACCTCTACGAGCCCGCCGGGTCGGTCCACACCCTGCACGTGCCGGCCAGCAACGACGGGGACACCGACGTGTGGTTCGCCATCCACGGGGCCAACCTCAACCTCGACGCCGACGGCAACGTGGAGCTCGTGATCGACGCCCACGGCATCCTCCCCTTCTACCGGGCCATGTGCGCCGAGCAGCACGGCCTGGCCGACCCCCCGGTGGTGATCATCGGCGGGTGAGGCGGCGGGGCCCCGGGAGCGCCCAGCGACGCGAAAAGGGACGGGGCACAGGCCCCGTCCCTTTTCCGTGACGCTTCGAACACGTCGCCCGCAGGCGACGGCCGCTCCTCGTTAGAGGGTGGCCGAGCTGTTGCTCGAGTCGATGTCGATGTGGTTCACCGGACCGGCCTTGCACCCGCTGATCAGGTTGGAGTTGTTGGCGTCGTTGGTCAGACCGGCCTTGAGGGAAGCGGCGTGGCTGGCCGTCGGGTAGGTGCCGTTCTTGACCGTGCCGTTGATGATGAAGCCGACCTCGGCGCCGATGGTGCCCTCGGAGGGCTTGGCGCCCTTGAGCTCACCGCCGGCGAACGGCATGTTCTTGACGGCCTTCTTCAGGTCCTTGATGGTGGAGCTGCTGGCGAACTCGCCGCACAGGCCCACGTAGTAGTCCTTCTTGTTGTCACCGGCGTTCAGGGCCGCCTGGTCCTTGGTGGGCTTGGACGCCTTGAAGTACACGTTGAGGTGGCCGTTGAAGGGCCCGACCGACGCCCCGCTCGTCGTGGTGCAGCCGCTGTAGGTGACGGCCACGGAGGCGACGCCCGAGGTGCCCTTGGCGGCGGGCTGGCCGGCGACCGACAGCGGCGGTGAGATGTTCACCGTGGCGGCCACGTTGCAGTGCACAGGGTTGGGGGGTGGCTTCTTGGCGAACGCCGGCTGGCCACCCAGGACGGCCATGGTGCCGATGGGCAGCGCCAGGGCCGCCATCCCCATGAGGATCTTCGTTGTCTTGCGGTGCATGTTGGACACCTCTCGTTCAAGCCGCTCTGATGCGGTCATTCGTGTTGCGGTTGTCTCCAGCAGCAGGGTCGAATGACGGCCGCTGCC
>DATJBC010000294.1:0-4254 GCA_035515515.1 Acidimicrobiales bacterium
CGGCTCGAGCCAAAGGCGGCGTGCCCGACGAGCAGTTGATCGGGGACGTGGGGGCGGCGGCCGAGCACCTGCGGTCGCTGCCGAACTCCAACGGCAAGGTGGGGACGATCGGGTACTGCTCGGGCGGCCGGCAGTCGGTGCTGGCGGCCGTGAGCCTGCCGCTGCAGGCGGCGGTGGACTGCTACGGGGCGTTCGTGGTGGGGACCCCGCCCGAGGGCTACCCGGTCACCGTGACGCCGCTCGACGACCGCATCAAGGACCTGCGCTGCCCGCTGCTGGGCCTGTTCGGCGCGGACGACCAGTACCCGTCGCCCGAACAGGTGAGCGTGCTCGAGGGCCTGCTCCGGGCGGCGGGCAAGGACTACGAGTTCCACACCTACGAGGGGGCCGGCCACGCCTTCTTCGCCGTCAACCGGCCCGCCTACCGGCCCGAGGCGGCCAACGACGGGTGGGAGCGGATCTGGGCCTTCGTCGGCGCCCACCTGGGGGCCTGACCGTGTGCACCTACCGAACCGAGCGCGTCACGATCCGGGGCAGCGGCAAGGGGGCCTCGGGGTGGTTCGCCGTCACCGACGCCACGGTCTACCTCGACCACCCCCTGCACGCCCCGGCGGACCACACCCTGAACGTGGACTTCCTCAACCCCGGCCGGGGTCCCGGTGCCCGGGTGGCGGTCGAGCTCGACCCGGCGTCGGCCAGAGACTTGGCGCAGGCCATCCTGTCCACCCTGGACGGGGCGCCCCCGGGGCTGGGGGCGCCCCTAGCTTGGGATCAGGGCCCCGACGGCGCGGCGTCAGGGCCCGGTGGCGTTGGATGCCGCCCGGTTGGATATCGGTTCATCGATGCCCTGGGCCACGCGGCCGCGTCGAGGAGGTGCTCGCCACCCGCCTGAGCGGGCCCGCCCGTGGCGACGCGTCGTCGGCCGGCGTGCCGCTCGCCCGACGGGGACCGCGACGGGCAGGAGGCGCAGGTGCCCATGAGCGCCTTCGACCGGCTCGCCGATCAGAAGACGGTCCTGGTCACGACGTTCCGCCGGGATGGGACGGGTGTGCCCACACCCATGCACATCGCCGTGCAAGGGGACCGCGCCTACCTCCGGTCCTGGTCCGCCTCGGGGAAGGCCAAACGCCTGCGACGACAGCCGATGGTCGTGGTGGCGCCGTCGACATGGCGCGGGAGACCGAAGGGCGAGGGGCTGCGGGCCGGCGCCCGCCTGCTCGAGGGCGCCGACGAGGTGATCGCCGGGCACCTGCTCGACGCCAAGTATCCCCTCGTGCAGGGGAAGGTCGTGCACCTCATCCACCGACTGCGCGGGTACCGGACGGTCCACTACGAGCTGTGGGCCGAGGACTAGCGCGCCACGAGGCGATCGTCCACCCGGCGCGGGTCACGCCAGGTACCGCCCGATGGCGGGCGCCACCAGCTCGACGACCTCGTCCGGGCTCGCATCGGCCAGTGGGGGGAGCCGCAGGACGTGGCGCACCATGGCGATGCCGATCAGCTGCGCGGCGACCAGGGACGCGCCGAGCCTGGCGTCGGTGTGGCCCCGGCGCTTGGCGATCACGTCGAGGAGCACGTCGGAGAGGAACGTCCGGAGCAGGGCGGCCGCCTTGTCGCTTGACACGGCGGATCGAACCAGCGCCAGGACCGTGTCGCGGCTCTCCTCGCTGTCGACGATGCGAAGGTAGCGCCGGACGAGGGCCTCGGCCGCCCGGGCCCTCGGGAGGGCGACGACATCCGCGAAGACCTCGGACAGCGGTGCCGGCAGCCCGACGGCCGCGACGAACAGCGCCTCCTTTGTGCCGAAGTAGTGGATGAGCAACGCCGGGTCGACCTGCGCGTCGGCGGCGATGCCCCGCAGCGAGGTGGCGACGTAGCCGCTGCGGGCGAAGCGGCGGCGCGCCGCGGCCAGGATCACCTCCCGGGTCTCGGACGTCCCGGGTCGCCGCCCGGTCCTGCTCACCGGGCACCCGGCGCACGCGGGCGTGACCCTCCGGCGCCGCCCTCCCGGGTCACGAGCGCGACGAAGGCATCCTCGAGATTGGCCGGCACGTCGGCGACCCGGGACTCGATGCCGGCGGCCGACAGGAGCCCTGCGACGTCGCCCGCCGGGCTGTCGACCCGGAGGGCATCACCGTGCAGCTGCACGCCGAGCCCGCGCTTCTCCAGCACGGAGAAGGCCCGTTGCCAGTGGGCGCAGCGCACCTCGGCGACGGTGCGGGCGCCGACGATCTCCGTTGCCGTACCCCGGGCCACGACCGAGCCCTCGGCCATGACCTCGAGGCGGTCGCACTGCTCGGCCTCCTCCATGTTGTGCGTCGTGACGAGCACGCCGGCTCCGCGGTCGGCCTCGGAGCGGATCTGCTCCCACAGGCGGGCGCTGGCCAGGGGCCCCACCCCGGAGGTCGGCTCGTCGAGCACCATGAGCTCCGGTTGGTGCGCCAGGGCCACGGTGAAGGCCACCTGACGCTGGATGCCCAGGGGCAGATCGCCGACCAGCGTGGCACCCCACGCCGACATGACCGCCGGAAGGCGACGGCCCCCCTGGCGGAAGGCGGCGGTGGCGAAGCGCCAGTTCTCCTCGACGCTGAGATCGGCGTAGAGGCCGAGTGTCTGCGGCACGTACCCCACCCGCGCCCGCGTCTCGAGGGCGGGCGGCGCGCCGAAGAGGGCCACGCCGCCGCCGCTGGGGCGCAGCAGCCCGAGGAGCAGACGGATGAGGGTGGTCTTGCCGGCGCCGTTCGCCCCGAGCAGACCGACCACCTCGCCGGGCCGCACGGCGATGCTGACGGCGTGCACCGCCGTAAACCCCCCGAAGCGCCTCGTGGCCGCGCGCGCCTCGACCAGCGACGTCACAACGACGACTCCGCCGCGCCGACGAGCTCGGCCACGACCACGGCGTCCTCGAAGTCGGCGGCAGCCGGTTCGACCCCGTGCGGCAGCGGGCCCTCGGGCGCCCACACCCTCCAGGTGGCGCCGCGCCGCCACGACCGGTCCGTGGGCTTGGGCCCCACCGTGGTCGTGCCCAGCCTCCCCGGGACGGCACGCAGGATCGAGCGGGGTGACCCACTCGCCAGCGGGCGCCCCGACGAGAGGAGCACGACCGACGCGGCGCGCGCCGCCTCGTTCACGTAGGTGGTGGCCACCGTCACCGCCACGCCGCCGGCTGCCGCCCGGGAGATGAGCCGCCACAGCTCGACCCTGCTCACGGGGTCGACGCCGGTGGTGGGCTCGTCGAGGACGAGCAGCTCCGGGGCGTGGAGCAGCGCCATCGCCACCGCCAGCTTGCGCTGCATCCCGCCGGAGAGGCGGCTGCCGAGCCGCCGCCGGGCCCCGCCGAGCCCGGTCTGCTCGAGGAGCTCCTCCGTGCGCGCCTGGCGATCGGCGCCCTGCATGCCAAAGGCCCGCGCCGTGAAGCGGAGGTTCTCCTCCACGGTCAGATCGCCGTAGAGTCCGGCGGTGGCCGGGACGTAGCCGATCCGGCCCTTCACCGGTCGCCGCACGAGACCGCTCGAGGGCACCACGAGGCCGACGAGGGCGGCAAGACACGTCGTCTTGCCGGCGCCGTCGCCTCCGACGACCACGCTGACGCGACCGGGCTCGACCGGCACGCTCACCGCGTCGAGGGCGAGCCTGCGCCCGTAGCGGACGCTCACGGCCTCCAGGCCGAAGGTCACGCCGCCACCGGCTCGCCGTCGGCGACGGCGCGCCCCTTGGCCGGGCTCGGAGCGAGGTCCCGGCGGAAGCGGGCGACGGCCAGGCCGAGGACCACGGCCGCCAGGAGGGCGAGGAGGCCGATCGGCCTGAGCAGCGACCCGATGGGCGCCCCCTTGAGCATCACGCCCCGGCTGACGTCGATGAAGTACGTGAGCGGGAGGATGTAGGAGATCCACCGCACCCCGGGCGCCATGGAGCTGACCGGGAAGATCAACCCGGACAGCAGCACCTGTGGAAGGATCAGCAGGAAGGCCAGCTGGATGGCCTGACCCTGGTTCTGCGAGAGCGTCGATACCAGGATCCCCATGCCGAGCGTGACGAGCAGGAAGACCGCGGCGCCCAGGATGAAGGTGCCGACGTTGCCCACGAACG
Organism: Acidimicrobiales bacterium; assembly: GCA_035515515.1. GTDB lineage: Bacteria > Actinomycetota > Acidimicrobiia > Acidimicrobiales > UBA8190 > DATJBC01. The sequence continues at coordinate 4,090 of DATJBC010000294.1, forward strand.
GGACGTGGAAGAGGGCCAACCCCACACCCACCACCAAGGCGAGGTCGAGGGCGGCGACCAGGAGGTAGGGGGCGATCTTGCCCGCGATCACCTGAAAGGCCCTGAAGGGCATCACCGCCAGCTGCTCCAGGGTCCCTGCCTGGCGCTCACGGACCACGCCGAGGC
>DATJBC010000295.1:0-3102 GCA_035515515.1 Acidimicrobiales bacterium
CGCCTGGGCGTCGACGAGCACACCTACCTCTCGGCCAACCGGCGCACGCCACCGTCTATGCCACGGGGTTGGTCGATCTGGACCGGCGCATCATGATCGACCTCTTCGAGTGCAAATGACGCCGTCACCAAGCTGCGCCGATGGACCCAGAGCTGCTCGGAGCGCTGGCGCCATGTCAGCGGCCATTAGGAATTCCCCATTGGCGGCCATTGGAATTCCCCAGGGACGGCCACGAGAATTCCCCGCGGACGGCCATGGAATTCCCCGCGTGCTCAGCTGGCGAGGGGCACCACCCCCTTGCCCGAGGTGGCGTCGATCAGGCGCACGGATTCGCCCTCCGTCACGATGACGTGGGCGTGGTGCAAGAGCCGGTCAACGAGGGCGGAGGCGATGGTCTTGTCCATGAGCTGATCGAAGCCCGAGGGGTGCAGGTTCGACGACAAGGCCACGGAGCGTCGCTCGTAGGTGGCGTCGACGAGTCGATAGAGACCCTCGGCCGCATCTGAGGAGATGGGCAGCAGCCCGATGTCGTCGACGACGACCAAGGCCACGCTGGCCAAGGAGGCGAAGGCCTTCGACACGGTGTCGTCGACGCGGTGCCGGCGCACCAGGGCGCCGAGGTCCTCGACACTGAACCAGGCGACGGTCATCTGCACGTCGATGGCGGCGTGACCGAGGGCCTCGAGCAGATGCGACTTGCCCGTCCCGCTCGGCCCGGCCACCACCAGATTCTCCCGGCGGCTGATCCACTCGAGGGAACCCAAGGAGCGCTGCGTGTTGGCCGGGATGGACGAGCGCGATTCTTCCCAGGTGTCGAAGGTCTTGCCGGCGGGGAAATGCGCACGTCTCCTGCGCACCTCGATGGTGGAGCGGTCCCGTCCCTCGGCTTCGGCGACGAGGAGCGTCCGCAGCACGTCGGTCGGGTCCCAGCGCTGGGCCCGGGCGGTGAGCACTACGTCTTCGACCTGCTCGCGCACGTACTTGAGCCGCAGCCGCCGGCACAGCGTGATCACCTCGTCGATGGGGACGGCTGGCGCCGTTGCTGGGCCGCTCATCGCTCGAGCTCGTCGGTGGCGTCGTTGAAGCGCATGCACTCGGCGAGGCGGACGGCCAATGCCCTGATCTCGAGGCGCAGCTGCGGGGCGTCGTAGCCGAGGCCGACGAAGCGATCGAGCGCATCATCGAGCGGATCGGGCTCTGCGGCACAGAGCCCGGCGATGAAGTCGAGCGCTTCGAGGATCTCGACGGCGTCAACGGCTGCCACCTCGACTGGGCGGGCCCTCATTGCTCCACCTCGTTGGTCCCGAGGGCTGACCACTGGGCCGTGCCCTGGGCCAAGGAGTGATCGAGCGGCGGCACGGCACGCACCCGGAGGGCTCCGGCGGCGTGGACGATGATCGACTCGAGGTCGCCTTCCCAAAAGCGCCCGGCCAGCGCGGCGAGCCCGAGGGCCTCGTCGACGGAGCCCGCACCGTGGAGGGCGGCCAGAGTGACGGCCTCGGCCATGCGGGCTTCGAGGCGTCGGGCCCCCGTCGCCGCCCCTTCGATGAGGTAGCGCCGGGCTCCTTCGCCGAGCGCCAAGAACTGCTCTTCGGATCGACTGCTCGGCCGGGGGCGTCGTTCGCGGGGCTCGCCGCGGCGCTCAGGGTAGTGCTCCTCGCAGATGGAGGATCCCCCGGGAGGAAGGGCGCGGTGGCGCGCCACCTCGGTGACCGCCTGGCCTTCGCCGGCCACGATGATCACCTCACCGGCTCCCTGGCGGACCCAGACCCGGCTGTCACAGAGCCGGTGGGGCACCGAGTAGCGCACGCCGCGGAACGAGATGGTCGACGACCACCCGACCCGGCGTGACTCGCCGAAGGCGGCCGTGTAAGCGGCGTCGGGAATGGCATGCAACAAGGACAGCTCTTCGGCGAGGGCCTCGGCTGGGATCCTTCGGGTCACGGCGTGGATGCGCCCGTTGAAGGTCTCCATGGCGGCGCCACACGCGACCTCGAGCTGGGCAAAGCTGGCGTAGGCGTCGAGCAGATTGGCGTCGGTGGGCACCAGGTCGGCCTTAGCGATCTTGACCGTCGACTCCGAGCCGCCCTTCGATTCTGGGTCATAGGGGACGCAGGTGCAGATGGTCACCCCGTAGTAGTTGGCTGTGGCCACCATGGCTTCGTTGCGCACCGGGATGCCGGCGATATGGCGCTCGGTCACCGTCTTCTCGTTGTCGGTCAGCACGTAGGTCGGCGCTCCGCCGATGAGGCGAAAGGTGCGGTCGAGTGCGCCGACCACCGATCCCATGGTGCGGTCGGTGAGCGGGAGGATGACCCGAAAGCGGCTCCAGGCCAACCAGGCGCAGAAGAGAACGGTGCGCACCCCCTCGACGACCGGGCCGTCGCCAAAGTCGTATTGGAGCCACAGGCCCGGCTCTGGGATCCAGGGCCGATAGATGCGGTGGTTGGCATGCCGATAGGAGGCCTTGAGCATGGCCACCACCCGGCGGGTGGTGCGCTCCGAGCCGCTGTAGCCCATGGCGACGAGGCGCTCGTGGACGACGTCGGCGCGCACTTTGCCGTTCGAGCGATCGACCCATTCGGCGATCTTCTCGGCGAAGCCGTCACTGTGCTTGGGTCGCTCTTGGGCCATCTCATCGATGGCCGTCCCGGCGGCCCGGGCGGCCACGTAGCGGGCCACGGTGTGGTGGTCGGTGCCGGCCAGCTCGGCGGCGGCCCGCAGTGATTTGGTGAGGTCATAGGCCTCGAGTACGTCCATCTGCTTCTCCTTGGACAACATGGGGTGTTCCTTCCTGGCTCGGTGGGTGTGTTGCAGCTCCATCGATGCCAGGGAGGGACAGATCAGTGGTGGATGGGGACTTTTGGTGTCCGTCCCCGGGGAATTCCCATGTCCGTCCGTGGGGAGATCAGGTGACCGTCCCTGGGGAATTCTGTTGGCCGCCTATGGGGAGTTTCGCGTGGCCGCCGTCACGCCTATGCGGCCTCGGGGTCTGACCCATCCTTCGGAGTCGTTCCGGGACCGCTGAGCTCCATGGCGCTGGGCCCGAGCACGGCGACCATCACAGCTGGCGCCAACCAGACCTATTCGGTGACCGGTTTC
>DATJBC010000296.1:0-7747 GCA_035515515.1 Acidimicrobiales bacterium
TCTCCAGGGTGTTCAGATAGGACACGTCCCCACTGGTCAGCGGCATCGTGGGGTAGCAGTTCCCGCTCTGGGGGAGGATGTCGGGGTAGCCGACGACGAACACCGTGGCGTTGGGGGCGTGGGTGTGGATGCCCTTGATGACGCCGCCGACGGTGGAGGCGTCGCTCGACACGTCGTTCACGAAGGTGTTCCCGTACAGGGCCTTGCACGGCGACCCGATGTTCAAGAAGTCCAGGATGTCGGTGATCCCGCAGTCGACCAGGGCGCTCACGAACAGGTTGTTGTCGTTGCCGCCGATGCCCACGCTCACCACGTTGGCCCCCGAGGACAACGCGTGGAACTGCGGAGGCTGGTCCGCGTACTGGGCCGTGGTCATGTCGGCCGAGTCGGCGCCGGCGCAGCTCACGTCGGTGAGCGCCCACCCCTTGGCGGACGCCGTCAGGTGCGGGTAGTCCGCGGCGGACTGGTCGCAGTCGGCCGGGGCCGTGGGCGACGCCGGCGAGATGCCGTCCCCCGAGGTGTAGGAGTCGCCCAGGGCGACGTAGTGGAGCGAGGCGGCTCCGGCCGACGACGACGCCAGCGCGCCCACCCCGGCGTTCACGGTGACCAGCCCCGCCAGCAGCCCAGCCGTCACCATGGCGCCCCGCCGTGCGCCCCGTCTCAGCGCCTTGCCCATGTCTGCCCCCGTCGCTCGGGCGCACCGCGTGGGTGCGCACCTCCCCGTCGCCCGACGGGCCCGCGCACCGGCACGCCGTGACGAGGCGTATTTGGCCACGGATGAGCGGTGTCGTCAACTGCGTCCGGCCCCGGCCGGGCCACCGGGGTGCGGCGTCGGGTGACCGCTGGCGGCCTCCCGGCAGCCGGGGGGAGGGAGTCGGACCTGAGCCGGCGCATGACCCCGACCTCGGTCGGCCGATCCCTCCAGGACGTGGGTCGCGGGGAGGTCAGACGACGGAGGGCGCTCCAGCCTGAGCGCTGGTGTCTGGGCTATCCGCTCGGCGAGTCCTGCGGATCCGTCCTGCGCCACGCGCCCTGAGCCTGCACGTCGCCCCCGAGCGAGCGCCTACGCGGGGTCCGGGGCGAAGATCGCATGAGCGGCGGTGATCGTGACCTCGGGGTCGCCCTGGATTCCGACCTTCTGGACTCCCGGCCCCAGCCGTTGCTCTACGAAGGCATTGAAGTCCTCGGCGCTGGCCCACACGTCGGTGACGAGAAGCCCCTGGTCGTCGAAGGCGGCGACGTGGAACTTCGCACCCTTCGGAACGTCGGACTCCCAATTGACCTCGTTGCGGGCTGCCTCGTACTGCTCTTTGGTCACGCCCTTCCACCGCATGTTCATCACGACAGGCACAGCCTGACCCCCTGATCGCCACCGGACCGATCTGGCCCTTCAGCGTGACGTTCGATGCCGGCGAGGGGCGCGGATCACTGTGAGGACTCGCACCGTGGCCACGACCGGCTTCCCGACGACGGCCTCCACCAGGTAGGATCCATGGGGAAGCAGCCGTACCCGCGCCGGGGCCGCCCCGGCGGTCACGGTGCGCCGTAGCCACACAACGGCGAGTCCGGCGCCCTACCGGATGCCACCGTGCCCGGGCACGACGTCGAGGGCCAGGCAAAGGAGCAGCGCTGCACGCTGACCCGTCACCACGACGATTCACGCGCGCACGCCGCCAGGCAGGGATGATGCCACTGGGCTGACCGGGGGCCTGCCGGCGCGTGGCGTGCGCGCGATCGATGCACGCCTACGACGCCGGCACCGTCGGGAGGTCCTCCATGGCCGAAGAGGCCCTGCGAAGCGAGAACGCCGCCGCCGTCCTCGACGACGGCCGCGACAGCCCCATCCAGGGTGCGTTCGGGACCGTCCGCGCCCACGAGGACGGCGGGTCGCGGACGTGGCGGGGGCGCCTGCTCACGCTGCTCGTGATCCTGGGCCCCGGCCTCATCGTGATGGTGGGCGACAACGACGCCGGTGGGGTGGCCACCTACGCGCAGGCCGGGCAGAACTACGGGCTGACCCTGCTGTGGACGCTCCCCCTGCTCATCCCCGTGCTCGTCGTCAACCAGGAGATGGTCGTGCGCCTGGGCGCGGTGTGCGGCGTGGGGCACGCCCGGCTCATCCGGGAGCGCTTCGGCAAGTTCTGGGGGGCCTTCTCGGTGGGGGACCTCTTCGTGTTGAACTTCCTCACCATCGTCACCGAGTTCATCGGCGTCAGCCTCTCCCTGGGCTACTTCGGGGTGAGCGCCTACATCTCGGTGCCGCTGGCCGGCCTCGGCCTGGTGGTGATGACCGCCTCGGGCAGCTTCCGGCGCTGGGAGCGCTTCATGATGGTGTTCGTGGTGGCCAACTTCCTGGCCATCCCGCTGGCCGTCTACGCCCACCCCCGCGCCGGCCCGGTGTTCAGGCACTTCGTCCTGCCCGGGGTGGCGGGCGGGTTCAACTCCACCGCCGTGCTGCTCATCATCGCCATCGTGGGCACCACCGTGGCCCCGTGGCAGCTGTTCTTCCAGCAGTCCAACATCGTCGACAAGCGCATCACCCCCCGCTGGCTCAACTACGAGCGCATGGACACGGTGATCGGCTCCCTCATCACCGTGCTGGCGGCCACCTTGATCATGGTCACGGCCGCCTACGCCTTCGCCGGCACCCCGGCGGCGGGGCATTTCACCAACGCGGGCGGGGTGGCCCGCGACCTCGACCACTACCTGGGACACGCCACCGGGGCCCTGTTCGCCGTGGTCCTCCTGAACGCCTCGATCATCGGGGCGGCCGCCCTCACGCTGTCGACGTCCTACGCCTTCGGCGACATCTTCGGGCTGCGGCACTCGCTCAACCGCCGCGTCCGCGAGGCCAAGGCCTTCTACGCGGTGTTCGCCGGGGTCGTGGCCCTGGCGGGCACGATCGTGCTCCTGCCCGGGGCCCCGCTCGGGCTCATCACGGTCTCGGTCCAGGCGCTGGCCGGCATCCTCCTGCCCAGCGCGACGGTGTTCCTCCTCCTGCTGTGCAACGACAAGGCGGTGCTCGGGCCGTGGGTCAACCGCCCGTGGCTCAACTGCCTGGCCACCGTGATCTTGTCGGTGCTCTTCGTCCTCTCCCTCATCTTGATGATCACCACCGTGTTCAGCACCCTGAACGTGGCACGCCTGCTGGCCGCCCTGGGGGCCGCCACGGTGGTGGTCCTGGCCGTGGCGGGGGTGCTCTACCGGCGGGCGCTCGGGCGCCGGGGGGCGCCCGTACGCGAGGACCGGGCCCGGCGCGACACCTGGCGCATGCCGCCCATCGCCCTGCTGGAGCGACCCGTGTGGTCCCGGGGCCGCACGATGACCATGTACCTCATGTACGCGTACGTCTTCCTGGCGGCCGTGCTCCTGCTGGTGAAGGCCGTCCAGCTCGGGTAGGGCCAGGGACGCAGGGCGGCCGCCCGGGTGACACCGCCGCCCCCCCGGCGGTACCGTCGACCGGCCCTGTCGCCGAGGAGGAGAGCCATGGACCTGACCTATCCGCCCGAGGCGGAGGCGTTCCGCAAGGAGGTCCGGGGGTGGCTGGAGGACAACCTCCCCGACGGGTGGTTCGACCCCGGCTTCACCCTGCACGGGGCCGAGCGCGAGGCCTTCAACACGTCGTGGGTCCACAAGCTGCGCGAGGGCGGCTGGATCTGCGCCTCGTGGCCCCGCGCATACGGCGGGAAGGGCCTGTCGCTCATCGAGCAGGTGGTCCTGAACGAGGAGTTCGCCCGCGCCAACGCCCCCATGCGGGCCGACTTCTTCGGCGACACCCTGGTGGGCCCCACCATCTTGCAGTGGGGCACCGAGGAGCAGAAGCGGGCGTTCATCCCGAGGATCCTCGACGGCTCCATCGCCTGGTGCCAGGGCTTCTCCGAGCCCGACGCCGGCAGCGACCTGGCCTCGCTCAAGACGCGCGCCGAGCTCGACGGGGACGAGTGGGTGGTGCACGGGCAGAAGGTGTGGACCACCCAGGCCCAGTTCGCCGACTTCATCTTCCTCTTGGCCCGCACGGACCCCGACGCCCCCAAGCACCAGGGCATCTCCTACCTGCTCGTGCCCATGAAGCAGGACGGCATCGAGGTCCGCCCCATCCGGCAGATCGACGGCTCGGCCGAGTTCAACGAGGTCTTCTTCTCCGGGGCGCGCTGTCCCCGCGAGAACGTGGTGGGCGGCGTGAACAACGGGTGGAAGGTGGCCATGACGACCCTCGGCTTCGAGCGCGGGGCGTCGTCGACCACCGGGCACCGGCGCTTCGTGAAGGAGCTCGACCACGTCATCGAGGAGGCCCGCCGCGTGGGACGCGCCGGCGACCCCGTCGTGCGCCAGGGCCTGGCCCGCGCCTGGTCGAAGGTCAAGATCATGCAGATCAACGGGTACCGGTCCCTCACCGACGCGCTGCACGGGACGCACCACGCGGCGGCGCTGGGCGCCATGCACAAGATGTTCTGGTCCGAGTACCACCGCCAGGTCATGGAGCTGGCCGTCGACGTGCTCGGCCTCGAGGCCCAGGTCCTCACGGGGGCGCGCGACGAGGGGTTCGTGCAGCGCCCGCGCCGGGGCGCCTCGGACTACCCGGTGAGCGACCTGCAGTCGGCGTTCTTCTTCAGCCGCTCCGAGACCATCTGGGGCGGCACCGCCGAGATCCAGCGCAACATCGTGGGCGAGCGGGTGCTCGGGCTGCCCAAGGAGCCGAGGCCCGCCACCGCCGGCGCGTCCTAGGGCCGGCCGCCGGGCGGCGCCTGTGGCCCGGGCCGCGTGCCGAGGCGCTCGAGCGCCCGTCCCCGGCGGGGGCGTCGTGCGCGCTGGGGCCGGTCACACCACGCCCAGCTCGGTGCCGGGCTCGGACTCCTCCACCACGGCCACCCGCGCCGCGGCGCGCTCGTGCTCGCGCCGGTGGACGAGGAGGGTCACCGACGACGCCACCATGGCGGCGCCGGCCCCCACCATGAGGGCCACCCGGGGGCTGGCCGTCTGCGAGATCCACCCCACCAGGGGCGCCCCGAGCGGCGTCGTCCCCAGGAACCCCATGGCGTAGAGGGCCATCACGCGCCCGCGCATGGTGGGCTGCACCCGCAGCTGGATGGTGGCGTTGGCGGTGGCGATGAAGGCGATCGACAGGGCGCCCATGGCGAACAGCAGCACCCCGGCGGCGGGCAGCGTGGGTGACAGGGCCACGGCCAGGATGAGCACGCCGAAGGCCATGCCCACGGCGGTGAGGCGGTGGATGGTGGGGCCGCGCTGGCGGCTCGCCACCACCAGGCCGCCCACCACCGCCCCCGCCGCCATGAGCACGGTCAGGGTGGCGAAGGTCCCCGACCCGCCGTGGAAGGTGAAGCGGGCGAACAGCGGCAGGATCACCGTGAAGTTGTAGGCGAGCAGGCCCACCACGAAGACCAGCACGAGCGGCCCCCGCAGCGCCGGCGTGCGCCAGGCGTAGCGGACCCCCTCGCGCAGCTGGCCCTTGGCCCTGCGAACGCGCTCGGCGGGATGGAGCTCCGCCCGCCGCATCCGGGCCAGGGCCACGATCACCGCCACGTAGCTGGCGGCGTTGGCGATGAAGCACACCCCCAGGCCCGCGGTGGCGATGAGGACGCCGGAGATGGCGGGCCCGATGACACGGGCGCCGTTCATGACGATGCTGTTGAGGCTCACGGCGTTGGGCAGGTCGTCGGTGCCCACCATCTCGATCACGAACGTCTGGCGGGCGGGGTTGTCGAACATGTTGACCACGCCGAGCAGGAGCGACAGGAGGTACACCTCCCACAGGTGCGCGTGGCCGGTGGGGCCGGGCCCCGACAGCACGAGCACGCCCAGCGCCAGGGCGAGCAGCGCCCCCGACGACTGGGTGGCGTACAGCAGGCGCTGCTTGTCGAGGCGGTCGGCCACCAGGCCGCCCCACGCGCCCAACAGCAGCATGGGCAGGAACTGCAGCGCCAGGGTGATGCCCACGTCCACGCCGGCCTCGCTCTTGGGCGCCAGGTAGCGGGCCACCAGCCACGCCTGGGCCACGCTCTGCATCCACGTGCCGCTCACCGAGATGATCTGGCCCGTGAAGTAGAGCCGGTAGTTGCGGACGCGCAGGGACCGGAACGTGGTGCCGGCCAGGCGCTTCACGCGCGTCATGGCTCCTCCACCAGGTGCTCGAGCAGCGCCACCAGCTCGTCGAGGCGGTCCCGCTCCCCCCGGGGCAGGCGGCGCAGGCGGCGCACCAGGTAGGCGTTGCGCAGGGAGCGGCTCCGCTGCACGGCACGCCGGCCGTCGGCGGTGAGCGCCACGCGCACGATGCGGCCGTCGCTGTCGTCCTCGCGCCGCACCACGAGGCCGGCGGCCTCCAGGCCCACCACCATCCTCGTCATGCTGGGCGGCTGCACCTGCTCGAAGGCGGCCAGCTCGCCCAGCGTGGGCGTGCCCAGCCGCTCGACGGTGGCCAGCGCGGAGACCTGCGACGAGGTCATCCCCCCGGCCACCTGCTGGCGCAGCCGTCGGGACAGGCGGGTCACGGCCAGGCGCAGGCGGGCGGCCACCTCGGCCTCGGAGTCGCCGGGGCGGCCCTCCTCGCCGGCGGGCGTCCCGGGCGGCGCCGGGGCGGGCGGCCCCGCGCCGGGGGGCCGGGGGGCGGGGGGATCGGTCACGGTGCTCATCGTTCACCATTCTAATTAGCTTTGCTAACCGAATGGGCCGGCCCGGGCGGCCGTAGCATCGGGGGCATGCTCCCCGACTACGCCGAGTACGAACAGGCGGCCGGCCTCGACTGGTACCGCCTCGACCCCAACCTGAGCGCCCTCCTCGACCGCCACCTCCCCGACCCGGCCGAGCGGGCCCTGGCCGAGGAGCACGTCGGCCGGTTCGGGACCCTCGTGGGCCGGGTCATCGCCCCCCGGGCCGACGTGACCGACAAGCACGGGCCCGTCCTGCGGCGCTACGACCGCTGGGGCCAGGTGGTCGACGAGGTCGTGCACCACGAGACGTGGACCCAGAGCAAGGCCGACCTGGTGCGCAACGGCTTCGTGAGCCTCGAGACCCTGGCGGCGCGACCGGTGCCCGGGGTGGTCACGGCGTCGGTCTCGTACCTGGTGTCGCAGGCCGAGACCGCCATCTACTGCGGGCTGGGCATGACCGCCGGCGCGGCCGACATCGTGGAGCGCCACGCCCCCGTGGCGGTACGCGACGACCTCGTGCGCAGGCTGCGGAGCGTGGACCCCGACGAGGCGTGGGAGGGCGGCATGTTCCTCACCGAGCGCCAGGGCGGGAGCGACGTCGGGGCCAACACCACCCGCGCCGTGCAGGACGGCGACGAGTGGCTGTTGTTCGGCGAGAAGCACTTCTGCTCCAACGTCGACGCCGAGGTGTTCATCGTCCTGGCCCGTCCCGAGGGTGCGCCCGCCGGCAGCCGCGGCCTGGCCACCTACATCGTCCCCCGCCTGCTCCCCGACGGCTCGCCCAACGGCTTCACCATCAAGCGCCTCAAGCCCAAGCTGGGCACGGTGGGCGTGCCCACGGGGGAGGTGGCCCTCGACGGGGCGCGCGCCTGGCTGGCCGGCGGGAGCAGCGACGCCGCCACGCCCGCCTCGGGCGCCGACGCGGCGCGCGACGGCCGCGGCATCAACCGCATGATGGAGATGGTCAACGGCAGCCGCTTCGGGGTGGCGCTCATGGGCCTGGGCATCCACCGGCGCTCGTTCCTGGAAGCCGCCATCTACGCCGGCCGGCGCGCCCAGTTCGGCAACCGCATCGACAGCTA
>DATJBC010000297.1:0-11746 GCA_035515515.1 Acidimicrobiales bacterium
GTTCGAGGCTTCGGCGGTGAGCGCCGCCCCCGCCGGGGCGCTGTGGCCGCTCGTGGCCGACGTGACGCGCTGGACGGAGTGGTCGTGGATGCGCGCCAGCCGCCTGCGCGAGGGCGACCCGCCCCCCGACGGCGTGGGGGCGCTGCGCCGCTTCCGGGTGGGGCCCGGCGGGAGCCAGGAGGAGGTGGTGGCCTTCGAGCCCCCCCGCCACCTGGCGTACGTGGCGGTGCGCGGTCTCCCCGTGCGTCACTACCGCGCCGACGTGCTCCTCGACGACGCGCCCCGGGGCGACGGCACGACCGGGACCCGGGTCACGTGGCGCTGCGAGGTCGAGCCCCTCGTTCCCGGCACCGGCGTGCTGCTGCGCGCCGTCCTGCGGCGCATGGTGGCGGGCTTCGCCCGGCGCGTGTGCCGCTACGCCGACCGCCATCTCCCCGGGGCACCGTCGCGCTGACGCCGCCTCGCGGGCGAGGGCGCCGCCACGACCGGGGGCGCTGCGAGGAGGACCGCTACGACGAGGACAGCTGCAACGAGGACCGCTACAACGAGGCCAGCTACAACGAGGACAGGGTGTCGGTCGCCCGCAGGCGGGTGGCCAGCGACTCGAGCAGCTTGCGGCGCACCGACGGAACCTTCCGGAGCAGCGTGTTCAGGTCGCGCCGGTCGATCTCGAGCACCTCGAGGTCCGTGCGGGCCCGCACGGTGGCCGAACGCGGCTCACCGTCGATGAGCGACAGCTCCCCCACCACCGCCCCGGGGCCCAACGTGGCCAGGCGACGCCCGTTGCGCGTCACCTCGGCATGGCCGGCGGCGATGACGTAGGCGAGCCCACCGGCCGAACCCTGGCGGGTCAGCACCGAGCCGCTGGGCAGCTCGGCCGGCACCGTGCGCGACGCCACCTGCCCCAGCTCGCGGCGCGTGCACGCCGAGAACAGCGGCATCTGGGCCAGCAGGTCGATCTTGCGGGCCTGTCCCCACTTCACCACGGCCAACGGACCCGTCCTCCTCGCCGTCGTGCAGGCTCTGCCCGCTCGGCCACCCTACCTACGCCACCCACGCCGCCCACGCGCCATCCGTGGGCTCGGCGAGCACGCTCCGTGCGCGTCCCCGGGCCGGCCGGCCGGTACGGCACCGTGCCAACCGCGCCTCTCCCCGTTCACCACCGCCCACATATCGAACAACTCGCGGAAGGCCGCCAACTCGCGCACGTTTCCCCCGTGTGCGCAAGGGGGAGGCCGACGGCCACATCTTCCCAACCGGCCCGCGGCGTGGGGCGCGCCTGGTCGGAAGGGCAGGACGGGCCACAGAGCATGGCGAGACGCCAGGGCGGGCGCGCCGGCCCGCCGTGCGGCACGCCGCGCTGGCCGTGGTGCTGGTGGCCGGGGCGTGCGCCTCGCAGGCCCTGATCCCGAGCGGGCGCGCCGCCGCCGACACCTCGGCCAGCTCGTGGGTCCCGGGCGACGCCAACGCCACGGCTCAGGCCATCACCTTCCACCCGAGCACCGCCGGCCTCGGCTACGACGTGACGTTGGCCACCTCGATCGCCGACTACCAGGCCAACCTGGCCCAGGCGGAGTCCAAGACCTTCGACGGCGGCGCCATCGTGCTGTCGGCCACCACCACGCAGTGCGACGGCAGCGCCCCCGCGGTCTCGCAGAGCCAGCTGCCCCAGCCCGTCATCGTGGAGTCCAACAGCGGCAACGCCAGCCAGAGCATGGCGCTCAACTCCGGGTACAACGGCACCGGCCCGGGCGCCGGGGTCGAGGAGGCCAGCGTCACCACCCAGCCCCAGGGCTCGGCGCTCACCAAGCTGGCCGACTTCGACGTCCCCGGGGGCTTCGACGTCTCGGGGGGCCAGAGCAGCGCCTACTCCCAGCAGGTGGCGGGCACGCTGCGCCAGGCGACGTCGACCGCCGACATCGGGCAGGTGTCGTTGGCCGGTGGCCTCGTGACGCTCAACGGCCTGCACTGGCAGAGCACCCAGGAGACCGGCCCCGGGGGGTCGCTCACCCAGGCGACGGGATCGTTCACCCTGGGGAGCGTCACCGTCTCGGGTGTCACCACGCCGGTGTCGGCCGACAACATCAGCCAGGTCTTCGCCAGCGTCAACACGGCGCTGGGCCCCACCGGGTTCCACCTCGGGCCCGTCCCGGCCCTCGAGCAGAACAGCGCCGACGGGAGCGTGGCGGTGCCGGCGTTGTCCATCGGGATCGACTCCTCGGCCCTGGGCGCCCAGCTGGTGGGGCCGCTCCTCGGCGACGCCGACACGCTGCGCCAGGCCTTCGACAAGGCCCTGCTCGGCGTGACGTGCCAGTTCGGCACGCCGCTCACCGTGCGCGACATCGCGCTGGGCGCCCTGGCGGGCGGAGGCGGCATCGACATGGAGCTGGGCGGCGTGAAGGACGTGAGCGACGGCACGGCCTTCGCCAACCCCTTCGACAACGCCCTCGGGCTGCTGGGCGGGTCCGGCCCGGTGGGAAGCGTCCTGCCCGCCGCACCCGGCACGCCCGGCTCCTCGACCTTCACGCCGGGGAGCCCGGGCACACCGGGCACACCCGGCTCCGCCCCGGGGACGAGCGCGCCGGGCACCGCCGGTACGAGCGCCCCCGGCGCGCTGCGCGGGGTGTCGCACATCCTGCGCTGCATCACCACGAGCCCCTTCGGCCACCCGGGCTGCAGCGGCGGCGGGGGCGCCGTGCCCGTCGGGCTGGCCGGGCTGGCCACCGTGCTGGCCATGGGCGCCACCGACCTGAGCCGCCTGCGGCGCTACCGGCGCGCCGTTCGGGGCCCCGCGGGGTCGGCGCCGTGACGGGCGCGGACCGTCCGTGAGCGCGCACTCGGGCTCCCTGGGGTCGCGCGCCGGCCTGGGACAGGGCCCCGGGCGCCTGCGCGCCGGCGGTCCCCCGGCCGGGCGCCTGCGCCTGGCCGTGTCCCCCGCCGAGCGGCGCGTGCTGCGCGGCTACGGACCCCTGGCCGGGCTGCTGGTGGCCTTCATCTTGATGGCCGCCTTCGTCCCCTCGATCGCACGCGAGCAGGACGTCGTGAGCCAGGGGTCGGGCGGGGCGTCGTCGGTCTCCCTCCCCGGGACGGCCGCCGCCGCCGGGGGCGGGGCGGCGGGCACCGCCGGGAGCGCAGCCGGCGCGGGGACGACGGGGCACTCGGCCGGCACGGCGGCGCGCCCCGGGGCGGTGGCGTCGGGGGCGGCGGCCACCACGCCGTGCCCGGGGCGCACCCTGCAGGTCCCCGGCGACCCCTACTCGCCACCGTGCATCGCCTTCTCGGGCTCCGACGGCGGGGCCACCTCCCAGGGCGTCACCGGGTCCACCATCAACGTCAGCTACCGCGTCACCAGCGACGGTACGAGCTTCCAGCAGCAGCTGGCCGCCCTGGGGGGCGCCCAGTTCGCCGACACCCAGGCCGACATCAACCGCACCATCCTGGGGCTCCAGGACTACTTCAACAAGAACTTCCAGTTCTACGGGCGCAAGCTCAACATCCAGTTCTTCAACGGCCACGGCAGCATCACCAACGAGCTGCTCGGCCAGGGCCAGCAGCAGGCCGATGCCGACGCCGTGACGGCGGGCCAGCAGATGCACGCCTTCGCCGAGCTCAACGGCGTGACCGAGCCCTACGACGACGCCCTGGCCCAGCAGCACGTGCTCGCCTTCGGCGCCCCCTACCTGTCGGCCAACTGGATGGGCCAGCGCGCCCCCTACGAGTGGAGCGTGGCGACCGAGTGCAACGACGTGGCCACCACCGCCTCGGAGTTCGGCACCAAGATGCTCGGCACCTTGAGCGGCCACACCAGCGCCGCCTACGCGGGCGGCTCGCTCAAGGGCCAGCCCCGCAAGTACGCCATCATCGCCCCCGACAACCCCTGGTACCAGGACTGCGCCAACGCGGCGGCCGCCTACGGCAACGCGCACGGCACGCCCATCACCGACGACGTCCAGTACCAGCTCGACCTGTCCACGTTGTCGAGCCAGGCCGCCTCGGTGGTGTCCAAGCTGGCCAACGACGGCATCACCACCGTGTACTGCGGGTGCGACCCCATCTTCCCCATCTACCTGACGTCCCGGGCGCACGAGCAGGGCTACTACCCCGAGTGGGTGGTGGTGGGCGTGGCCCTCACCGACACCGACATCGTGGGGCAGCTCTTCGACCAGTCCGAGTGGCAGCACGGCTTCGGCGTGAGCTACGCCGGCCCCACCCTGCCCAAGGCGGCCACGCTGGGCTACGCGGCCTACAAGTCGGTGCGCTCCGACGAGCCGGCCAACGAGGTCAACCTGATCTACGAGCAGATGTACCAGATGGCCATCGGCATCGAGATGGCCGGGCCCGACCTCACGCCTCAGACATTCCAGACGGGGATGCGCGCCTATCCGGGGAGCGTGGCCAACGCGTCCAACGCCGAGTTCGGCACGTGGAAGTTCCCGGCGGGCCACTACAGCCCGCAGGTCGACTCGACCATCATCTACTGGAACCCGACCAAGACCTCGCCGTACAACGGCAAGCAGGGCGCCTACGTCGTGGCGAGCCCCCGCTACCAGGCGGGCCAGTACCCCACGGGGCCACCGCCGTTGCCGGCCGGCTTCGGCGGCTAGCGGGCCGTCCCCACCATGCGGCGCGGACTGCTGGCGGCACGCTCACGGGCCTCGACCCGCCTGCGCGCCGCGGCCCTGGCGGTGGGCGCGGTGGTCCTCGCCCTGGTGGTGGTGCCGGCCGTCCTCCCCCACACCGCCCCGGCGGGCCTCATCCTCCAGGGGGTCGAGTTCGGGTCCATCAGCGGCCTGCTCGCCATCGGGCTCGTCCTCACCTACCGGTCGACGCGCATCATCAACTTCTCCTACGGCGCCATGGGCGGGTTGTCGGGGACCGTCGGCGTCATGCTGGACCTCGGGCAGCATTGGAATTGGTTCCTGTCCATGGTGGCCGGCCTGTTGGCGGGCGGCCTCCTCGGGGCGCTCGTGGACGTCCTCGTGATCCGTCGCTTCTTCCACGCCCCACGCCTCATCCTCACCGTGGCCACCATCGGGCTGGCCCAGATCCTCGGGGGGGTGCAGCTCCTCATCCCGTCGTGGCTGGGCGGCCCGCCCATCGTGGGCGGCGTGACGACGCCGTTGTCGGGGCCCCACATCCAGGTCCACCCCGTCATCTTCAACGGCAACGACCTCCTGGTGGCCTGCGTCGTGCCGGTCGTGCTGGCCACCTTGGGGTGGTTCCTGTTGCGCACCGACGCCGGCGTGGCGGTGCGCTCGGTGTCGGACAATGCCGACCGGGCCATGCTCCTCGGCATCCCCGTGCGGCGCCTCTCCACCCTGGTGTGGCTGATCGCCGGCGGGCTGTCGGCCCTCACCATCCTGGTGAGCGCGCCGTCGCAGGGGCTCACGCTCACCGCCGGGGCGGGCCCCACCTTGTTGCTCCTGCCGCTGGCCGCCGCCGTGGTGGCCCGCATGGAGTCGCTCCCCGTGGCCTTCGGCGCCGGCGTGGCCATCGGCGTCATCGACCAGGTGGTGCAGTTCAACGTGTCGAAGGAGTCGGTCACCACGGTCGTCAACTTCGCCGTGGTGCTGGTGGCCCTGCTGCTGCAACGCAAGCGCTCGAGCCGGGCCGACGACGTCGACGGCTCATGGCTGTCCACCGGCGTGCTCAAGCCGATCCCCGACGCGCTGCGCCGCCTCCCCGAGGTGGTGGCCGGTCGCGCCGTGCTGGGCGCGGTCGTGGTGGTGGCGCTCGTGGCGGCCCCCTACGTCTTCGGCGTCGGTGCCACCCTCGAGTTCACCTTCGCCCTCACCTTCGGCATGGTGGCGCTGTCGCTCGTGGTGCTGTCGGGATGGACCGGAAGCGTCAGCCTGGGCCAGTTCGCCTTCGCCGGCGTGGGCGGGGTCATCGCCGGCGACCTGGTGGCCAAGTACAACGTCGACCTCTTCGTGAGCATCGCCGTGGCGGGCGCCGCCGGGGTGGTGCTGGCCATCCCCATCGGGTACGCCGGCCTGCGCATCCGGGGCGAGTTCCTGGCCGTGATCACCATGGCGCTGGCCGTGATGATGGACGGCTTCTTCTTCAACCCCACCAACTTCGAGCACCTGCTCCCCGCCAGCATCATCCGGCCCGTGCTGTGGAAGCGCTTCGACCTGGCCAGCGTGCGCGCCAACTACTTCCTGTGCCTCGGGGTCCTGGCCGTCATGGTCCTCTTCGTGGTCGGGCTGCGCCGGGCGCGCGCCGGGCGCGCCTTCCTGGCCATGCGCGACAACCCCCGGGCCGCCCAGGCCATGGCCGTCCCCAAGGTGCGGGTCAAGCTGGTGGGCTTCGTCCTGGCCGGCTGCATCGCCGGCGTCGCCGGCGCCCTGTTCGCCTTCACGCTGAGCGCGGTGGGCTCGCACACCTTCGACCCCTCGCTCAGCGTGCTCGTGTTCGCCATGGCCGTCATCGGCGGGCTGGGGTCGATCTCGGGCGCCCTCATGGGGGTGGCGCTCATCGAGATCCTGTCGCACGCCTTCCCCCAGTACTACTTCATCATCACCGGCGCCGGGCTCCTGTGGATCCTGGCCGCGCTCCCCGGCGGCCTGGGCGAGGGCGTGCAGCGCGTGCGCGACCGGCTGCTGCGGATGGTGGCCGAGCGGCGCGGCCTGCTCGTGCCCAGCCTGGTGGCCGACCGCCGGGACGACGCCGGGCGCGCCCCGCACGAGGAGACGCTCATCGCCGGGGCGCTCGGGGGGGACGCCCCCGCCACGCCCGAGGAGGTCGTGGCCGAGGCCACCGGCGTGGTGTCGTCGACCGCCGAGACCGACGGCCGCGGTGACCCCATGGTGCGGTGCCGGGGCGTCGAGATCTCCTACGGGCCGGTGCAGGTCCTGTTCGGGGTGGACCTCGACGTGTGGCCGGGCGAGGTCGTCGCCCTCCTGGGCACCAACGGCGCGGGCAAGTCCACGCTCTTGAAGGGGGCGTGCGGCCTGCTCAAGGTGTCCGGCGGGGGCGAGGTCGAGTTCGAGGGCACGCGCATCACCGGGGCCGCCCCCGACACCATGGCGCGCCGGGGCATCTCGCTCATGCCCGGCGGGCGGGGCGTGTTCCCCACCCTCACCGTGGAGGAGAACCTGCGCCTGGGCTCGTGGCTCCTGCGCAAGGACCGGCGCGCCGTGTCCCAGGCGCGCCGGGCGGCCCTCGAGCTGTTCCCCGCCCTCGACCGCCGCCTCGCGCAGATGGCCGGCGACCTCTCGGGCGGGGAGCAGCAGATGCTGTCGCTGGCCATGGCCCTCATGGTCACCCCCCGCCTCCTGTTGATCGACGAGCTGTCGCTGGGGCTGGCCCCCACCGTGGTGAGCCAGCTCCTCGAGGTCGTGCGCATGCTGCGGGACAGCGGCATCACCATCGTCATCGTCGAGCAGTCGGTGAACGTCGCCCTCGAGCTGGCCGAGCGGGCCGTGTTCCTGGAGAAGGGCGAGGTGCGCTTCTCGGGGCCCACCGCCGAGCTGCTGCGCCGGCCCGACATCCTGCGCTCGGTCTTCCTGGCCGGGGCGGGCGCCCTCACCGGCGAGGACACCCCCACCGCCGCCCCCGCGCCCGTGGCCGCCGCCCACGTGACGGCGAGCGCCTTCACCGGGGGCACCGCCCCCGCCGGAGCCCCGCCGCGCCCGGGCGCGCCGGGCCCCGGACGCGGCGCCGACGGGAGCGGTGACGAGGAGCCGGCGGCCCCCGGTCTCTCCTTCGTGGACGAGCCATCCCCCGTGCCCGACGACGCCACGGCGCGCCGGGCGCCCGCCCCCGACGCGCCCGTGGTGCTCGAGTGCCGGTCCGTGGTGAAGACCTTCGGCGGGATCCG
Source organism: Acidimicrobiales bacterium (assembly GCA_035515515.1). Classification (GTDB taxonomy): domain Bacteria; phylum Actinomycetota; class Acidimicrobiia; order Acidimicrobiales; family UBA8190; genus DATJBC01. The sequence continues at coordinate 7,823 of DATJBC010000297.1, forward strand.
CGCCGTGAACGGCGTGAGCCTCTCCCTGCGCGAAGGCGAGATCCTCGGCCTCATCGGCCACAACGGCGCCGGCAAGACCACGCTGTTCGACCTGGTGTCGGGGTTCTTGGAGATCGACGGCGGCCGCATCCTGCTCGGGGACATGGACATCGGCACGTGGCCGGCGCACATGCGGGCGGTCGCCGGCATCGGCCGCACCTTCCAGGAGGCGCGCTTGTTCCCCTCGCTGACGGTGACCGAGACCATCGCCGTGGCCCTCGAGCGCCACCTGGCGTCGAAGGACCTCGTGGCGGCGGGCCTGCGCCTGCCGGCCAGCCTCGACTCGGAGGCCGACGTGGCCGAGCAGGTCGAGGTGCTGGTGGACGCCATGGGCCTGGCCGCCTTCCGGGAGAAGCTCGTCGGTGAGCTGTCCACCGGGACCAGGCGCATCGTGGAGCTCGCCTGCGTGCTGGCGCAGGACCCCGCCGTCGTCCTCCTGGACGAGCCCTCGGGGGGTGTGGCCCAGCGCGAGACCGAGGCGCTGGGGCCGCTGCTGCGGCGCGTGCAGGCCCACAGCGGGTGCTCGCTGCTCGTGATCGAGCACGACATGCCGCTGCTGAGCGGGCTGTGCGACCGCATGATCGCCCTCGAGCTGGGTGAGGTGATCGCCGCCGGCTCGCCCGCCGAGGTGCTCGAGCACGAGGCCGTCATCCGCTCGTACCTGGGCACCGACTCCACGGCCATCGAGCGCTCGGGGACGCGCTCGCTGTAGCCCGCTACGGCCCGGCCCCGTGCCGCCCGTAGAGCTGCCTGGTCAACTGGACGTGGCCCACGTGCTCCCGGGCGTGGCCGTAGTTGCCGACGAGCCACGACAGGCCGGGGCGCGCCTCGTCGGCGGGCAAGGTCGGGAGCGGGAAGGCGGCATCGAGGCGGTCGGGGTCGATGCACGGCTCCAACTCACCGAGCAGGTCGTCGGCGGCGTCGAGGAGCGCCGCCACCGCCCCCATGGTGACGGCCTCGCCGGCGAACTCGGCCTCCCGGTCGCGGCTGGAGGCCACGCCGGCCACGCACCGGAGCGTCTCGGCCTCGGAGCCGACGAGGTGGGTGACGATGGTGGCGATCGAGTTCGCCCCCGGTGCCGGTGCCCAGTGCAGGCCACGGTGGTCGAGGCCGCGCAGCTCGTCGCGCAGCTGCTCGTGCACCTGGTGGAACAGAGCCAGCACGGTGGCCGCCGCGCCGGGACGAGACGGGGATGCGGGAATGGGCATGGCGCCCATTGTGTCCCGGGCCCCAGCGTCGCCGGCGCGCCGGGCCCAGGGGGCCACCGTCGCCGTCGGACCGGACCCACCCGAGAGCCGGGTCCCCGGCGGGTTGGCAGAATGCGGCGTGCCCCGCATCACCGGCCATCTCTCCCCGACGCTCACCGTCACCGACCTGGAGCGAAGCGTCGCGTGGTACCGGGAGCTGTTCGGCATGACGGTCCGCCGAGCGTACGAGCCGGCCGACGCGAGCCAGCGAGATGCGTGTCTCGTCGAGCCGGGCACGGGGCTCGAGCTCTGCCTGGTCGAGTACGCCCACGGCGCCCGCCAGCCGTTCAACGAATTCGTGCCGGGCCTGGACCACCTCGAGTTCCTCGTCGCGGCGCGCGGCGACCTGGACGATTGGGTGGCGCGTCTGGACGCGCTCGGCGTCGCCCACTCGGGCGTCAAGGAGCCCCCCTACACCCGCAACGCCATCCTCACCTTCCGGGACCCCGACAACATCCAACTCGAGTTCTTCTGGCGCGCCCCGCCGTAGCGGGTCGGGGGCGATGCCCGGGCTCAGGCCCCGAGTTGCGCCCGCAGGTCGTCGAGGTCGCGTCGCAGGGCGGCCACCTCGGCGCGCAGCGACGCCACGTCCTCGGCCAGCGACGCCGCCCGGAGGGCGCCCCCGCCCTCGGGAGGCGGCGGTGGGCCGCCGTCCCCGGCGGCCGCCGGCGGCGCGGCCCCGCCCGCCGCCGGGGGGCGGGGCTCGCCGGGGGCGCCCAGCAGCTGCACGTAGCGATCCTCCTTCTGCCCGGGCTGGCGGGGGCGGCGCTCGACGAGGGGCGTGGCCCGGGCGGCCAGCGCCTCGAGCTCGGCTTCCACCTCGTCGACGCCGCTGAAGGGCACCATGCGCTCGGTCCTGCTCCGGAGCTCCCCGGGCGTCTGGGGGCCCCGCAGCACGAGCACGGCCAGGAGCGCCAGCGGTCGCAGGGCGAGGCCCCAGGCCTCCTCGAGGGTGTGGCGGTAGCGCAGGGCGGACCGCCCGTGCGAGGGGTGGACGAAGCTCACGAGCCCCTTGGCCTTGACGCTCGTGACGGCGGCCTGCACCTCGTGCTCGTCGTAGTCCACCACCGGGTCCCGGTTCGACGACTGGTTGCAGGCCAGGAGCAGCGCGTTGAGGGTCAAGGGGTAGTGCTGCGGGGTCGTAAGCTGCTTCTCCACCAGGCTTCCCAGCACGCGCAACTCCGCCGCGGAGAGGTCCATGCGCCGAGCATACGGCGGTCACGGAATACTGCCGGGAAGGCCGAGGTTCTCGATGTGGGGCGCGCGGGCGCCACGGGCCGGGAGGACGCCATGGAAGTGAAGGAGCTCGGGCACCTCGTGCTCTACGTGCGCGACCTGGAGCGTTCGGCGGCCTTCTACCGTGACGTGCTCGGCTGGCGGCAGTTGTCGTTCGACCCCGTCGGGTTCCCCGCGGCGGCGTTCTCGGCGCCCTCGAACCGCACCCACCACGAGCTGCTGCTCATCGAGGTCGGTGAGGACGCCCAGGACCTCCCCCGGGGCCGCCACATCGGCCTCTACCACTTCGGGATCAAGGTGGGTGACTCCGACGACGAGCTGCGCGAGGCGCTGCGCGCCGTGCAGGCGGCCGGGGCCACGGTCGTGGGGGCGAGCGACCACACCGTGACGCACAGCCTCTACGTCCTGGACCCCGACGGCAACGAGATCGAGCTCTACGTCGACGTGCCCGGCGTGGCGTGGCGCGACGACCCGTCGCTCGTCTTCAGCCCCATCCGCCCCCTCGCCCTCTGAGCGGGCCCATGGCCAAGATCGTCACGGTCTTCCGGTCACGGCTGCGCCCGCAGGCGTCCGGCGCGTACCACGACGCCGCGCCCCGCATGGAGGAGCTGGCCCGCACCATCCCGGGCTTCGAGGGCATCAAGACCTTCGAAGCCGACGACGGCGAGCGCCTGTCGGTGGTCACGTTCGCCACGCTCGAGGCCCACGAGCGCTGGCGCGACCACCCCGAGCACCGTGCCGCCCAGCGGCGCGGCCGGGACGAGTTCTACGCCTGCTACGACATCACCGTGGCCGAGGTGCTCCACGAGCGCCACTTCGCCCGCGACGACGTTCGGCTCCCTCCCCCCGGTTAGGAGGACGGCCCGGCGCTCTGCGCCACCGGGGCGCCCGTCGGCTGGACGCTGCCCCCGGCGGGGACGTCGTTAGAGTGCTCCCACGACCCGGCCTGCGCCGCAGGCCCGATCCGCCAGGAGGCCCATGACGCTCGACTCGACGCGTCGGCACGCCCGCCGACGGCGCCGGCCGTCCGGCGCGGCGCGCGTGGCCGGGGGCGTCGTGGCCCTGGCCGTGGTCCTGAGCGCGTGCAGCTCCCCCGGGGCGCACCGCGCGGCGTCCGGGGCCGTGCCCAGCGTGGCCGCCGACATCCACGCCACGGGGATCCCCGCCTTCTACACGCCGCCGCGCCCGCTTCCCCCCGGCGCGCCCGGCACGCTCATCCGCACCGAGAAGGTGACCGGCGTCCCCGGGGTGCCGGTGGGGGCGACGGTGTGGCGCATCCTGTTCCGCTCCCGCTCCATCTACGGCGCCGACATCGCCGAGTCCGGCTACGTCGTGGTCCCGCCGGGGCCTGCGCCCGCCGGCGGCTTCCCCGTCCTGAGCTGGGCGCACGGCACCACCGGGT
>DATJBC010000298.1:0-11384 GCA_035515515.1 Acidimicrobiales bacterium
CGTGGGCGTGGCAACCGAAGCGCAGCGTGGGCCCGGCCGCGCTGACCTCGATGGCGGCCGCGCCGTCGTGGTTCCCCACCAGGCGGTTGGCGGCCCGGAGGCCGACCGGGTCGGCGGCGCCCGCCCGGGGCACCCCCAATCCCGCCACGCCCCGACGCCCGAGGTCCTGCACCAGCGACAGCACGCCGGCGGCGCGCACCTCCACCGGCCGGGGGGAGCCGGCCACGAGCGGGCCGCGCGGCGGCGCCCCGGGGGGGTCGCCCACCTCGGCCACGGCCCGCAGGCGCACCCGGTCGCCGGGACGCAGCGCCGCGTACGGGGGGGCGGCCGGGTCGAAGAGGGTGACGGCGCTGCGTCCCACCACGTGCCACCCGCCCGGGGAGGCCTGGGGGTAGACGCCGGCGAACCCGCCGGCCACCCCCACCGAGCCCGCCGCCACGCGGGGGCGGGGCGTGGCCCGCCGGGGGAGCGCCGCCAGCCCGGGCGGCAACCCGTCGAGGTAGGCGAAGCCGGGCAGGAAGCCGAGCAGCGCCACCGGCAGCGGGCCGGCGGTGAGGGCCGCCACCACCTGCCGCGGGGTCATGCCCGCCAGGGCGGCCACCTCGGCCAGGTCGGGCCCGTCGAAGGCCACGGGGACGTCCGCCGGGGGGCGCCCCCCGGCGCCCGCCGGCCGGTGGCCGCCGCCGTCCCCGCCCGCCGTCACGCCCCAGGCCAGGGCGGCGGCCACCCCCTCCATGTCGGCCACGTCGGGGTCGGCCACCACCGTGACGCTGCGGTAGCCCACCACCACGTCGTCCACGCCCGCCCCGGCCCGGTCGGCCAGGGACGCCGCCAGGCGCTGCGCCTCCTCGGAGCTGGCCACCTCGGTCACGAGGGCGCCGTCGCCGAAGGCCCGCACCGGGCGCGGCCCCCCGGGGCGCCCGCCGGGCGGTCTCTGCAGTGGGGGACGGAGGCTCACGGGGCGAAGGGCGCCAGCTCCACGCCGGCCGCCTCGAGGGCGCGCCGCACGTGACGGGCGAGGCCGTCCGCGCCCGGGGTGTCGCCGTGGAGGCAGATCGACGCCGCCGCCAGCGCCACGGGCGAGCCGTCGAGCGCGGTGACGCCCCGCCCGGTGGCGATCGACACCGCCCGCCGTGCCACCTCGTCCGGATCGCCGAGCACCGCCCCGGGCTCGTGGCGTGAGGCGAGCCGCCCGTCGGGGCGGTAGGCGCGGTCGGCGAAGGCCTCGCCCGCCACCGGCACCCCGCAGGCGCCGGCCACGGCCGCGCCGCGGGAGCCGGCCAGGCACACGAGGACGCGACCGCCCGCCGCCCCGGCCACGGCGCGGGCGCACTCCTCGTCGTCGGCCACGCGGTGGTAGAGCGCGCCGTGGGGCTTCACGTAGCGGACGGCCACGCCGGCCGCGGCCGCCACGGCGGCGAGCGCCTCGACCTGGCGGTGCACCTCGTCGGCCACCCGGGCGGGCGACAGCGCCAGCGGGCGCCGGCCGAACCCGGTGGGGTCGGGGTAGGAGGGGTGGGCGCCGAGCACCACGCCCCGGGCGGCGGCCGCCTCCACGGTGCGCGCCATGGTGGCGGCGTCGCCGGCGTGCCCGCCGCAGGCCACGCTGGCGCTCGTCACCACCTCCAGCAGGGCGTCGTCGTGCGGGGCGCCCTCGCCGACGTCGGCGTTGAGGTCCACGGGTCCCGCCGCCGTCAGTGCAGCACGGCTTCGACCAGCGCCGGCCCCGGCGCCGCCAGCGCCCGGCCCAGCTGGTCGGTGAACTCCTCGGCGGTGGTGGCGCGCGTGGCGGGCACCCCCATCCCGGCCGCCAGCGCCACGAAGTCGAGGGCGGGCCGGCCGATGTCGAGCATGCCCCGGGCCCGGGGCCCGGGCGGGGCCGCGCCCACCCTGCTGAGTTCGAGCTCGAGGATGGCGTACGAGCCGTTGTTGAGGATGACGGTGGTCACGTCGCAGCCCTCGCGGGCCTGGGTCCACAGCGACTGCAGGGTGTACATGGCGCTGCCGTCGGCCTGCAGGTTGAGCACCTTGCGGTCGGGGCAGGCCAGCGCGGCCCCCGTGGCTACCGGCATGCCCTGGCCGATGGCCCCGCCGGTGAGGCACAGCCAGTCGTGCGGCGGGGCCCCCGCCGTCATCGCCGGGACGACGATCCCCGCCGTGTTCCCCTCGTCGCTCACGATGGCCCCTTCGGGCAGCAGGGCCCCCACCGCGGCCGCCAGCGTCTGGGCGTCGAGGGCGCCCGCGGGCCGGTCCGGGCGGGTGGCGCCGGCCACCGGGGGGCGCGCCGGCGCACCGACGGCGTCGGCCAGGGCCTCGAGGGCGCCCGGCACGTCGTCTCCCTCGCCCGCCAGGACGTGGACCTCGCACCCCTCGGGCACGAGCACGCCGGGCACGCCGGGATAGGCGAAGAACGACACCGGGGCGGCCGCCCCGGCCAGCACCAGGTGGCGCATCCCCGCCAGCTGGGCCAGGGTGAACTCGGCCAGGTAGCCGAGGCGCTCCACGGCGGGGAGCCCCGCGCCGCGCTCGAGGCGGGCGGGGAACGTCTCGGCCAGCAGTCGGGCGCCGGTGGCGGCGGCCACCCGGGCGGCGGCCACGAGCCCCCGGCGCTGCACGGCGTCGCCCCCGGTGAGCACCGCTGCGGGCTCGCCCGATCGCAGCGCCTTGACGGCGCCCTGGACGGCGTCGTCGCCCACCGGGGCGGGCGCCGGCGCGAGGCGGGCCGACATGGCCGCCCCCGCCTCGCCCCAGGTGAGGTCGGCCGGCACCACCAGGGTGGCCACGCCCCCGGGCGGCCCCAGGGCGGCCTCCACGGCGGCCACCGTGTCGGCGGCCAGCGAGCCCGGCGCCGAGCAGGCGCGCACCCAGCGCGACACAGGGCGGGCCAGGCTCTCGATGTCGGTGGTGAGCGGGGGGTCGAGGTGCAGGTGGTGGGTGGCGTGGTCGCCCACCACGTTCACCACCGGCGTGCGGGCCCGGCGGGCGTTGTGGAGGTTGGCGATCCCGTTGCCCAGGCCCGGCCCGAGGTGCAGCAGCGTGGCCGCCGGCCGTCGCGTCATGCGGCCGTAGCCGTCGGCGGCCCCCGTGACCACGCCCTCGAACAGCCCCAGCACGGCGCGCATCTCGGGCACGTCGTCGAGCGCCGCCACGAAGTGCATCTCGGAGGTGCCGGGGTTGGTGACGCACAGCTCGACGCCGCAGCCCAGCAGCGTCCGGATCAGGGTGTGCGCGCCGTTCACCGAGGTCTCGCCCGTCAGTCGAGGAGGTTGCCGGGGCCGAGGATGCCGTTGGGGTCGAAGGAGCGCTTGATGGCCCGCATGAGCTCGATCTTCACGGGGTCCTCGAGCTCGTGGAAGTACCGCTTCTTCTCGGTGCCGATGCCGTGCTCGCCCGAGATGGCCCCGCCCAGTGCCATCCCCGCCCGGAACACCTCCCGCAGGACCTCGCGGCGGGCGGCGGCCTCGGGCTGGAAGACCGACAGGTGGACGTTGCCGTCACCCACGTGGCCGCACCCGGTGATGAGGGCGCCGTGGGCGTCGGCGACGCCCGCCACCGCCGCCATGTAGGCGGGGATGGCGGCCCGGGGCACCACCACGTCCACGATGTCGTCGGCACCGGCCGCCTTGGCCACGAAGAAGGCCTTCTCCCGGGCACTGATCAATTGGGAGGCGGCGTGGGCGGGGAGGACGTAGACCTCCATGGCGCCCAGCTCGACGAGCTGCTCGCCCAGCACGGCCACGTCGTCGTCGAGACGGGCTTCGTGGGCGTTCTCCACCACGATGACGAGGTAGGCGAGGGCGCGGGCGCGCACCGCCTCGGGGATGCCGAGGTCCAGGCCGACGTGGGCGGTGATGGCCCCCATGGTGATCATGTCCACGTACTCGAGGATGAGCGGCGCCACCCCGCCCGCCACGATGCGGGGCACGGCCGCCGTGACGGCGTCGAGCGTCGTGAACGGCGCCAGCACCGTGGCGGCGTGCGCCAGGCGGGGGTGGAGCTTCACGGTGGCCTCGGTGATGAGGGCCAGGGTCCCCTCCGACCCCACGAGCAGCTGGGTGAGGTCGTAGCCGGTGGAGGTCTTCACGAACTTCCCCCCCGTGCGGATGACGTCCCCCGACGCCAGCACCGCCTCGAGGCCGAGCACGTGGTGGCGCGTCACGCCGTACTTGATGGCGCGCATGCCTCCCGCGTTGGTCGCCACGTTCCCGCCCAGCGACGCGCTCGACTCGCCGGGGAACACCGGGTACACGAGGCCGTGCTCGGCCACCGCGGCGTTGAGGGCCTCGAGGGTCACCCCGGGCTGGACCACCGCCACGTGGTTGTCCACGTCGATCTCGAGGATCCGGTCCATGCGCTCGAACGACACCAGGATCCCGTCCGCCGGTGAGATGGCCGCGCCCGACAGGCCGGTGCCGCTGCCCCGGGCCGTCACGGGGACGTGGAGCTCCGAGGCGACGCGCAGCACCGCCCGCACCTCGCCCGTGTCGGCCGGGCGCACCACCGCCAGGGGCACCACCGGCGTGGCCGTGAGGGCCTCGTCGTGGGTGTAGTCGGCGTGGATGGCGCCGGGGCCCAGCACGTGGTCGGGGCCGACCACCTCGGCGAGCAGCTCCACCAACTCGGCCACGCCGCCTCCTCCTCGTGCCGGGGCCAACCCTACTGCCGCCACCGCGACGCCGACCCCGGCGCCGTGCCCGTGCCCGCCCGCGGGACGCGCCGGTCCTGGTGGTGCGCATGGGCGGGAGCCGTTGTGGGCATGCAAGGAGCGCCCCGCCGCCGCCCGGGCGGGGCGCGCCCGTGGTGGGGAGACGTCGCCATGCTGCGCGTTGCACGGCGCCGCCCCGGGCGCGAGAGGATCTAGCGCGATGAATTGGGTCGACTACCTGTTGCTCGTCCTGGTGGCAGCGTCGGGCATCCACGGGCTGCGCCTGGGGGCGGCGACACAGGTGTTGTCCTTCGGGGGCTTCTGGCTCGGCCTCTTCATCGGCGCGCTGGTGGCGCCGCCCCTGGCCGGCCTGGCCCACTCGGCCACGGCCAAGACCGTCATCGCCCTGGCCGTGCTCATCGGCGTGGCCACCCTCCTGGGCGGTGTGGGGCGCACCCTGGGGGCGCGCTCGGGCCAGCTGCTGGAGCGCCTGCGCCTGGGGCCCATCGACTCGATCTTCGGCGTGGCCGTGGCGGTGGTCGCCACGCTCGTCGCCACCTGGCTGGTGGCCAGCTTGTTCTCGCAGAGCCGCTACACGGGCCTCGACCGTGCCGTCCAGCAGTCGCGCATCGTGCGCGCCCTGGACAACGTGCTCCCGCCCATCCCGGCGGTCTTCTCCACCGTCCAGCGCTTCCTGGCCCAGAACGGCTTCCCCGTGGTCTTCGCCGGGCTGCCGCCCCAGGCCGCCGCGCCGGTGACGCTGCCCACCGACGCCTCGGAGCGCGCCGCGGTGGAACGCGCCGACGGCTCCACCGTGCAGGTGTCGGGAGCGGGATGCGGGGTCATCCAGGAGGGGTCGGGCTTCGTCGTGGCGCCCGATCTGGTGGTCACCAACGCCCACGTGGTGGCCGGCATCCCCGCCCCGTTCGTGATCGACGCCGCCGGGCGCCATCCCGCCACCGCGGTGCTGTTCGACCCGCGCCTCGACATCGCCGTGCTGCGCGTCGGGCACCTCACCGAGCCCGCGCTGCCGGTCTACGCGGGGATCGTGGACCGGGGCACCACCGGCGTGGTGCTGGGCTACCCCGAGGGCGGGCCCCTCAAGTACGGCAAGGCCGGGGTGGCCGCCGCCTTCCGGGTCCCCGGGCTCGACATCTACGGCACCGCCACCGTGACGCGCCAGATCTACCAGCTCGACGCCGTCGTCCTGCCCGGGAACTCGGGCGGGCCGCTCGTGGCCTCGGGCGACAAGGGCATCGCCGACGGGACGGTGGTGGGCGTGGTCTTCGCCCGGGCCACCACCAACAGCGACGTGGGCTACGCCCTGGCCATGCCGGCCGTGTCGGCGGACGTGAGCCGGGCCCAGGCCGCCTCCCCGTCCGCCCGGGTGGGCACGGGCCAGTGCGTGTCCTCGTGAGCGGGGCGGGCCCGCCGCCGGCGACCGCGGGTGGCTGGCTAAGAATGGCCCCGTGACCCTGCGCATCGAGGACTACGGGATCATCGGGGACACCCACACCGCCGCCCTGGTGGGCCGGGACGGCTCCATCGACTGGCTGTGCCTTCCCCGCTTCGACTCCGACGCCTGCTTCGCCGCCCTGCTCGGCGACGCCGGCAACGGCTACTGGCGCATCGCCCCGGCGGCCGCCGAGCCCCGGGCCACGCGCCGCTACCGCGGGGACACGCTGGTGCTGGAGACGACCTTCGAGGCCGACGGCGGCGTGGTGCGGCTGGTGGACTGCATGCCCATCCGCGAGGAGCACCCGCAGGTGGTGCGCATGGTCGAGGGCGTCGCCGGCCACGTGGACATGCGCATGGACCTCGTGATGCGCTTCGGCTACGGCTCGCTCACCCCGTGGGTCCGGCGCGTCGACAACCTGCTGGTGGCGGTGGCCGGCCCCGACGCCCTGGCGCTGTGGACGCCCATCCACGCCCGGGGCCAGGACATGACGACGGTGGCCGAGTTCACCGTGGCCGAGGGCGAGCACATCCCCTTCGTGCTCACCTGGTACCCGTCCCAGCAGTCGGAGTCGCCGCCGCGGCCGGTCGACGCCCGCTATGCCATCCACGACACCGAGTCGTGGTGGCAGTCGTGGTCGGACACCTGTTCCTACGAGGGGGAGTGGCGCGACGCGGTCGTGCGCTCGCTCATCACCTTGAAGGCGCTCACCTACAACCCCACGGGCGGCATCGTGGCCGCCGCCACCACGTCGCTGCCCGAGACGCTCGGCGGCGGCCGCAACTGGGACTACCGCTACTGCTGGCTGCGCGACGCCACCTTGACGCTCGAGGCCCTCATGCGGGGGGGCTTCCACGACGAGGCGCTGGACTGGCGCGACTGGCTCCTGCGGGCCGTCGCCGGCGACGTGAGCAAGCTCCAGATCATGTACGGGCCCGCCGGGGAGCGCCGCCTCGACGAGTGGGAGGTCGACTGGCTGGGCGGGTACGAGGGGTCGAAGCCGGTGCGGGTGGGCAACGCCGCCTCGGGCCAGTTCCAGCTGGACGTCTACGGCGAGGTCCTCGCCGCGCTGTACGAGGCGTGCACGGTGGGGGGCCCGCTGTCGGAGTCGGCGTGGGACCTGCAGACGGCCCTCGTGCAGTTCGTGGCCGAGCACTGGGACGAGCCCGACGACGGGATCTGGGAGGTGCGCGGCCCCCGGCGGCACTTCACCCACTCCAAGGTCATGGCGTGGGTGGCCGTCGACCGCGCCGTGCGGACCATCGAGGAGTTCGGCCAGGAGGGCCCGCTCGAGGACTGGCGCCAGCTGCGCGCCGCCATCCACGAGGACGTGTGCGCCCGGGGCTACAACGCCGAGGTCGGCGCCTTCACGCAGTACTACGGGTCCGACGCCCTCGACGCCAGCTTGCTCATGATCCCCCTGGTCGACTTCCTCCCTGCCACCGACGAGCGGGTGCGCTCCACCATCGAGCTCGTCGAGCGCGACCTCACCGAGGACGGGTTCGTGTTGCGCTACCGCACCGAGGACAGCGGTGCCGTGGACGGGCTCTCGGGGCACGAGGGCGCCTTCCTGGCGTGCTCGTTCTGGCTGGCAGACTGCCTGCACCTCATCGGGCGCCACGACGACGCCAAGGCGCTGCTCGACCGGCTGGCCGGCCTGGTCAACGACCTCGGGCTCCTGGCCGAGGAGTACGACGTGCGCGCCGGGCGCCAGGTGGGGAACTTCCCGCAGGCCTTCTCGCACGTGTCGCTGGTGAACGCGGCCTACAACCTCACCGGGCACCCCTCCATGGAGGACCAGGTCGTGGCGTCGACGGCGGGGCGGGCCCGCCACTGGCGCCGGTCGCGCGCCGAGGAGATGCGGAGCCGGTCCCGGCGCAGAGTGTCCGGGGGGCGGTCGCGCGCTGCGGCCCGGGCGGAAAGGAAGCGCACGACATGAAGGCCCTGACGGTGAAGCCCATGGAGGCGGGCTCGGCGCGCCTCGACGACGTCGGTGACCCCCCCGAGTCCGACGGTCCCGTGCTGGTGGAGACGCTGGCCGTGGGGGTGTGCGGCACCGACGTCGAGATCGTGTCGGGCGCCTACGGCTGGGCGCCCGAAGGGCGCGACCGCCTGGTGCTGGGCCACGAGTCGCTGGGGCGCGTGATGGAGGCGCCGGCCGGCGCGCCCGTGGCCCCGGGGGACCTGGTGGTGGGCATCGTGCGCCGCCCCGACCCCGAGCCCTGCGACAACTGCGCCGTGGGGGAGTGGGACTTCTGCCGCAACGGCCAGTACACCGAGCGGGGGATCAAGGCCCACGACGGGTACTGCTCGGAGCGCTACCGCATCCATCCCGACTTCGCCGTGAAGGTGGACGCCGGCCTCGGCGCGTTGGGGGTGCTGCTCGAGCCCACCAGCGTGGTGGCCAAGGCGTGGGAGCAGATCGACCGCATCGGCGGGCGCGCCCACTGGACGCCGCGTCACGTCGTCGTCACCGGGGCGGGCCCCATCGGCCTGCTCGCGGCTCTCTTGGGCGTCCAGCGGGGATTGGACGTGCACGTCTTCGACCAGGTCACGAGCGGCCGCAAGCCCGACCTCGTGCACGCCGTGGGAGCCACGTACCACACCGGGCCCATCGAGCAGTCCGTGCCCAGCCCCGACGTGGTGGTGGAGTGCACCGGGGTGGGGGCGCTCGTCTTCGACGCCATGGAGCACCTCGGCCCCAACGGTGTGGCCTGCCTGACCGGGGTGTCCTCGGGCACGCGCGCCCTCAGCGTGGACGCGTCGATGCTCAACCGCTCCATGGTGCTCGAGAACCAGACCGTCGTGGGGTCGGTGAACGCCAACCGCCGGCACTACGAGGCGGCCGCGGCGGCCCTGGCGGCCGCCGATCGCACCTGGCTCGACGGCCTGGTCACCCGGCGGGTCCCCCTCGAGCGCTGGGCCGACGCGCTGGACCGCCGGCCCGACGACGTCAAGGTCGTCATCGAGGTGGGCACGTGAGCGTCACGTCCATCGCGCCGGGCGTCGACCAGATCGACACCCTCCTCGGCGGGTGGGAGCGGGTCACCGCCGGCTACCTCGTCCACGGGGACGCGCCCGTGCTGGTGGAGACGGGCAGCCAGAGCTCGGTCAAGGCGCTCGTGGCCGCCCTCGACGAGCTGGGCGTGGGCGCCCACGAGCTCGCCGGCGTGGCCGTCACCCACATCCACCTCGACCACGCCGGCGGCGTGGGGGACGTGGCCCGCGCCTTCCCCTCGGCCACGGTGTACGTGCACGAGAAGGGGGCGCGCCACCTCGTCGACCCCACCCGTCTCGTCGACTCCGCGGCGCGTGTGTACGGGCCCCTGCTCGACTCGCTCTACGGGCGGCTCGATCCCACCCCGGCCGAGCGCATCCACGTCCTCGAGGACGGCGAGGAGCTGCGCGTCTCCGCCGACCGCGTCCTCACCACCGTCGACTCGCCGGGGCATGCCAAGCACCACCTGGCGCTGCACGACTCGGTGAGCGGCGTCCTCTTCGCCGGCGACGCCGTGGGGGTCCGCCTCCCCGACGCCGGGGTGCTGCGCCCGTCCACGCCACCCCCCGACTTCGACCTCGACAGGGCGCTGGCGTCGTTGCGGCGCTTCGCGGCGCGCCGCCCCTCGGGCCTGGCGCTGGCCCACTACGGCCTGCTCGAGGACCCCTCCGCCGTGCTGGCCGAGGCCGAGCAGACCCTGCGCCGGTGGGCCGGCGTGGCCGAGGCGGCCTGGCGGGAGGGGCGCGACATCGCGGCGGCCCTCGACGAGGCCTTCGCCGCCGACCTGGCGGGGGTCGACCCCGCCCACCGGGAGAAGCTCGAGACCCTGAGCGGCGTGCACTCCAACGCCGCGGGGTTCCGGCGCTGGCTCGACACCCGGGCGCCGCCCCCGCCGGCTTGAGCGCGCCGCGTGCGGGCCCCGGGACGGGGGCGGGCCGGGCGGGGCACGGTCTGGAAGACTGAGCCCGATGCAGCGCACCACGGTGGCGTCGGTCGACGAGGTGCTGGGCGCGTTGCACGACGACGGATACGCCGTGGTGCCCGGCCTGCTGCCCCCGACGGAGCTGTCCGCGGCGCGCCACGACCTGCGGCGGGTGCTGGCGGGCACGCCGCGGGGTCGCAACACCTTCGAGGGAGCCCGCACCAAGCGCGTCTACGCCCTGTTCGCCAAGACGCGCGCCCTGGACGGGGCGGTGCTGCACCCGCTCGTGCTGGGCGTGCTCGACGAGGTGCTGGGGCACTACCAGCTGAGCGCGCCCACGGGCATCGAGATCGGGCCGGGCGAGATGGCGCAGGTGCTGCACTACGACGACGCCATCTACCCGGTGCCCCGCCCCCACGGCGAGCTCGTGCTCAACACCATGTGGGCGCTCGACGACTTCACCGAGGCCAACGGGGCCACCCGCATCGTGCCGGGGAGCCACCGCTGGGTCACCGAGCACCCCGGGCCCGACACCCCCACCCTGGCGGCCGAGATGCCGGCGGGCTCGGTGCTGTTCTACCTGGGGAGCCTGTGGCACGGCGGCGGGGCCAACCGCACCGACCGGGCCCGCCTGGGCGTGGTGCTCGAGTACGCCGTGTCGTGGCTGCGGCCCCAGGAGAACCACTACCTGGGCATCCCCCTCGACACCGTCCGCGCCCTGCCCGAGCGCCTCCAGGAGCTGCTCGGCTACAACGTCCACCCCCCGTTCATGGGCTACGTGGACGGGCGCCACCCCCGCAGGCTCCTCGAGCCCAAGCGCTGACGGTGCCTGCGCCCGCGCCCCGGCCCGTCAGCCGGCGCGCCCTGCTGTCGGGGGCGGCCGCCGCCGGCGTGGGCGGCGTGCTCCTGGCGGGGTGCGGCGCCACCACGGCGGGCACCACCACGACCACCGGGCCCGGTCCGACCACCACACGCCGGGCGGGCCAGCGCCCGTTCCCCCGTCGGGCGGCGGGAGCCGACATGCTGCCCAAGATCCGCCACATCGTGGTCCTCATGATGGAGAACCACTCCTTCGACAATTACTTCGGGATGCTCGGTCGCGGCGACGGGTTCCACCTCGACGCCCAGGGCCAGCCCGCCAATTCGAACCCGGACGCCAATGGCAGCCCCGTCCGCGCGTACCACGCGCCGTCGGTGTGCCAGGCGAAGGTGCAGATCTCCCAGAACTGGGTCGTGAGCCACGCGTCGTGGAACCACGGCCGCAACGACGGGTTCGTGACGGCCAAGAGCGTCGATTCAATGGCCTACTTCACCGATGCGGACCTGCCCTTCTACTACGCACTGGGCCGGACCTTCCCACTGT
>DATJBC010000299.1:0-10665 GCA_035515515.1 Acidimicrobiales bacterium
GTGCTGCGGGCGCACACCTCGCCCGAGGTGCGGGGCTACGTCCTCGACCTCGTGGGAGAGACACGCGCCCATCCCGACCTGACCGTGGGGGCCTCCCCGCGCGCCAGCCTGGCCGTGGTGCGGGCCGCCGCCGCCGTGGCCGTGTCGAGCGGCCGCGACTTCGTCGTCCCCGACGACGTGAAGGTGGTGGCCGAGCCCGCGCTCGGGCATCGGGTGGTCGTCCACCCCGCCGCGGAGCTCGCCGGGGTGACGCCGTCCTCGGCCATCGCCGAGATCCTCTCCCGCCTGGTCGTGCCCGTGGGCAGGGCGCACTAGGCGACGCGGCACGGCCCGCGCGCGTCCGTCAGGCGTCTCGCCGTGCTCACCCACAGGGGGATGGTGCTGGCCGCCGGTTCGGTGATCCTGGCGGTGGCGGGTCTCGCCTACGGGGTGGAGGAGTTCGTCATGGTGGCCGCCTCGGTGGCCGTGCTCCTGGCGCTCGGGGCCGTGTCGGTCCGCGTGCGGCGTCGGCGGGCGCGGCGTGGGCTGCGGATGGTCACGAGCACACCGCAGATCGACCTGTCGCCGGGCCAGGCCGCCGTGGTCGAGCTCACGGTGGCCAACGCCGGGCGCCGTCACCTCCCGTCGGTGGTCGTGGGGGACCCCGCCCGGTGCTGGGCGGTCTCGTACCCGGGCCTGAGCGGCAGCGCCCTGGCCACCGGGCGGCGGGCGCCGGGCCCCGGGCGCGGCCTCGACCGGGACGTCGCCGCCCGACCCGGCGGTGGCGCCCCGGCCGAGGTCGCCGCCGATCCCACCGGCGGGCTCGCCTCCGGCCTCGCCGGGCCCCCGCGACGGGGCACGCGCCGCCAACGGGCCCGTGACCGGCGCGCCGTGGCGGGCGGCACCGGGCTCCCCCCGCTGGCCCCGGGCGCGTCGGTCGTCGTGTCGTTCCCCGTGCCGGCGACCACCCGCGGCCTCCTCACCCTGTCGGGCGTGTCGGTGTGGTGCCAGGACCCCTTCGGGCTGGGGGCCCGCCGGGTGGGCACGGCCCCGGTGGCGCACGTGATCGTGTTCCCGGTTCCCGCCGCCGCCGACCGCAGCGCCCACGACCGGGGCCGGCGTGCGGGCCGGCACCCCGATGCCGGCGCCGCCGCGCCCACCAACGCCCTGGCCGGGGACGAGCTGCAGGGGCTGCGCCCGTACGCCCCCGGGGACCGCCTCAGCCGCCTCCACTGGCCCTCGTTGGCGCGCTCGGGCGACATCATGGTGCGCGAGTTCGTGGCCCCCGACTCGGCCACGCTGTCGCTCCTCGTCGACCTGCGCCCCGCCTCGCATGCCGGCGACTCGATCGAGCACGCCATCGCCCAGGCGGCCGGGCTCGGCGTCCGGGCCCTCGACGACGGCGTCACCGTCGAGTTGTGCACGAGCACGGGCGAGAGCATGGTGATCGCCCCGGGCGCCGCGGCGCGGCCCGCGCTGCTGCGGGCCCTGGCGCTGCTGGGTCCGGCCGGCGCCCCGCCGGCCGCCGCCCGGCGGTGGGGGGACCGGCCCACGGGAGGCGCCGTGTGGGCGACCGCCGGCGACGACATCGTCCTCGTCACGACGGCCGCCGGGGCCGCCGCCCAGGCGCTGCCCGACTCCGTGCGCCGGCAGGCCGACACGGTGCTGGTGCGATGAGCGCGGTGCTGGTGCGATGAACGCGGTGCTGGGTGCGACGGACGCGCCGCGTCGCCCCCCCGCGCCGGCGCGGGTGCTCCCCGACGTCACGCTGCTCGCCGTCTCCCTGGCGGCCGGGCTCGGCGTGGCGCGGCTCACGGCGCAGCCCACGGCGTGGCGCGTGCTGGGCCCGGTCGTCGCCACGGTGGCGGCCGGGCACCTGACCACGTCGCTCGTGCGCCGCCTGCGTGCACCTGCTCCCGTGGCGGGCGCCTGCGGGGTGGCGGCGGTGTGTCTGAGCACGCTGTGGGGCCAGTTCCTGTCGGCGACGCGCGGCGGGGTCCCCACGGCGGCGGCATGGCGCGCCGTGGGCAGCCGCTTCGCCGCCGGGTACCACGTCATCCGGTCCCACCCCACCCCGGTGCCGGCCACGGCGGGCGTGGTGCTGTGGGTCGCGGCGGGTGCGGGCCTCGTGGCGGTCCTGGCCCGCACGCTGTGGGCCTGGCCGGACCGACGCAGCGCGCGCCCTCTCCTGGCGCTCGCGCCCAGCTTCGGCCTCTTCTCCTACACGGCGCTGCTCAGCTCCCAGATCGACCGGGTGCCCGGCGCCCTCTCCTACCTGGTGAGCGCCCTGGCATTCCTCGTCGCGGCCCAGACCGTCACCACCGGCCCCTCCGGCGCGCTGGCCGCCCAGGTGGCCGCGGCGCCGGCACGCCGCACGGGCGCCCGGCGCCTGCGGGCCGTGCTCCCCGGCGCGTGGGCCGCGCTGCTGGCCGTCGCCGTGCCCCTGGCGGTGAGCCCGGTGCTCGGCGCGCTGAAGGTGAACGCCCTCCCGTTCCCGTCCGACCGCAAGGCGGGCAGCCTGTCCATCGCCCCCGGTGGCCCGGGCGCGGGGGGCGGCCCCCGGTCGGGGCTGGGCGCCCAGGCGCCCTTCGGGGTCCAGGCCATCAACCTCGTCGACGACCTCCAGGCCGTGATCGAGAGCCGGTCCGACGAGCCCATGTTCAGCGCCACGACCCCGCGGCCCAGCTACTGGCAGGTGGCCGTGCTGACCTTGTTCACGGGCACGGCCTGGCTGCCCGACCCCCACACCCAGACGGCGGTGCAGAGCATCCAGGTGCCGCTGGCGGGCGGATCGGCGGCGTTCCTCCCCGTGCTGCCCCAACCTCGGCCGGTCAAGACATTCCGCGCCCGGATCACGATCGAGGACCTCGAGAGCACGCTGCTCCCGTTGCCCTCCACCGTCGTGGGGGTGGACTCCGACGCCACGTTCCTGGCGGGCTTCGGCGCGGTGCGCTCCTACGAGACCGCCTCCGGCTACAGCTACACGGCTGAGGCCGCCGTCCCCGGCGGCGCTCCCTCGGCGGCGGCGGGGACGTCGGTGGCAGCCGCCCTCGAGAACGGGCAGGTCACTCCGGGCGAGCTGGAGCCGTACCTGCAGATCCCGCCCATGCCCGGGCCCGTCGTCAACCTCGCCCACCAGATCGTGGCGGGCGCCGGGAGCCCCGCCGCCGAGGCAGGCGCCCTCGCCCGCTGGTTCAACTCGGGCCGCTTCCGCTACACCCTCACGCCGCCGCCCTCCCCGGGCGACCCCCTGTCGTCCTTCCTCTTCACCACGCGCGCCGGCTTCTGCCAGCAGTTCGCCGCCGCCTACGCCGCGCTCGCCCGCATCGACGGGCTCCCCACGCGCATCGCCGTGGGGTTCACGACCGGCACGCCGGCGGGCACCGACCACTACCGGGTCACGGGCGCCGACGCGCACGTGTGGCCCGAGGTCTATCTGGGCCCCACGGCGGGATGGGTCTCGTTCGAGCCCACGCCCGCCACCACCGGCGAGCCCACCGGGGTCGGCGTGGACTCGGGCGCCCACGTGACGAGCCCCGGCGCCGGCGCCCAGTCCTCGGCGTCGACGGCGTCGACCGTCACGAGCCAGCGCCACGCGTCGTCGGCGACGACCGTGCCGTCCACCACCCCTGGAGCGCCGCACGGCGCTCCAGCGCGACGCCAGGGCACGACGTCGGCGTCGGGCGACGGCGGATGGATCGTCGCTTCGCTGCTCGTGCTCCTCGTGGCGGGCGCCGTCACGTTCATGCTCGTGCGGACCGGGCGCATGGGCGCCGTCCTCCGGTGGTGGCGGAGGCGGTGGCGCCGGCGCCACCACCCCGCCACGGGGCGCGCCACGCGCCCCGCATGGCTGGCCCGCGTCCCCGGGCTGGCGCGCCTGGGTTGGCTGGCTCGGGCCCGCTGGCTCTCGCCGACCACGTCCGATCCCACCGCCCTCGTGCTCGACCACTACGACGGCGCCAGCGCGGCGCTCGAACGAGCCCGGCTGGGACGGCGCCCGGCCGAGACCATCGACGAGCACGTCCGGCGGCTCCGTGCGCTGGCGGGTGCCAAGTGGCTCGTGCCCTACGCGCCCGCCATCCCGGAGGCGGGCACAGCCCAGGCCCACGCCGCAGAGGACGCCATCGAGGCCTACAGCCGATTGGCGACGCTCGCCGCCCGGGCCAGCTACGGGCCCGCGCACTGCACGCCCGCTGAGGCTGCGGACGCCGAGCGCCTCGGCCTCGCCGTGGAGAGCGGGCTCGACGCCGTGGCCGCCCCGGGGCGACGGGCGCGGGGCGCGCGGGAGCCGGCCGGCGTGTAGCGGGGTCGGTTCGCCTGCTCACCGGGGGCGGGGCGCACCGCTGGTCGCGCCCTGGTGGCGGCGCGAGGATGGACGCCATGACCTCCCCCACCCTGCGGCTGGACGACATCGACCTCTCGAAGCTCGAATTCTGGGAGGAGCCGTGGGACGTGCGGGAGGCGACCTTCGCGACGCTGCGCGCCGAGCGGCCCATCGCCTTCTTCGAAGAGCCCGAGATCGAGGTGGAGACGGTCATCCCCATCCCCCCGGGCCCGGGCTACTACGCCGTCACCCGCCACGCCGACATCGTCGAGATCAGCCGGCATCCCGAGCTCTACTGCTCGGGGAAGTCGGGCTCCACGATCCTCGACATGCCCCCCGAGCTCCTCGAGTTCTTCGGCTCCATGATCAACATGGACGACCCCCGCCACGCCCGCCTCCGCCGCATCGTGTCCGCCGCCTTCAACCCCCGCATGGTGCGCGCCGTCGAGGACACCATCGAGCAGGTCGGAGCCGACATCGTCGAGAGCGTGCGGGCCAAGGGCGAGTGCGATTTCGTCACCGAGGTGGCCGCCCGCCTGCCGCTCAAGGTGATCTGCGACATGATGGGCGTGCCCGAGAGCCAGTACGACACCGTCTTCAACTGCTCCAACATCATCCTGTCGATGGGTGACACCGAGTACGTGCCCGAGGGCGAGGATCCGGTCCTGGCGTTCATGACCGCCGGGAACGACCTGGCGGGCATCATGCGGGAGTTGTCGGCCTTCCGCGTCCAGCACCCCACCGACGACCTCACCACCGCGTTGGCGACCGCCAACGTCGACGGCGAGTCCCTCACCGACGCCGAGTTGGCATCCTTCTTCATCCTGCTCCTGGTGGCCGGCAACGAGACCACGCGCAACGCCATCAGCCACGGCCTGTGGGCCCTCACCGAGCACCCCGACCAGCGAGCCGCCTGGACCGCCGATTTCGAGGGCGTGGCCCCCACCGCCGTCGAGGAGATCGTGCGCTGGGCCTCCCCCGTGATCTTCATGCGCCGCACCGTCACCGAGCCCACCACGTTGTCGGGACACGCCTTCGCGGAGGGCGACAAGGTCGTCTTGTTCTACAACTCGGCCAATCGCGACGAGGACGCCTTCGAGGACCCGCAACGGTTCGACGTGCGCCGGACCCCGAACCCTCACGTCGGCTTCGGCGCCCCCGGTCCGCACTTCTGCCTGGGTGCCCACCTGGCGCGGCGCGAGATCACCGTGATGTTCCGCGAGCTGTTCCACAAGCTGCCCGACATCCGGGCGGCGGCCGAGCCCGACCGGCTACGGTCGAACTTCATCAACGGCATCAAGCATCTGCCCTGCGCGTACTGACCCGCCCGTCACGACCCCGCGGCCGGCCACCCCCGAGGACGGCACCACCCGAGGAGCCCCATGAGCGCGACACCGTCCGAGCAAGGTGCGCCCGCTGCGGCGGCGTCCGGTGGCGAGGGTTCCGTGGGGCAGATGGGTCACGGCGTCAACCAGCGGGCGCTCATCAAGATGACGGCGGAGGAGATCGAGGCCTTCATGGGGGAGCGCCGCCCGGTCACGCTGTGCTCCATCAACCACGACGGATCGATCCACGCCGTGGCCATGTGGTACGGGTTCGTGGAAGGGATGATCGCGTTCGAGACGAAGACGAAGTCCCAGAAGGCGCGCAACCTGCGCCGCGACCCCCGCCTCACGGTGATGGCCGAGGACGGCGAGTACTACGAGGAGCTGCGCGGGGTCGAGCTGGTGGGGACCGCCGAGTTCATCGGCGACCCCGAGCGCATGTTCGCCCTGGGCGTCAACCTCTTCGAGCGCTACTACGGGGCCTACAGCGAGGACCTGCGGCCCTTCGTGGAGACCATGCTGCACAAGCGCGACGTCATCGCCCTGCGCGTCGGGCGCACGGTGTCCTGGGACCACCGCAAGCTGGGGCTGCCGCCGACCAGGCCCGCCTGAGCGCGGCGCACCGGGCGCCTTTGCCTCGGCCTCCCGCATTGAGCGGCCGATCCCTTTCCCGTTAGGGTCATCTGATGATCCTCGACCGGTTCCGCCTCACCGACCGCGCCGCCATCGTGACCGGCGCGGGCCGCGGCATCGGGGCCGCCAGCGCCCTGGCCCTCGCCGAGGCGGGGGCGGACGTCGTCATCTCGGCCCGCACCGAGGACCAGCTGGCCGAGATGGCCAAGCGCATCGAGGCGACGGGCCGGCGCGCCGTGGCGGTGCCCGCCGACCTGAACGACCTCGACACCCTCCCCGGCCTGGTGCAGGCGGCCGAGGACTCCTTCGGCCGCCTCGACATCGTCGTCAACAACGTCGGGGGCACCATGCCCCGCGCCTACCTGGACACGTCGCCGCGCGCGCTGGAGGCCGCCTTCCACTTCAACGTGAGCACGGCGCACGCCCTGACCCGGGCGGCGGTCCCGCTCATGCTGGCGGGCGACGGCGGTGCGGTGGTCAACATCTCGTCGGCCATGGGACGCACCCAGGGCCGGGGGTTCGTGGCCTACGGCACCGCCAAGGCCGCCCTGGCCCACTTCACGAGGTTGGCGGCCACGGACCTCGCCCCCCGGATCAGGGTGAACGCCATCGCCGTGGGCTCGGTGGCCACCTCGGCGCTCGAGGTCGTCCTCACCAGCGACGAGCTGCGCGGCGCCATGGAGCAGGCCACGCCGCTGCGGCGCATCGGCGACCCCGAGGACATCGCCGCCGCCGTCGTCTACCTGTGCTCGCCGGCCGGCGGGTACGTGACGGGCAAGGTCCTCGAGGTGGACGGCGGCCTGGACCGCCCCAACCTCGACCTCGGGCTCCCCGACCTGTGACGGCCACGGGCGCCCGCACCTACCGGGTGGCGCTGTGGGGGACGGGCAACGTCGGCCGTCACGCCCTGGCCGGGATCGACGCCCGGCCCGACCTCGAGCTGGTGGGGGTGTGGGTGTCGAGCCCCGACAAGGTGGGCCGCGACGCCGGTGAGCTCGCCGGCCTGGGGCGGCCGCTGGGCGTGGCGGCCAGCGGTGACGCCGATGCCGTCCTGGCGGCCGAGCCCGACTGCGTGGTGCACGCCGCCATGGCCGACCACCGCCTGCCCGAGGCGCTGGCCGACCTGGCCATGATCCTGCGCTCGGGGGCCAACGTCGTGTCGAGCGGGCCCGTGTTCCTGCAGTACCCCGAGGGCGTTGTGCCGCCCTCGATGACCGACCCGCTGCGCGAGGCCGCCACCGCCACCGGGGTGTCGCTGTGGGTCAACGGCATCGACCCCGGCTTCGCCAACGACTGGCTCCCGCTGGTGGTGACGGGGATCAGCGAGCGCATCGAGGAGGTCCGCTGCCTCGAGATCCTCAACTACGCCACCTACAACCAGTCCATGGTCATCTTCGACATCATGGGGTTCGGGCGGGCCCTCGACGACGTGCCCATGTTGCTCATGCCGGGCGTGCTCACCATGGCGTGGGGAAGCGTGGTGCGCCAGCTCGCGGCCGGGCTCGACATCGAGCTGGACGACGTCGAGGAGCACTACGAGCGGCTGCCCGCACCCCGGCCCCTCACCATCGCGTCGGGCGCCATCGAGAAGGGCACCGCCGCCGGACTGCGCTTCGAGGTGCGCGGCATGCGCGCCGGGCGGGCGGTCGTCGTGCTCGAGCACGTCACCCGCCTGGCCGACGACATCGGCCCCGACTGGCCGCAGCCCGTGGGCCAGGGCGGATACCGGGTCGTGGTGCGGGGCGAGCCCACCTACACCGTTGACCTCCAGCTCATGGGGACCGACGGCGACCACAACACCGGCGGGCTCAAGGCCACCGCCATGCGGCTCGTCAACGCCGTCCCCGCCGTGGTGGAGGCCCCGCCCGGCCTGCTCACCGCGCTGGACCTGCCCCTCGTCACCGGCCGCGGCCTGGTCCGCTGAGCTGAGGGGGCGGCCGGCGGCCCGGGGACCTGGCCGGGCGGCGGGGCCGGCCGGAGCCGCCACGCCCCGGCACGCCCGAGCGTGGCCCTGTACGAGCGCCCTCTCCCTGCCCCCGGCTCCCCGCCCGCCGTCACGCGGATTGTGTCCCCCGGTTGCACGGCTTGCGGGCCGCGGGCGGCGACAATGAGGGCGTGCCCACGAGCGACGATGCCCACACCCCCAACGCGCTGGCCGGGGCGGCCTGGGAGTGCACCAGCACCCCACCCGGGGCCCTGGCCGGTCCCGAGGACCTGCACGGCCACTCGCCCTGGTGGCCCGCCGCGGTGCCGGGCACCGCGGCGGGCGCGCTCCTCGACGCCGGCGTGGCCCTGGCCGACCTGCGGGACTACGACCAGGACGACTGGTGGTTCCGGTGCCGCTTCGAGGCTCCGCCGGGCGCCTGGATCCTCGAGCTGGGCGGCGTGGCCACCATGGGCGACGTGTGGATGGACGGGGCGCACGTGCTCAGCACCACGAACATGTTCCGGCGCTGGGCCCCGCGTCTGGCGCTGGAGGGCGGCCACCACGAGCTCGTGATCCGCTGCTCGGCGCTGGCTCCCGCCCTGGCGGGCCGGCGCCCCCGGCCCCGCTGGAAGACGTATCTCGTCGCGCACCAGAACCTGCGGTGGTTCCGCACCAGCCTGCTCGGGCGCATCCCGGGGTGGGCGCACGTCCCGGCGGCGGTGGGGCCCTGGCGCGCCGTGAGCCTCACCGCCGCCCAGGCCGCCCGCCCCCGCGACGTCCGACTGGCGGCCCGCTGCGAGGGGCCCGGCGGGGTCGTCGACGTGTCGTTCCGCCTCGACGCGGCCGCGTGGCGGGCGGGGGGGCCAGGAGCCGGCGATGCCGAGGTGCGCGTCGCCGATGTGGTGGCGCCGATGTCGGTGGACATGGAGGGCGACGAGGTCGTGTTGGTCGGACAGCTCACGCTGCCCCAGGTGGCGCGGTGGTGGCCGCACACCCATGGCGACCAGCCGCGCTACGCGGTGACCGCCCGCCTGGCCGGGGCGGACGTCCCGTTGGGCCGTGTGGGGTTCCGCACCGTCACCCTCGACCGCAGCGGCGACGGCTTCCGCTTCGTCGTGAACGACGAGCCCGTGTTCTGCCGGGGCGCGTGCTGGTTCCCCCCCGACCCGGTCCGGCCCGGAGGGGGTGCCGACGAGGTGCGACGGACCCTCCTCCTCGCCCGCGACGCCCACATGAACATGGTGCGCGTCCCGGGAACCTCGGTCTACGAGGAGACCGCGTTCTTCGACCTGTGCGACGAGCTCGGCATCTTGGTGTGGCACGACTGCATGTTCGCCTTCATGGACCCGCCCGACGACGACACCTTCAACGAGGAGGTCACCGCCGAGCTCACCCAGGTGTTCGCGGCCATGAGCGGCCACCCCTCCCTCACGGTGGTGTGCGGCGGTCAGGAGATCGAGGAGGTGGCCGCCATGAACGGCCTGCCTCCGGACCGCTGGTCCGTCGCGCTGCTCGAGAAGACGATCCCCGACGTGCTCGAGGCCGCCCTCCCCGGCGTTCCCTACGTCACCTCGAACCCCTCCGGCGGCGACCTGCCGTTCCGGATGGACGCCGGGGTGTGCCAGTACTTCGGCGTCGGCGGGTACATGCGTCCCGTCGAGGACGCCCGTCTGGCCAACGTCCGCTTCGCCGCGGAGTGCCTGGCCTATTCGACCCCGCCCGAGGTCGCCCAGGTCGAGGAGTGGGGCGGGTCGTGGGCGGCGGGGCACGACCCGACGTGGAAACGCGGCCTGCACCACGACGCCGGCCGGTCCTGGGACATGGAGGACGTCAGGGACTTCTACATGCGCGCCCTGTTCAAGGTCGACCCCCTCGAGCAGCGCTACGTGGACGCCGACCGGGCGCTCGACCTGGGCCGGGCCACCAACGCGGCGCTCATGGAGGCGGTCTTCTCCGAATGGCGCCGCCCGGGCTCGTCGTGTGCCGGGGGCCTCGTGCTCGGGCTGCGCGACCTGCGGCGCGGAGCGGGGTGGGGGCTCGTCGACGCGGCCGGGATCCCCAAGGCCCCCTGGTACGCGCTGCGGCGCGTGTGGGCCCCCGTGACGGTGATCGTGACCGACGAGGGCCTCAACGGCCTCCACTGTCACGTGATCAACGACACCGCCGAGTCGTTCCGGGGATCGCTGCGCGTCTCGCTCTACACCCGCGGGGAGCTCCGCACCGAGGAGGCCGAGCGTGCCGTGGAGGTCGCCGCCCGGGGATCGTGCACGGTCCGGGCCGAGACGATGCTCGACGGGTTCCGGGACGTGAGCTACGCCTACCGCTTCGCGCCGCCCGCCCAGGACGTCGTGGCCGTGACCCTCCTCGACCCCGAGGGCGGCGTCGTCGCCGAGGCCGTGTACCTGCCGCTCGGCCAGGCGCGGCCGGTCGAGGCGGACCTCGGGCTGCGCGCCGAGGCCGTGGGCGGGCCCGAGGAC
>DATJBC010000300.1:0-8623 GCA_035515515.1 Acidimicrobiales bacterium
CCTCCAGGCCCAGGACCGCGAGCTCGAGCGGATCCTGAGCCTCCTGCGGCCCTCGGCGCCCACGTGAGCGCCCCCGGGGCCCGCCGCGGCGGCGGGGGTCAGCCCGCCAGGCGCCCGAGCCCGTAGGGGGGCGCCGCGCCCCCCAGGACGCCGGCGGCCACCAGCGCCCCCGAGTAGGGCCCCAGGGCGAGCCCGTTGGCCCCGTGCCCGCTGCAGACGTGCACGTTGGCCCACCCCGGCACCGCGCCCAGCAGCGGACGGTCGTCGGCGCTCACCGGGCGCAGGCCCACACGCACCTCCGACACCGTGGCCTCGGCCAGGCCCGGGGCGATGGCCGCGCACTCGCGCAACAGGTCGCGCACGCCTGCCACCGTGGGCCGCGTGTCGAACCCGGCCTCGGCCTCGAAGGTGCCCCCGCACGCCACCCGGCCGCCGCGCCAGGGCACGAGGTAGAAGTTGAAGATGGGCTGGACGATGGGCCACCCGCCGGTGTCGGGCTGCGCCCGGCCCTCCGGCACGACGACGTGGACGATCTGTCCCTTGGTGGGGGCGACGGGCAGCGCCACGCCGAGCCAGCTCCCCGCGGCGGCGGTCCACGCCCCGCCGGCCAGCACCACGGACCCGCACGCCAGCACGCCGTCGTCGGTGCGCACCGACGACGCGCGGTCGCCCCGGCGCTCGATGCCGACGGCCTCGGTGTCCACCAGCCGCACGCCCCGCCGGTCCGCCGCGCCGCGCAACGCCGCGCTGAGCCGCCGCCCGTCGAGGCGGGCGGCAGCGGGGCTGTAGAGGGCCCGCCACGGCGGCGCCAGGGCGGGAAAGCGCCCTCGCGCCTCGGCCGCGGTGATCTCGGACACGCCCGGGCTGCGGCGCAGGACCACGTCGCGCACCTCCGAGAACCACGGGTCCTCGTGCTCGGCCAGCGCCAGCACGAGGGACCCGCACGCGGCGTAGGTGTCGGGCCCGGCGTCCACGCCCTCCTCGCCCAGGCGGGCCACGAGCTGCCGCAGGTGGTCGGCGGCGCCGGTGGCGAAGGCGAACCACTCCTCGTCGGGGTCGTGGAGCGTCTCGGGTGACACGATGCCGGCCCCGGCGTCCGAGGCGCGCCCCGGATGCGACGCGTCCACCAGCACGACCTCGGCCCCCGCGCAGGCGAGCTCGTAGGCGGTGGCGCTCCCCACCAGGCCGCCCCCCACCACCACGACGTCCGCGCTCACCGGCCGGCGATTCACGGGGCGCCGCGCAGGTGGGCGACGACGTCGGCGGCGGGGGCGTCGCGGGCGTGACGGCAGCCCTGCCCGGCCCACAGGCTCATGCGCTCGGCGTCGCCCGCGGCCGCGGCCGCCGCCCGCAGGGGACGGGTGGCGTTGTTGACCTCGGGATAGGCGGGGGGCGCGTCGCGGTGGGCGCGCACGAAGGCGTTGACGAGGCCCCGCGCCGGCCGGCCGCTGAAGGCGCGCGTGACCGTCGTGTCGGTGAAGCGGGGGTCGGCCAGGGCGGCTTTGTACACGGGGTGGGCGCCGCTCTCGGGGCACCGCAGGAACGCCGTGCCGCACTGGACGGCGACGGCGCCGGCAGCCTGTGCCGCCCGGGCCGCCTCGGGGCCCATGATCCCTCCCGCCGCCAGCAGCGGGAGCGCGCTGACGGAGGCCACGGCGCGCAGGAGGTCGAACAGGTCGCGTTCGGCGCCACGCCGCACGTCGTTGACGAACGTGCCCCGGTGGGCGCCCGCCTCGGGCCCCTGGACCGACAGGAAGTCGACGCCCGTCTCCTCGGCCAGGCCCGCCTCGACGGGGTGGGTGACGGTGACGCCCACGACGGCGCCGCCCCCGCGCAGGGCGGACACGACGCCGGCGGGCGGGCAGCCGAAGGTGAAGCTCACCACCGGGGGCGGCGCGGCCACCAGGACGTCGACCTTGGCCCCCCAGTCGTCGTCGTCCCAGCGCGCCTCGCCCAGCTCCGTCCCCACCGCCGCCGCGTCGGCGGAGAGCGACGACAGATAGGCCGACACCGCGGCCGGGTCGCCGGCCGGCGCCCCGGGGACGAAGACGTTCACGCCGAAGGGCTCGCCCGTCGCGGCGCGCACCGTGTCGATCTCGGCCTGCATGGCCCCGGCGCTCTTGTACCCTGCCGCCAGGAAGCCCAGCGCCCCGGCGCCGGCCGCCGCCACCACGAGCTCGGGCGTGGAGGGGCCCCCGGCCATGGGAGCCACCACCACGGGGCCGGCCAGCAGCGCACGGAACCGGTCGCCGGGCACGGCCATCGCCCGAACGCTACGAGGTCAGGGCTCGAAGCGGTAGAAGGGCTGCCAGAGGAAGAGGCTGCGCCCGTTGTCCTGGGCCGTCGCTTCGACCGTGCAGCGCACGCCGGGGCGCATCCCCGGCACGGCCCGGGGCCCGCCGAACACGAGCGGGATCTGCCCCGTGCCGTCGTCGAGCCGGCACACGAACGCGCAGGTGCCGCGCCAGCGCATGACCTCGGCCTCCACGATCGTCCCGCTGGCCACGAGCCGCTGGCGGGGGGAGAGGTCGGCGATGCGCCGGCACACCGGCCGGCCGCCCCACTGCTGCACCGTGTCCGGCTCCCGCGGCGCCACACGCGCCCGGCGAGCGCCTCGCTCGGGAGCGGGAGGGGCCATGGGGCCATCCTGGCGGGCCAGCCCTTAACGGGTTCTCAAGAGGGCGGCGACCGCCTCAACGATCCCTAAACGGCGGGTCCCCGGCGCCCGGGCGGGGGCCGGCGTGAGACGATCTGCCCGTGCGCATGCGGGTGGCGGGCTCCGTCGTCGGGGTCCTCGTGTCGGTCGGCCTGGGGGCGGCCATGGTCCCGCTGCGGGCCCATCTCGACATCGCCACCACGGCCCTCGTGCTCGTCGTCCCCGTGGTGGCGGGGGTGGTCACGGGCGGCTTCGTGGCCGGCCTGGTGAGCGTCGTCGCCGGGTTCTTGGTCTACGACTTCGCCTTCATCCCGCCCTACTACACCCTCACCGTGGGGGCGGCGCGCAACTGGGCGCCGCTCGGGGTCTACGTCGTCGTCATGGCGATGCTGTCCCGCGTGGTCGCCACCCTCGACGAGACCCGGCAGGCGTCGAACGCCCGCGCCGCCGATGCCCGCCGGCTGTTCGAGCTGTCGGAGACGCTCATGGTGGAGCGGCCCCTGGCCGAGCTGGGCCAGACCATCGTGGACGCCGTGCGCCAGCGGCTCGCGCTGGCGGGGGCCACCCTGCTCGTGTCGACGCCCGGGGGCCTGGAACCGCTGGCGGTGTCGGGCCAGCCCGTCCCCGAGGCCGAGCTCGCCGACCTGCGGGCGGGCACCCGGGCGCCGGTGCACCTCAGCACGGGGGCCCCGGGGGCGTCCGCGCACATCCTCGCCCTCGCCGCGGCCGGCCGCCCGGTCGGGCTGCTCGTCCTCGTGGGGTCGGTGAGCGACGCCACCCGGAGGGAGCTGTTGCCCACGATCGCCAACCACCTGGCGCTCGCCCTCGAGCGGGCACAGCTGCGCGAACAGGCGCGGCGGGCGGAGATCCTGGAGGAGACCGACCGGTTGCGCCAGGCGCTCGTGGGTGCCGTCTCCCACGACCTGCGCACGCCACTGTCGGCCATCAAGCTGGCGGCGTCGACGCTCCTCGACCTCACCGACGCGGTGCCCGAGCGCGACAAGCACGAGCTCTACGAGCTCATCGACGTCCAGGCCGACCGCCTGTCACGGCTGATCGCCAGCCTGCTCGACATGACCCGGCTCGAGGCCGGCGTCCTGCAGGTCGAGCGGGCGCCGTGGGCGGTGCTCGACCTGGTGGGCGAGGCCACCGCGGCGGTCCGCCCGCTGCTCCAGCACCACCGGGTCGACGTGGAGCTGCCCGAGGACCTCCCCCTCGTCGACGTGGACCACCTCCTCGTCGGCCAGGTGCTCACCAACCTCCTGGAGAACGCCCAGCGCCACGCGCCCGAGGGCACGTCGATCCGGATCACCGCCGCCGCGCCGGGGCCCGAGGTCTGCGTGGCGGTCGAAGACGAGGGCCCCGGCGTCGCCCCCGCGGAGCGCCGGTCGGTGTTCGAGAGCTTCGTGCGGTTCGACACGGGCGGCCGGGCGGGCCTGGGGCTCGCGCTGTGCAAGGCGTTCATCGAGGCGCACGGCGGGCGCATCTGGGTCGAGGCGGCCGCCGGGGGCGGAGCGCGCTTCGTCTTCACCGTGCCGCGCGCCCTGGCGGAGACCGGCTCGCGGGCGTCGTGATGGCCAAGGTCCTCGTCATCGACGACGATCCGTCGCTGCTGCGCGCACTGCGCCTGGGCCTGGGAGCGGCGGGCCACGACGTCACCGTGGCCAGCAGGGGCGAGCTCGGCCTCACCCAGGCCGCGGTGATCTCGCCCGACGTCATCGTCCTCGACCTCGGCCTGCCCGACATCGACGGGCTGACCGTGTGCACCCGCATCCGCCAGTGGAGCGACGTCCCCATCCTCGTCCTGTCGGCCACCGACGCCGAGGGCCGCAAGGTCGCCGCCCTCGACGCCGGCGCCGACGACTACGTCACCAAGCCCTTCGGGATGGCCGAGCTGGCCGCCCGCATCCGCACCGCCCTGCGGCACCGTCAGCCGGGGCCGGCCGAGCACCGGCCCACCGAGCTCGCCGTGGGGCCGCTCCGTCTGGACCTCGTGCACCGTGACACGACCATGGACGGGCACCCCGTGGAGCTCACCAACAAGGAGTTCGACCTGATCGCCTTCCTGGCCCAGCACGCCGGCAAGACGTGCACGCACCAGATGATCCTGGTGGCGGTGTGGGGCCCCACCTACGCCGGGGAATCGCAGTACCTTCACGTCTACGTGAACCGCCTGCGCCAGAAGCTCGGTGATGCGACCGGATCCTTCCTCGTGACCACCCCGGGCGTGGGTTACGGGTTGAACCCCCCGCCCGAGCGACCATGAGCACCACCACCCCCCCGGACCTCCCCGTGGGTGGCGCCGCCCGGTCGGTGTCCGGTCCCTCGGACGTGGCCGACAGCGTCGAGGAGGCCGGGCACTTCCGCATCTACCTCGGCTCGGCCGCCGGCGTGGGCAAGACCTACGCCATGTTGAGCGAGGGACGACGGCGCATGCAACGCGGCACCGACGTGGTCATCGGCTTCGTGGAGTGCCACGGCCGCGCCCTCACCGAGGAGTGCGTGGGCGATCTCGAGGTGGTGCCGCGCAAGGAGGTCGCCTACCGGGGGACGGTGTTCGAGGAGATGGACGTCGACGCCGTGCTCCGGCGCCACCCCAAGGTCGCCCTCGTCGACGAGCTGGCCCACACCAACGTCCCGGGGTCGGGCCGCAACGACAAGCGCTGGCAGGACGTGTTCGAGCTGCTGGAGGCGGGCATCGACGTCATCACCACCGTCAACATCCAGCACCTGGAGAGCATCGCCGACGCCGTCGAGCGCATGACCGGCACCAAGGTACGCGAGCGCGTGCCGGACTGGGTGGTGCGCAAGGCCGATCAAATCGAGCTCGTGGACTCCTCCCCGGAGTCGCTGCGCCGGCGCATGCTGCACGGCAACATCTACCCGCAGGAGAAGGTGCCCCAGGCCCTCACCCATTTCTTCCGCACCGACAACCTCATCGCCCTGCGGGAGCTGGCGCTGCGCTTCCTGGCGGACGAGACCGAGGAGGAGCTCCTCGAGCATCTCCAGCACCACGAGTTCAACGTCCTGTGGGAGACGACGGAGCGGATCATGGTGGGTGTCACCACGGCGGCGGGCACCGACGCCATCATCCGCCGGGCGGCCCGCATGGCGGCGCGCATCAAGGCCGACCTGCACGTGGTGCACGTGACGGGCGGCGACCGCCCGGTGGACGGCGACCGGGTGGCCGTCTTGCGCCAGGTGGCCTCCGACGTGGGCGCGCAGTGGCACGAGGAGCAGGCCGACGACCCCGGGGCCGCCCTCATGGACTTCGCCCGGCGCCACCAGATCACCCAGATCGTCCTGGGCTCGAGCCAGCGCAGCCGCTGGCAGGAGCTCATGGGGGGCGGGTCGATCGTGCGCAAGGTCCAGCGCCTGGCGGGCTCCGAGGACATCGACGTCCACATCATCGCCCGGCGCCGGATGCCCGAGGAGCCCGGCGCGCCGGCCGCCCCCGAGCTCGAGTGACCCCCGCGCCACGCCCCCGGGGGGCGCCGGCAGCCGGGGGGTCGTGGGACCCCGCCCAGTACAACCGGTTCGCCGCCCAGCGGGAGCAGCCGTTCTGGGACCTGCGGGCCTTGCTGGAGGACGCCCCCGCCCCGCGCCTCGCCGACCTGGGGTGCGGGGACGGCCGGCTGACGGCCGCCCTGCACCGGCGCCTGGGCGCCGCCGCCACCATCGGCGTCGACTCGTCGCCCGCCATGCTGGCCGAGGCCGCCGCCCACGCGGGCCACGGCCTCGCCTTCGTCGAGGGCGACATCGCCTCCTTCGACGACACCGTCGCCCCCGGCAGCCTCGACGTCGTGTTCTCCAACGCCGCGCTGCAGTGGGTCCCCGACCACCGCGGCGTCCTGGGCCGCTGGCGCCGGACGCTGGCACCGGCGGGGCAGCTGGCCGTCCAGATGCCGAGCAACGCCGACCACGCCTCGCACCGGCTGTCGCGGCACCTGGGCGAGGAGTGGCTGGGGGCGGCCGCGCCCGCCGACCCCGTGGACGCGCACGTGCTCGCCCCCGAGGCCTACGCGCAGATGCTCCACGACCTCGGCTTCGCACGTCAGCACGTGCGCCTCCAGGTCTACGGCCACCTGCTGTCGTCGCCGGCCGAGGTCGTGGAGTGGGTGAAGGGGACCTCCTTGACCCGCTTCCAGGCGGCCATGGGCGCCGAGGACTTCGGGCGATTCGTGGAGGAGTACCGGCGCCGGCTGGTGGCAGAGCTCGGTGCGCAGGGGCCGTACTTCTACGCCTTCAAGCGCATCCTGCTGTGGGGCCGACTCCCCGCCCGGGACTCCTGAGCCCGTCGGTCCCGACGCGGTCGGTCCTGGTCCGGTCGGTCCTCGTCCTCCCGGGGGCGGGCGGGGGCCTCAGCCCGCCACGAGGGAGCCCTAGCCCGGCGCCGGGTGGCGCGCCGCGCGCCGCGACAGCGAGCGCCGGAAGAGGCGCTTCAAGGTGGCCTTGGTGCCCGGCCACCGCACCAGGGTCGTGTTGCCGATGCGATCGCGGTACTCGATGCGGATCTCGCTCACCCGGCAGCCCGCCCGCGCCGGCCACAGCAGCAGGTCCACGGGGAACGCCGCGATGGAGGTGTCCCAGTCGAACTCGTCGATGAGGCTGCGCCGGTAGGCGCGCTGGCCGGTGTGCACGTCGAGGAGGCGGCGCCGGGTACGGACGCTGGCGATGACGTTGAAGGCGATGTTGGCGAACCAGTTGGGCAGGGGCATCGTCTTGGGCGGCCGCCGCCCCAGCCGGTCGGTGCCGGCCACGTCGTCGCCGTCCCTGATGCGCCTGACGAGCTCGGGGTAGACCTCGGCCGGGTAGGTGTCGTCGGCGTCGACGCTGACGACGATGGGGCGCTCCGGCGCCTGCAGGGCGGCCAGCAGGGCGGGCGCCGGCCCACCCGGGGGCTCCCGGATCACGCGGGCGCCGAGCCGGGCGGCGATCTCGGGGGTGGCGTCCGACGAGCCGTCGACGACGATGACCTCGGCGCCGGGCAAGGTGGCCTGGGCGTCGCCGATCACCTTGGCGATGGCCCCCTCCTCGTTGAGCGTGATCATCACCACCGACACGTCGGCATAGTCCATCGGGCCCTGTCCCTCCTCGTCGTCGCCCCCGTGTGGCACGGCGCGATGCCGTTCCTCAGCCGGTGGTCGACCGGGGTCGCATGTGCCGGGCGGGTCGCAGCAGCCGGCTCATCGTCCTCGTGCCGCCGGTCCAGCGCGGCAGCTTGCTCTCGCCGCCCAGGCGCGGCCGGTACTCGATCGGCACCTCGCTGATGCGGCAGCCCGCCATGGCCGGCCACAGCAGCAGGTCGACGGGGAAGGCCGACCCCTGGGTGTCCCAGTCGAACTCGTCGATGAGGCTGCGACGGTAGGCGCGCTCGGCCGAGTGCACGTCGC
The DNA here is from genome assembly GCA_035515515.1 of Acidimicrobiales bacterium. Taxonomy (GTDB): domain Bacteria; phylum Actinomycetota; class Acidimicrobiia; order Acidimicrobiales; family UBA8190; genus DATJBC01. Next base: position 8,050 of record DATJBC010000300.1, read on the forward strand.
GCAGCCGGCGGCGGGCCCGGATGCTGGCGATCACGCCGAAGGCCACGCTGACGATCCACTGCGAGAACGAGATGGCGTCCCGCTGCCACCGGCCCATCCGGTCTGTGCCGGCCACGTCGTCACCGGCTCTGATGCGGCGCACGAGCTCGGGGATGACCTCCACTGGATAGGTGTAGTCGGCGTCGATCGTGGCCACGACGGGCCGCGCCGAGGCGGTGAGGGCGGCCAACAGCGCCGGCGCGGCCCCACCCGGGGGCTCGCGTCGCACCGTGGCGCCCAGCGACGCGGCGATCTCGGGCGTGGCGTCCGACGACCCGTCCACCACGACGATCTCGACGCCCGGCAGCGTCCCGAGCAGGGCGTTGATGGTGGTGGCGATGGATGCTTCCTCGTTGCGCGTGATGATGGCGATCGAGAGATCGGAGAAGTCCGCGCCGTCACCCTCGCCGTTCACCGTCACCCCGCAGCCTGCCCTGTCGCGCTCGTGTGGCCCGGGGACGGTAGTCCAGGTGGCGCCGGGGCGTCCACGGGACGGCGTCGTCACGACCGGACGCCACGGCGCTTGGTGACGAAG
>DATJBC010000301.1:0-6510 GCA_035515515.1 Acidimicrobiales bacterium
CGGTGGCGCTCACCGCCAGGGCGACGGTGATGGGGGGCAGGCTGCGCCGCCGGCGGCCGGGGCCGGCCTGGCCCGACCGGCGGACCTCCGAACGCGACCGCTGGCGCTCACGACGGGGGGCGGTGCGCCGCTCGGGGGGACGGGGGCGCTCCCGGGGGGCGCCCGCCGGCCCGGCGGGCCCGGCCCCGGGGGGCGCGGACAGCCGGCCGGGGGCGGTGGCCACCGACCCCCCGCCGGCCCGTGGGGGCCGGTCGCCGAGCTGATCGCCGCTCCAGCTCACCCCACCATCCTGGACCCGGGCGGTGGCGCGCGGGGTGACCGTGAGGGCCGCCCGGCGCCTGGTCGGGGTGCGCCTGGCCATCAGCGGGCGGCCAGCACGGGCTGCTGGAGGCGCTCGTCGCGCCCCGCGGCTCCCGCCGCCCCCGCCCCGGCGGGGGCGGCCTCGGCCTCGCCGGCGAGCACGGGGCCGGCCGCGGGGAGCACCCGGCGGAGGCGCTCGGCGATACCGGGGACGACGCCGTCGGGGTAGGAGCCCAGGGTGATGCCGGCCAGGCCGGTGGTGAGGAACTCGAGGTTGTTGGCGAGCGACGGGAAGCGGTTGGCGAGGATCTGGATCACGCCGAGCGAGAGGCCGCCGAAGAGCGCCCCGCTGGTGGTGCTCACGCCGTAGAGGACGACGAGCAGCAGCACCGGCAGGCTCTGCTCCATCTGGAAGTCGAGGGTGCCGGCCACCGTCTTCATGGCCCCGAGCAGGGCCCCCGCCACGCCCGCCATCCCCGCCGAGAGGGCGAACACCGCCAGCTTGGTGGTGGTCACGTTGAGGCCCAGGGTCACGCAGGCCGCCTGGGAGTCCTTGGTGGCCGACAGCACGCGGCCGAAGGGCCCCCGGCGCAGGGCGAGCAGGCCCACCGACATGAGGGCGAACACCACCGCCAGGAAGACGATGTAGGCGTGCTGCCCCGAGACGTGCAGCCCGAAGAGGTTCGGCTTGGCGATGGGGACCGAGCCGTCGAAGGTGAACACCGACGGTGCCGGGAAGAACATGTTGTCCATGGCCACGGCGAAGGCCATGGTGGCCAGGGCCAGGTACAGGCCCCGGAAGCGCAGGGTGAAGAGCCCGATGACCGCCCCCACCCCGCCCGCCAGCACGAGGGCGGCCACCAGCCCCAGGGGCGAGCCGCCGTGGCCCAGCTTGTACATGGCGAAGGCGCCCAGGCCGGCGAAGGTCATCTGGCACAGAGACACCTGGCCGCCCCACCCCGTGAGCGGCACCAGCGACAACAGCACGAGCCCCGTGGCGAGCCCCACGCCCAGGTCCTGGAGGTCCGCGCTGGGCACCACGGCGGTGGCCATCACGGTGGCGGCCACCAGCGCGCCGCCCCCCGCCAGCGAGCGGCGCAGCGACGGCACCGCCAGCGCGCCCCGCCGCATGGCCAGGCGGCCGTGCTCGATGGTGTCCGAGGGCAGGACGAGCAGCACGACGAAGAGGGCGATCACCGGGATCGACAGCCGCAGGCCCTGCATGGGGGTGGACCCCCAGAAGCCGCTCGTGGGCAGGTACCCCACCGCGTAGGAGCCCAGCAGGCCGAGCCCCAGCGACCCGGCGAAGGTGAGCGGCAGGTTGCGCAGGCGGCCGAACATGGCCGCCGCGTAGGCGTTCACGACCAGCAGCGTCAGGTTGAAGACGTTCAGCTGGAGCTGCGGGGCGATGAGGATGCCGGCCAGCGCGGCCAGCGACGAGCCGAAGGCCCAGCTGAACGTGCCGATCCAGGCCGGGCGGGCCCCGTTCAGGGCGGCCAGGTCGCGGTTGTCGACCACGGCCCGCATGGCGATGCCGATGCGGGTGCGGTAGAGGAAGACGCGCAGGAACCCGGCCAGGCACAGCGCCACCAGCACCGTGACGGCCTGGTGCCAGCTGACGCTCACCCCGAAGAGCGTGAAGCCGTGCCCCCGGAAGAACACGGGCGCCACCGCCGTCTTCTGCGACCACAGGTAGAGGGCCACGCCGATGAGCAGCACCATGAGCCCCACCGTGACCACCAGGGACACCGCCAGGGTGTTGCCCCGCGTGCGGCGCACGAAGACCAGCTCCACGAGCGCCCCGAAGGCGGGCGCCACCACGAGCACGACGAGCGGCAGGGCGAGCAGCTGGGGGACGTGCCAGGGCACGGCGAACTGCCAGTAGAGGAAGGCCATCACCATGCCGATGGCGCCGTGGCCGATGTTGAAGATGCCCGAGGTGGAGTAGGTGACCACGAGCCCGCTGGCGGCCACCGCGTAGGCGGCCCCCGTGAAGACCCCGATGATGGTGAACGTCAGGAATTGGTGCACGGCACGCGCCTCGGGCTCATGGGTGTCGGGCCTCAGTACTGGACGAGCGACCCCGACGTGCAGTCGAAGGCGTTGGCCTGGGAGGGGTAGAGCCGGGCGAAGCCGTTGCCCTGGACCTTGTCGTAGGCGAAGCACTTGCTCGGGACCTTCTGGCCGAAGCTCGTGTCGGGTGGTTGGACGCCGTTGCCGTTCCACGCGCCGATCTGCTGCAGCTGCTGGACGAGCGTGGCCCGCGTGAGGTGCGTCCCCGCCGCCTTGGCCGCCTGGAGGAAGGCCAGCCCCGCCGACCAGGCGAACTCGGCGAAGATGTCGTGCTTCCAGCCCGGCGCCACGCGGTTCATCCACGACTCGAACAGGGCCATGCCCGGGTTGGGGGCGTCCTCGTAGGGGGTGGTCGCCATGAGCACGAGGTCGCCGTTGGCGTCGCCCTGGGCCTCGGACAGGAAGTGCTGGCCGTACTCCTCGGAGAACCAGTCGACCACCTGCGGCTGGTAGTTGGCCTGGGCCATGGCCTGCAGCAGGCGGGCCGCGGAGTTGTCGTCGGAGTACTCGGTGACGTACTGCACGCCGGCCGACTGCATCTTGGCCACGTAGGGGGCGTAGTTGGGCTCGGTGGCGGAGACGGCGACGGTGTAGATGTAGTTGAAGCCCACCGACTGGTAGGCCTTCATCTCCGCGGCGGCCTGCTCCTGGGTGGCCGGGACCTGCAGGTAGATCATGGCGGCGTGGGTCACGGCGTTGGGGTACTGGGACTTGAGCCACACCGCCGGTCCCGTGGCCCAGTAGTGCGCGTTGCCGGGGCTCGCCCCGAAGGCGTTGGGGACGTTGCCCATCTCGTGCGTCGACAGCTCGGCGCCCACGTAGGGGATGCCGCAGCCCTGGACGGTCGCCGCCCCGCCGTTGTCGAAGCCCGAGGCGCTGCCCACCAGGGCGAAGGTCGACTTGCAGGCCTGGGCGGCGTCGGACGCGTTCTGCGAGGCGTCGTTCTGGTCGTCGTAGGTGATGACCTTGAGCTGCCGTCCGCAGATGCCGCCTGTGCTGTTGACGTAGTCGGCGAAGGCCTCGGTGGCGTCCCGGGCGCTCTGGGTCAGCCCGGGGGCCACCCCCGAGATGCTCGTGATGTTGCCGACGGTGATGGTGCTGGCGGTGATGCCCACGTCGGTGGCGCCGCCGTTGTTGGAGGCGTTGCACGCCGCCGAGGTGGCGCCCGCACCCGCGCCGCTCCCCGCCGCGGCGGTGGCGCCCTTCGAGGCGCCGGCGGCCGCCGCGGTGGCCCGGGCGCTCCCGGCCGTGCCCGCGCTCCCGGCCGTGCCCGCGCCGGCGCCCGTGGCCGCGCCGGCGCCCGAGGCGTCGCTGTTGGTGCCCAGCGCGCCCGCCCCGGCGCTGCCGTTCCCGCTGGTGGCGCCCTCGGCCACCCGCAGGGCGCCGCCCGTGAGGCGCGAGCCGCACGCGCTGGACAGCACGGCCACGAGGGCCACGGCCAGCACCGCCCCCCGCCGTGCCCGGCGCCCCCGGGCCACGCGGCGCGTCACGGGCGCTCCCCGGGACGGGCGCCGGTCTCGGCCCGGCGTGCGGGCTGGGCGCCCCAGGGCCGGTCCTCGGCGTCGTGCCCGTTGCTGCCCGCCGCCGCCCGCGCGGCGTCGGCGGTGATGGCGTCCAGGGCGCGGTCGACGCGCGCCAGGGTCTGCTCGACGCGCGCCGCGTAGCGGCCGTTGTCCTCCATCATGCGTACCAGCCAGGCCGCGAAGAAGAGGAAGCCGCCGCCGGCCACCAGCGCCACCCCCAGCAGCCCGCCCGAGATCAGGTAGGGGATCTCCTGGAAGAGGTACGCGCTGTGCGCCGCGCCGTACCAGCCCAGCACGATGATGACCAGGCCCAGCCCCATGCCGGTGGCCCCCGCCACGAGCAGGGCCCGCTTGACGTCCACCGACGGCCGCCGCCGCAGCCCGTCGAGGGCGCGCCCCAGGCTGGCCAGCCGGGCGCCCACCGGCGCCTGGCGGCCGTGCGCGGCCGCCCCCGTGCGCGTCGTCATCGTCCAGCCCGTCATCGCCCTCCCCCTCGTCGGTCTCCACAGGTCGCGGCGGCGTCGGTGCCGCGCGGCGCGGCCGCCTTCACGGTCCCCCCAGGTCCTCGCCGGTGCACACCGGCCCGGCGCCGAGCATGGCCACCGCCCGGTCGGCGCGCAGCAGCACCAGGGCGAGCAGCCCGGCCAGCACCAGCCCCAGCACGATGAGGCCGGCGCCGATGCCCTTGAACAACGCGGCGGGCGCCGTCGTCAGCGCGGCCGGCACGGCCGTCCCCGCGCCCCCCGAGGGCGAGCCGCCCGCCGTGCCGGGGGTGCCCGGGGTGCCGGGGGTACCCGGGGTGAAGCCGCCGCCGTCCCCGGTGGGCGAGAGCCCCGCGGCCCCCGGCCCGCCGCTCGACAGCGGGAGCCCGGCCAGGCCACCGCCGTCGCCCCCCGAGGCGTCGAAGGAGGGCGACGCCGCCGAGTTCACGTTGATCCAGCCCAGGTCGATGGTGAGGGTCTGGGCGTTGGGCAGGGGCAGGGGCAGCTGCTCGATCTGGCTGGCGAGCTGCCCGGGCAGCATCGTGGTGAGCTTGGCGAGGCCCTTGTCGAAGGTCGTCAGGTCGATCACGACCTGCAGGCCGTCGAGCTGGCGCTCGCCCGAGGGCCCGTCGACGGTGTCGGTCGGGTTGGTGAGCGTCATGGTGATGCCCGCGGTGGCGAGCACCTGGGACACCGACGGGGACAGGGCCCCGAGCACGGGGATGGGGGAGGGCGAGGCCGGGGTGTGCACCCCCGAGGAGTCCACCGTCACCGCCTGCCCCGCCACCGACACCTGGGCCACGGTGCTCGACCCGTTCACGGTGGCCTGGTTGCCGTCGCTGGTGGCGCTGGCGTTCGACGTCACCTGCCCCACGGTGACGAGCCCGCCGGCGATGGACACGTCGTGGGCCGAGGACGTCGCCTGGGCCACGGCGTCGCCGGCGCTGTCCACCGTGCTCTGCACGGCCGACCCCACGGTCTGGGCGCTCACCATGCCGGCCGGGACGCTGCCGGTGCCGCCCAGCGCGCCCAGCGCCGAGGTGGCCGTGCTGGCGGCGTCGGTGGTGGCGGCGTCCATGGTCACGGTGCCGTTGTCGTTGCTCTTGGCGTCGGGCCCCTGGGGGAACGCCGCGCTGGCCTGCAGCGGCCACGGCCCGGGGTTGGGGAGGGTCGGGGTGTTGGAGCCGAAGTAGGGCTCCAGGTAGGGGTCCAGGAGCAGGTTGAGCTGGCTGGCGCCGTTGGCCGCCACCTCGCCGGGCCAGAACACCGAGGCCAGCGACTGCCCGGTGGGCCCGGCGTCGAAGGTCGCCGTCGAGTAGCCCAGGTCGGCCTCCGCCGAGGGGGTGGCCGGGATGGGGAGGTTGGGCTGCTCGTAGAAGACGCTCATCCCCGAGCCCGTGGCCGTGAGGGTGTAGCCGCCCAGGGCGTTGGCGCCCCCCGCCGCCCCGCCCGCACTCGAGCCCGCCCCCGACCCGCCCCCGCCGGAGGTGTCGGCCCCCGCCGGGGCGGCCCCCAGGAGGAGCCCGCCCGCCGCCACCAGGGCCCCCACGGCACCGAGGCCGGCGCGCCGGGCGCTCATACCGGCACCGCCGACCGGGCCTCGGCGGCCCCCCCCAGGTAGGCCGACGCCAGGTCGTCGGGCAGGTCCCTGGGCGTGCCCTCGGACACCACCTTGCCCTGGGTCATGACCGCCACCCGGGTGGCCACCTGCAGGGCGGCCCGGGCGAACTGCTCGGTGAGGAGGATGGCCACGCCCTCGGCGGCCACCTGGGCCACGATGCCGTACAGCTCGTCCACCACCATGGGCGCCAGCCCCATGGAGATCTCGTCCAGGAGCAGCACGGCCGGCTCCGCGCTCAGGGCGCGTGCCATGGCCAGCATCTGCTGCTCGCCCCCCGACAGCGTGCCCGCCGTCTGGCGGCGGCGCTCGGCCAGCCGGGGGAAGCGGGCGAAGGCGCGCTCCTCCACGGTGCGCCGGGCGGCCCCGTTGAAGGTCATCATGCGCAGGTTCTCGGTGACGGTGAGGTTGGGGAACACCCCGCGGCCCTCGGGGATCGTGCACACCCCGGCGCGCGCCAGGGCCTCGGGGGCCACGCCGTTCATGTGGCGCCCGAGCACGTGGAAGCACCCGT
>DATJBC010000302.1:0-14781 GCA_035515515.1 Acidimicrobiales bacterium
GCGCGCCCATGGTGGAGAAGGTGGCGACCGCGCCCGCCAGCCTGTCCGGCGGTGTCAGCGCGGCGTATCCCAGCGCCCGCATCCCGGCGGCCCGAGCGGCGGCCACCCCGTTGGGGCTGTCCTCCACCACCACGCACCGGGCGGGCTCGACGTCCAGCGTGGACGCCACGTGGAGGAACAGGTCCGGAGCGGGCTTGCCGTGGGCCACGTCCTCGGCGCTGAAGATCCGACCCTCGAAGCGCTCGAGGAGGCCCGTGACCACGAGCGACCGCCGGATCCGGTCCCGGGTCCCAGACGACGCCAGGCAGTAGGGCACGGTGAGTGCGTGGAGCACGTCACCGACGCCGGGCACCGGGCGCAGGTCCGTCGCGAAGGCGGCGAAGAGCCGCTCGTGGTACGCGTCGTCGAACCCCTCGGGGAGCTCGGTGCCCCAACGCCGCCTGACGATCCCGTGGACGCCCGCCAGCGTCCCGCCCAGGTAGTCGCGGATGCTGTCCTCGACCGAGGTGGGGTGGCCCGCCTCGGTCAGCAGCTCGGCCAGGACGCGGTTGGCGAGGAGCTCACTGTCCACCACGACGCCGTCGTTGTCGAGGATGACGAGGTCGATGGCCCCCATGGGGCGGCCACCGTAGCCGGGGGAGGCCGCCGCCCATTTGGCACAGAGTTGAGCGCGAGTTGGTCGCGATGTCGCCTGCCGTCTGTACGGTGCGCCCTTGGAGCGAGGTGGGGAGGAGAAGGTTGCAGGCGTCGTCGACCCTGATCTGGCGGCTCATGCCGGCGGACGCCAACTATCCGACGGCGTACGTCATCCAGGTCCGGCACCCCTCCCCCGGAGACATCGAACGGCTCACGGCGCTGGGGTGGGAGTCCGCCTCGCTGGACGCGAGTGCCGGCCGGTACTCGCATCTCTTCGTGACCACCGACGTCGACGTCGCCCTGTCCTGCGGGGTCACCGAGACCGATTGGCTCGACTCGGCGGCCATCGCCGTCGAGTAGGGCCCCGCCCCCGAGGCGGGCCGGATCGGCACCGTGGGTCCGCCGGTGCCCGCCGCACCCCGTGCCCGTCACCGACGGGTCGTCAGGACCATCTGGGTGCACCGGAACAGCGCCATCGTCCGCCCCGTCGACGCGTTGGTCACCACCGCGTCCCAGACCTGGGTTTGGCGGCCGAGGTGCGCCGGGGTGCACCGGCACTCCACCGTGTCACCGGCCTTGGCGGAGGCCAGGAAGTTGCTCTTGAGCTCGATGGTCGTGAAGGTCTCGCCCTCTGAGAGGTTGGCCCCGCAGCCGATGGCGGCACAGGTGTCCGCCAGCGCCACGACGGCCGGCGCGAAGAGGTACCCCGTGCCGGCGATCAGTGTCTCGGTGACGTCGAGGTGCCCGACGACGAGGTCGGCGGCGGCGTGGTCGAAGACGCACCCCAACTGACCCGGCACCAGGCGACGGAAGAACTCGGTCATCTCCCGCGCACGCGAGGCCGCCGCCCCGGGGTCGCCACCGCCCGTCATGACCCCACGCTCGCACCGGGACGTCGCACCACCGTCCCGGCACCGGGGACGGCCGACACCGCCACCGGGCCGCGGCGCCCGCCGCACACCGGCGGCTGCACCGAGGCCGCCTCCCCCGGCTCGGGGCGCCGCTGTCGGCGGGCCGCCACCCCTGGCACCCCGGGCGGCCGGCCAGGTATCATGTGGAACATAGTAGCTGGCGGTACCAACAAGCTGCTGGCCCAGATGCGGCGGGGAGCCATCGAGTACTGCGTGCTCGCCCTGCTCCGGGAACAGCCCATGTACGGCTTCGAGCTGGCCAAGGCGCTGGCCGAGGCGGACGGCCTGGTCACGAGCGAGGGCACCGTGTACCCGCTGCTGTCCCGGCTGCGCCAGGACGGCCTCCTGGAGAGCTTCTGGCAGGAGTCCACGCTGGGCCCGCCCCGCCGCTACTACCGCCTGACCACCGACGGCCGCGCCGCGCTCGAGGCCTTCCTCGTCCACTGGCGGACGTTCCGGGACACCGTCGACACCCTGATGGAACGAGGGGGCGCGCGATGAGCAAGACGACCACCGCCGGCCTGGTCGGCGACTACCTGCACCGGCTCGACGCCGCCCTCGGCCCCCTGCCCCGCGCCCGGCGCCAGCAGCTCGTGGCGGAGATCGCCGAGCACGTCCGGCAGTCGCTCGCCGCCGAGGGCGAGACGAGCGACGACACGGTGCGCCGCGTGCTGGCGCGCGTCGGCCCCCCCGAGGACATCGCCGCCGCCGCCCTGGCCGAGGAGGCGGGCGCCGGTCGCAGGCCGTCGCGGTGGATCGTGGTCGGGACCATGGCGGGCCTCGTCGCCGTGGGCGGCGCGCTCGGGGGCGTCTACCTCACGGCGGGCTCGCCGCCGGGCGCCACCAGACGCCCGCCGCCGCATCCGACCACGGTGCTCGTGGTCCCCGACGTCACCGGCGACGCCCAGGGGGCCGCCACCCGGGCCCTGCAGGCGCTCGGGTTGCAGGTCACCCAGCTCGCGGAGCCGAGCCAGAGCGTCGGAGCCGGCGTGGTGGTCTCCCAGGACCCGGCCGCCGGTGCCCGCGTGGCCAGGGGCCAGCGCGTGACGGTCACCGTGTCGTCGGGGCCCCCGCCCACCACGGCGACGTCGAGCGCCCCGGGCGGCACGGCCCCCGCCTTCCCCCTCGGGGTGTACGTCGACGGGCCGCCGGGCACCCCGCACTACTACCTGTCGGTGGGCCAGGCCCCGGACGGGAGCCTGTCCGGCGCCCTGCACTTCCTCTACCAGGACGGCCAGACCTCGGTGGTGTTCACCTTCACGGGGACGGTCAGCGGGGACGCCGGCACCCTCAAGCCGGTCACGATCCCACAGGACGCCGGGTCGGCCTCCCAGGACCCCTCCACCGTGCCCGGCGCCGTCTCGGCGACCTTCGGCGGGAACACCGTGCTGCTCGGTGAGTGCACGGCCTACCTCCATTTCGCCACGTCGCTGCAGGACTGCACCTTCACCTACTCGTCGAAAGGCGTGCGATGACACCGGCGACCCACCCGGGCCCGTCCCGGCGGCGCGCCTCGTCCGTCCTGGCCGGGCTGACCCTGGCCGCCGCGTGCGCGGGGTGCTCCCACGCCGCCGCACCACCGAGGGCCACGGCCACGACCTCGGGGGCGGCCACGTCCACCGTGGCGGTCACCGCCCCGACGGTCCCCGCGACCGCCACCTCCTCCACGACCACGCCCGCCGGCACCACCACCCTGGCGACCGCCACGGCGGCCACGTGCTCCGTGCCGGTGCTCCGGCTCACCACGACGTCGGGCGCGGCCGCGGGGAACGTGGAGGTGACCCTCGTCTTCGAGAACACCGGCACGCGTCCGTGCACCATGGTCGGCTACCCGGGGGTGGCGGGCCTCGACGCCGCTGGCCGCCAGGTGGTGCAGGCCAGGCGGACCGCCAACGGGTTCACGGGCGGCATCCCGGCGGGCACCTCCCCCCCGCACGTCCTGCTCGTCCCGGGCGCCTCGGCCTCGGCCAGGGTCGAGGGCACCGACGTGCCGGCCGGGACGCAGACCAGCTGCCCGAGCTACCCGCGCCTGCTCGTCACCCCGCCCAACACCACGACGTCGGTGGTGGTGGACGCCGCCATGCCGGGGTGCTCGCCGATCGAGGTGCACCCCGTGGTGCCGGGGACGACGGGGAGCGAGCCGGCGTGAGGACGCGCGTCTCCCGCACACCGGAGGGGCCGGGGCCCCTCGCCGCCCGTCACTTCAGGCGGGCCAGCGCCTCGTTCAGCTGCAGGACGACGATGTAGTCGCTCCCCAGGAAGCCGAGCTCCTTGCCGTTGGTCTCCTGGGCGATGAGCGTCCGCAGCCGGGACGGGGCGACGCCCGTCGCCTGGGACACCATGGGGATCTGGGCGATGGCGTCCTGGGGGGTGATGTCGGGGTCGATGCCGCTGCCCGAGGTGGTGACCAGGTCGGGGGTGGGGTCCACCCCGCGGGCGTGCCAGTAGGCCACCAGGGCCTGGGTGTTGCTCAGGAGCACCTTCGAGCGCGGGGCCAGGTTGGAGGCCGCCGACTCGCCGTTCGAGCCGTTGGCCACGAGCGGGTTGTCCCCCCCGGCCGCCGGGGGCGTGGCCTTGGGGTCCGCGGCGTAGGGGCCCAGGTCGTCGGGGCGCCCCTGGAAGACGCAGCTGCCCAGGGGGTGCCCGGGGCAGGGCGTGGCCGACCAGTTCTGCCCGACGAGCGTCGAGCCCTGGGGGGTGACCGACCCTTCGGCCTGGTCCTTGAACAGCAGCTGGCTGATGCCCGTGCCCACGAAGGCGTAGACGAAGCCGAACACGATCGTGATCACGACGATCGAGACGAGGGAGCGGCGGAGGTTGACGATCATGAAGCGCTCGCGATCAGTAGGCGTGCAGGGCGACCAGGATGAGGTCGATCAGCTTGATGAAGATGAAGGGGACGACGATCCCGCCGACGCCGTAGATCCAGACGTTGCGCCGCAGGATGGCGGCCGAGGACGCCGCCCGGAACCGGACGCCGCGCAGCGCCAGCGGGATGAGGGCCACGATCACCAGGGCGTTGAAGATGACAGCCGACAGCACGGCGCTCGAGGGGCTGTGCAGCTTCATGATGTTGAGCGTGTTGAGCTGCGGGTACGTGGCCACAAAGAGCGCCGGGATGATGGCGAAGTACTTGGCCACGTCGTTGGCGATGGAGAACGTGGTGAGCGATCCCCGCGTGATGAGGAGCTGCTTGCCGATCTCGACGACATCGATGAGCTTGGTCGGGTTGGAGTCGAGGTCGACCATGTTGCCGGCCTCCTTGGCCGCGGTCGTCCCCGTGTTCATGGCCACCCCCACGTCCGCCTGGGCCAGCGCCGGGGCGTCGTTGGTGCCGTCGCCCGTCATGGCCACGAGCTTCCCGCCCTCCTGCTCCGAGCGGATGAGGTCCATCTTGGCCTCGGGGGTCGCCTCGGCCAGGTAGTCGTCGACGCCGGCCTCCTGGGCGATGGCGGCCGCCGTGAGCGGGTTGTCACCCGTGATCATCACGGTCCGGATGCCCATCTGGCGCATCTCGTCGAACTTGTCGCGGATGCCCTGCTTGACGACGTCCTTCAGCTCGATGACGCCGAGGATCTGCTGGCCGTCGGCCACCACCAGCGGTGTGGCGCCGGCCCGGGCGATCTCCCCCACCATCTCGTCGAGCCCGTCCGGGATCCGACCACCCTGCTCGGTCACCCACGCCTTGACCGACTCGGCGGCGCCCTTGCGGATCTGGCGTCCGTCGGTGTCGAGGCCCGACATCCGGCTGGTGGCCGAGAACGGCACGAAGGTGTGCCCCTCCCCGAGGTCGCGCTCGCGGATGTTGAAGCGCTCCTTGGCCAGCACCACGATGGAGCGCCCTTCGGGGGTCTCGTCGGCCAGCGAGGCCAGCTGGGACGCCTCGGCCAGCTCCTCCTCCGCCACGCCCGCGGCCGGGAAGAACGCCGACGCCATGCGGTTCCCCAGGGTGATCGTCCCCGTCTTGTCCAGCAGGAGGGTCTGGACGTCCCCAGCTGCCTCCACGGCGCGCCCGCTCATGGCCAGCACGTTGCGCTGGACGAGGCGGTCCATCCCGGCGATGCCGATGGCCGACAACAGGGCCCCGATGGTGGTGGGGATGAGGCAGACGAGCAGCGACACCAGGATCACCACCGACACCGTGGCGCCCGAGTAGTGGCCGAAGGGCTGCAGCGTGACCACCACCGGGATGAACACGATGGTGAGCACGGCGAGGAGGATCGTCAGGGCGATCTCGTTGGGGGTCTTCTGCCGGTTGGCCCCCTCCACCAGGCCGATCATGCGGTCCAGGAAGGTGTGGCCCCGCTCCGCGGTGATCCGCACCACGATGCGGTCCGACAGCACCCGCGTCCCGCCCGTCACCGCCGAGCGGTCGCCGCCCGACTCCCGGATGACGGGCGCCGACTCGCCGGTGATGGCCGACTCGTCGACCGAGGCGATCCCCTCGATGATCTCGCCGTCCGAGGGGATGATGTCGCCCGCCTCGCACACGACGCGGTCGTCCTTGGCGAGCGCCGAGGCGGGGACGCGCTCCTCGGCGCCACCGGGCCCGAGCCGGCGCGCCTCGGTCTCCGCCCGCATCCTCCGCAGGGTGTCGGCTTGCGCCTTGCCCCGGCCCTCGGCCATGGCCTCGGCGAAGTTGGCGAAGATCACCGTGAGGAACAGCCAGACGGTGATCGACCAGTCGAACTTGCCCGGATGCGCGATGGACTCGATGAACGTGACGATGGTGCCCACCAGCACGACGAACATGACCGGGTTCTTGACCTGCACCCGGGGGTCGAGCTTCCTGAAGGCGTCGACCAGTGCCCGACCCATGATCTGGCGGTCGAAGAGGCTGCGGGCCTCGGCGACGCCGCGGGGCATGCCGCCCGGCTGGGGCTGGGGCTGGGGCTGGGGATCGAGGGTGACAGTGGTCATCAGAAGAACTTTCCGTGGCTGAGCTGCTCGACGATGGGACCGAGGGAAACGGCGGGGAAGAAGGTGAGCCCGCCGATGATGATGATGACGCCGATGGTGAGGCCCACGAACATGCCGTTGTCCGTGCGGAACGTCCCGAGCGAGGCCGGCACGACGTTCTTGGCCGCCAGCGAGCCGGCCAGGGCCAGGGCTGGGATCATGATGCCGAAGCGGCCGATCATCATGTCGACGGCTCCGACCACGTTGTAGAAGGTCGTGTTGCCCGTGAGGCCGGCCATCGCCGACCCGTTGTTGTTCCCCTGCGAGGTCAGGCCGTAGAGGATCTCGGTGAAACCGTGGGGCCCGCTGTTGAGCGGACCGGCCCGCCCGGCATGGAGCGACACGGCGATGGCCGTGATCACGAGCACGGCGACGGGCATGACCAGCGCCCCCAGGCCGGCGAGCTTCACCTCCCGGGCCTGGATCTTCTTCCCCAGGTACTCCGGGGTCCTGCCGATCATGAGCCCGCCGATGAAGACGGCGATCACCGCGTAGATGAGGATCGTGTACAACCCGCTCCCCACGCCGCCCGGGGTGACCTCGCCCAGCATCATCCCGGTGAGCGGCCCGAACCCGCCCATGGCGTTGTAGGAGTCGGTGGCGCTGTCGACGGCCCCGTCGGAGGTCTGGGTCATCGACACGTTGAACAGGGCGCTCGTGGTGTCGCCGAAACGGACCTCCTTGCCCTCGGTGTTGCCCGTCGTGGAGTGGACGCCCGCCGCCACCACGGCCGGGTTGTTGGTGTGCTCGGAGTAGCTGGTGAAGCCCACCCAGACGCCGAAGATGAGCACCATGGCCGCCAGCAGCGCCGCGCCGTGGCGGATGCTCTTCACCATCTTGCCGAAGGTGTAGGTGAGCGAGAACGGGATGGAGAGGGTGAGCCAGATGTAGAGCAGGTTGGTGAACGCCGTCGGGTTCTCGAAGGGATGGGCCAAGTCGACGTCGAAGAACCCGCCGCCGTTGGTCCCCAGCTGCATGATCGATCCCATGAACCCCGCCGGCCCCCGGGGGATCGTCTGGGACACGCCGTTCATGGAGTTGTGGACGTCGACCGGGCCGGCCAGGGTCTGCACCGCGCCCTGTCCCACCAGGATCAGGCCGGCGAGGAAGGCGATGGGCAGCAGGATGTAGAGCAGGCAGCGGGTCATGTCGACCCAGAAGTTCCCGATCGTGGGCGAGTTACGACGCGAGAAGCCCCGGGTCACGGCGATGGCCACGGCGATCCCCACCGCCGCGCTCACGAACTGCTGCACGGTGAGCACGCCGATCTGGGAGAAGTACGACAGCGTGGTCTCCCCGCCGTAGTTCTGCCAGTTGGTGTTGGTCACGAACGAGGAGATCGTGTTGTAGCTGAGGGCGGGGGGGACGGCGCCGAAGTGCTGGGGGTTGATGGGCAGCGACCCCTGGATCCGCAGCAGCAGGTAGCCGACGAGGATCATGATCCCCGAGAAGATCACCGCGGAGGCGGCATAGCGCTTCCACGTCTGCTCCTGGTCGGGGCTCGTCCCCAGCATCCGGTAGAAGGGGCGCTCGGCCCACGCCAGGTACCGGACGCGGCCCTCGAAGACGTCCGCCATGTACGAGCCCAGGAAGCGCCAGGTGATCGCCAGGGCGACGACCAGGACGGCGATGGTCCAGAAGTAGCCCATCTAGAACCACTCGGGCTTGAACATGGCGATGCCCAGGAAGATGAACACGGCGATCGAGACCGCCAGCAGGATGGCCTGGACCGCGCTCATACCCGGTCCAGCGCCCAGACGAGTCCGAGGAAGGCCAGCACGAAGAGTGCGGTCCCCAGGACGGCAAGGAAGTCGGCCATGACCCCAGTCTTGCGACGTCGGGCTAAACGCGACCTAAACGCGGGCGCCCGCCACGAAATATTCCCTAAACACGTGAGCGGTCGCCCAGGCACGGCGCGGGCAGGGAGAGGCCCGCGTGGGCTCACGACGGCGGGCGGTCTCTGACGCCACCCGCGCCGTTGATCGGTCCCGGTTGTGGGCTACGCGGAGCTGTGGGAGTTGGGCAACGACTTCGACGTCCACACCAGGCCGAGGCACATCTCGTCGGTGGACCCGTCCCCCCACGTCACGAAGTGCGGCGGGGCCTTGCGCAGGATGGGCAGCTCCTGGGCGAGGCGGGGGTTGTAGGTGCAGTTGATCTGGATCTTGTCGCCCGCCTTCACCGGGATCGGCGTGCTCAGGTTGTAGGCCTTCTGGTAGTCGAAGTTGTAGTTGGGCACGTTGAGCACGGTCTTGGCCTGCGGCGTGCCGGGGTTGAGGATCATGGAGAACTTGGTGCCCAACAGGTGCATGTGTCCCTGGACACGGTCGATGTAGCCGGCCCTGCCGATGGACTGCGTACACGATGCCGTGTCGCCGGCGGGCGGGTCGGAGATGTTGTTCCCACAGCCCAACTCGATGAAGTCGACGGTCTGGACGGCGTCCGAACCGAAGCGGCGCCCCTGGTCGGCGAGCGACGCCGTCCGGTCACACAGGGGACCCGTCACGCCGGCCGGACAGGGGATGTCGGGCGGGGCGAACTGCAGGTCGAGGTGAAGGGGGGCCACCGCCTTCGACACGGGCACGGTGTCGAGCACCAGTGAGTTCTGCACAGGCTTGTCACCGACGAGCAGGTTGTAGTGCACCTGCATGATGACCAGGCTGCCGGCCGGCAGCGAGATCCCCGTCCCCCTGGGCAGCGTGTCGGCGCCGTGACCGGGGGCCCAGACGCTCAGCCACGGTGTGTCGAACAACTGGAGGATCGACGCCTTGGGCAACGACGGGGCCCCGAAGCACGTCCAGCCGTTGCCACCGGTTGCCGCGTTGTCGCTGAGGGCCGTGGCCGCCAGGGACGGCGGCACGAGGGACAGGATGGCGTGGTGGTCCTCGGGGCTGCCCGCCTTGAACTGGCTGGAGATGACGTAGGCGTCCTGCTTGACGTGCGGGTTCAGCAGCGTGCAGTGGTAGTCGTCGGTGGTCCCCACCGACGCCGTCGGCTTGTAGGCGGGCGAGACCAGGGTGACGGTCTTGTACGGGTGGGTGGCGGGCCGGGTCGCACCCGGCGTCGATCCGGCGGTGGCGGCCACGATCACCGAGATCCCGCCGGCGACGAGGAGGACGGCCACGAGGATCGCCGCCGCCCGCGGGCCCCGCGCCATCCCGCTCGTGAGGCGCGTGGGGAAGCGCGCTGAAGCGGCCCCACCGGTGGCAGTGTCCGCCCCGCTGCGTTCGATGAGCTCGGTCATGGCTCCCCCGTTCCGCCTCCGGCCGCGGTCCCCCGACGATCGCCCCCGGCCGCCAAGAAGGCTACCCCGGGGAAGGGCTGCCCAGGCCGCCACGGCCACGGCACCCGAGCGGACGGCCGCGGCCCAGCGAGGCGTTGCCTTCTCCACCGAGCCCGGTGGGCCCGCGGCGGCGGGGGCCGGCCTTCGCTGCGGGGGCGGCCCCGGGCGGGCGCCTCCTCGCTCACTCCTCTTCGGGCGCCTCTCCCTGGGCCTTCATCTTCTCGTCGATCATCGTGACCACCGCCGGGTCCAGGAGCGTCGTGACGTCGCCCAGCTCGCGGTGCTCGGCCACGTCGCGCAGGAGACGGCGCATGATCTTGCCGCTGCGGGTCTTGGGAAGCTCCGGCGTGAGCAGGATCTGACGGGGCTTGGCGATGGGGCCGATCGTCCGGGCCACCGTGGCCCGCAGCTCCTCCACCAGGGCAGGGCCCTCCGAGTCGCTGTCGGCGACCTCCCCCTTGACCGTGACGAAGGCCACGATGGCCTGGCCGGTGGTCGGATCCGACGCCCCCACGACAGCCGCCTCGGCCACCCGCGGGTTGCCCACGAGGGCGTGCTCGATCTCGGTCGTCGAGATCCGGTGACCCGAGACGTTCATGACGTCGTCGACCCGCCCCAACAACCAGAGGTCGCCGTCTTCGT
Organism: Acidimicrobiales bacterium; assembly: GCA_035515515.1. Classification (GTDB taxonomy): domain Bacteria; phylum Actinomycetota; class Acidimicrobiia; order Acidimicrobiales; family UBA8190; genus DATJBC01. The sequence goes on from DATJBC010000302.1 coordinate 10,432, forward strand.
CGCGTTTGGCCCCGTCACCGGCGAGGTAGCGGCCCGGGAAACGCGACCAGTAGGTCTCCTGGTAGCGCTGCGGGCCGCCCCAGATCCCCCGGAGCATGCCGGACCACGGCTCGGTGATGACGAGATACCCCCGCGCCCGTTGCCCACCGGCTCGCCGTCGTTGTCCACGACGTCCGCGCTCACACCGGGGAAGGGGCGCATCGCCGCGCCCGGCTTGGTGGCGGTGATCCCCGGGAGCGGCGTGATCATGATCCCACCGGTCTCCGTCTGCCACCAGGTGTCGACGATCGGGCAACGGTCCCCGCCGACGTGCTCGCGGTACCACATCCACGCCTCGGGGTTGATGGGCTCGCCCACCGATCCCAGCAGGCGCAGGCTGGACAGGTCGTGCGCCGCTGGGTGCTCGGGACCCCATTTCATGAGCGTGCGGATGGTGGTCGGGGCCGTGTAGAGGACGGAGACCTTGTAGTCCTCGATGATCCGCCGACGGCGAATGGGTAAGGCCCTGTGGAGTCGGCCGCCAGGGCCGGGACAAGGAGGAGGGCTCATGCCAGGGACCAGGGCGAGCGTCAAGAACGAGAAGCAGTACGAAGGGTTGAAGCGAAAGGGCATGTCAAAGCAGCGTGCGGCGCGCATCGCCAATTCGCCGGGCGCCTCCAAGCGAGGGGGCAAGGCCTCGGGCTCCGGCTCCAGCCCGCGCCAGGGGGGAACGACCGCCCAGAAGAAGGAGGCGGGGCGCAAGGGGGGACGCGCCACCGCGCGCAAGGGGTCCTGACGAAGCCCCGCGGGCGGCGCCGCGGGAGCTCGAGGCTCGGGGGAGCCACCCCGCCAGGGACGACACCGAGGGCGGCACCGGCGGGGACCGCTTTCGGGGGGAGAGGGAGCCACGGCTGCGATGACCACCTCCTGGGCTCGCCTGCGCCGGCTACGGGCGCTGCACGCATCGGAGCAGGCCGGGGCGCCAGCCACCGTGTCGGGCGGGCTCCGGGCGGGTATCGCCCGCCCATGGCAGGCGCAGCAGGGCGCGACCGGGACTGGACCGATGCCGGGGCCGAGGGCCAGCCCGATCTGGACGCCCCGCCGCCCGGCATCGATGCCGAGACGGCGTCGGAGGGCGGCGCCGTGCCCCCCGACCACCCGGTAGCCGTCGACGGGCTCGGAGTCACGGCCGGCTCGCTCCCGCCCCGGTGTCGCCGGCACGCCGGGTCGCTCCGGCTGGTGGACCCCGGCGCCGACCCGGACGAGCCGCCGTCGGTGGGCGACTGGGAGGACGACGGCGGCGCCTTGAGCGCCCAAGAGGCGGCCGGCCGGCTCCGCCGTGGGTGATCCAGGCAGTGGGCGCGCCGGCGGGCCATGACCGGAGGACCACCACCGTTCGCCCTGCGCGACTACGCCTTGCTGGCCGACGGAGAGCGCGGGGTCCTGATCGGGCCGCGGGGCGAGATGACGTGGATGTGCTTCCCGACGTGGGACTCCCCGAGCGTGTTCTCCGCCCTCCTCGGCGGGGACGGCCACTACCAGGTCACCCCCGACGACGATCGGTTCGTGTGGGGCGGCTACTACGACGAGGGCTCCCTCATATGGAACAGCCGCTGGGTCACCACCGACGCCGTCATCGAGTGCCGCGAGGCCCTGGCGTTCCCCACCCACCCGTCCAGAGCGTGCATCTTGCGTCGGGTCAAGGCCGTCCGGGGGCGCGCCCACGTGATCGTCCGCCTCAGCCCTGCCGCCGACTACGGGCGGCGCCCCATGTCCGGGGTGACCCGGGAAGGGGGCGTCTGGAGCGCCACGACCGGCCCCGTCCATCTGCGCTGGCAGGCGGGCGCGGGCGTGCGCCGGGACCGCAATGGCGGCCTGACACTTCGGCTCGACCTGGCGGAAGGGGAGACCCACGACCTCGTGTTGCGGCTCTCCACCACCTCCGGCGAGGACGACGAGCTGCGCAGCGCCAAGGAGCTGTGGACGACCACCGAAGAGATGTGGCACCACGCCGTGCCTCCCATGGAGGGACTTCCCGCCCAACGCGACGCTGCGCACGCCTACGCCATCATGCGGGGGCTCACCACCGCCACCGGCGCCATGGTGGCGGCCGCCACCATGGCGCTGCCCGAGCGCGCCGAAGCCGGCCGCAACTACGACTACCGCTACGCCTGGATCCGGGACCAGTCCTTCGCCGGTCAAGCCGCCGCTGTGGTCAGTGGGGCCGAGTTCCTTCTCGACGCCGCGGTCCGCTTCGTCGCCGGGCGGCTGCACGCCGACGGGACCGACCTGAGGCCTGCCTACCGCACCAGCGGCGATGTCGTCCCCGATGAGACCGACCTTCCCCACCTGCGTGGGTACCCCGGCGGTGAGGTCAGGGCCGGCAACCGCGCCAACCAGCAGTTCCAGCTCGACGCCCTGGGAGAGTCCCTGCTCCTGTTGGCCGCGGCGGCCCGGGCGGACAGGGTCGACCACGAGCACTGGAAGGCGGCCGAGATCGCCGTGGAGGCCGTCGCGGCCCGCTGGGAGCAGCCCGACGCCGGGATCTGGGAGCTCGAAGACCGATGGTGGACCCACTCCCGCCTGACCTGCGTCGCCGGGTTGCGCCACATCGCCACCTGCACGGGCGGCGCGCAGGCCGGCCGGTGGACGGCGCTGGCGGACGCCATCGCCGCGGAGACGGCCCGCACATGTGTCCATCCCGGTGGCCGCTGGCAGCGCGCCCCCGACGATGCGCGCGTGGACGCTGCGCTTCTGCTGCCGGTGCTGCGACGCGCCGTGTCGGGCGACGACCCCCGCACGACCGCCACCATGGCCGTCATCGAGGACGAGCTGTGCCAGGACGGCTACATCTACCGCTACCGCCACGACGACCGACCTCTGCAAGACGCCGAAGGCGCCTTCTCGCTCTGTGGCTTCGCGCTCGCTCTCGCCTACCACGAACTGGGGCAGCCTGAGCGGGCGATCGCCTGGTTCGAGCGCAACCGGGCGTCGTGCGGCCCTCCCGGGCTGCTCACCGAGGAGTTCGACGTGGGCGAACGCCAATTGCGTGGCAACATCCCGCAGGCCTTCGTGCACGCCCTCCTCCTGGAGTGCGCCGCCCGCCTCGGCGAGCGATGACCGTGCGTCCCCGCCCGGATCGCCGGGCGCTGTCTCGCCACGGGTGGCGGCCCTGGCGGCGCTCCTGGTGTGGGTGATCGTGTCATCGGGGACTGGACGTAGGGTCGACGCCGTCTTACCCACTTCGGCCCGCTCGATGAGCGGTGGGGGCGTCGGGCCCGGGCCGACCGCGCCGTACCGCCCGTCGACTCTCCGGCTGACGGCCACCACCCGCAAGTCTCGAGGCAGCCGGTTGGCCGCTCGAAGGCCGGGCCCGGCTCGCGCCTCCTCGCCGCGGCACGCTCTGGCACGGACGTCACCCGAGGGAGTCGGGGGAGACCTCGCCCTCACCGGGGATCGTCACACGACGGAGCGGCTTGATGCCACCAACCGGCAGGCTCCGCAGGTAGTCGTAGACGGCGTGCGCCCACACGAGAGGGGCGATGTGCTCGTACCACCTCACGGGATGCGCTCCCGGGTGAAGGGGGCAGTGACGGCGCACATACGAAGCGCTGGGAAGCTTTATCCGGCTACCCGACTCGAGGAGCCGCCGAACGGCGGGAATGCGCTCGGACTCGTCCTGGCGGATCTCGGCAAGCAACCCCGGCGCCATCTCGAGAACGACATCATCGACGCTCTGGCCCTGGTTGACGTTCGTCGGCGCCAGCCCGCGCGTCATCTCGTCCAGCTCGTCGAGCTGCCGGCGGTGCTCTGTTCGTTGCCCGGTGAACTCCTGTGCGAGCTCCGCCGACGCCTGATCGGACCCCAGGGCGCGCCCGATCAACTCTCGGGCCGCTTGTCGGACGGCGAGACGCTCGACGAAGAGCTTCACGATGCGCCCGTGCTGAAGGCGGTCCCGCCCCGCATCCTGCATGGCGTGGAGCAGGCGGGGAAGCACGGCGTTCTCGTACTGAAGCTGATCGATTGCGTCTGCCTTGGCCATGCGCGTCTCCTTCGTCGCCGCCGTCCCTAGGGCCGGCGCGGGGATCGACCCCGGGCGGTGGGGGCGGCCGGCACCTCGCGTGGCGAGCCCCCCCGGGGGAGGGCCCGGGTGACCTCGCCTGCCTACCCCGACACGTCGCTCGACGGCATCTGGACAAGCGTGCCGGGCACCGGTGCGCTCGGGTGGCGACGCCCCCGAGCCTCTTCCAGCGGCCAGTCGTCCTCGGCGACACCTCTGGGCAGGATGTCCTCCTGGAGCTCTCCGTTCTCTTGCTTGAGCACGACCAAGACGTGGGTCTGCGAGATGGTGCGCGTCACTGCTCTCCTTTG
>DATJBC010000303.1:0-4137 GCA_035515515.1 Acidimicrobiales bacterium
CCGGGGGTCCACCAGCGCCGGTCGCTGATCCGGTCCACTCGCCGCCATCGGAGACGCGATCTGAGGAGCGGCGATGGGATTCCGGGAGGTGCCCGTGTTCGAGGTGAAAGAGGTGCTCCGGCTCTGGCTCCGGGGCGAGGCACTGCGCTCCATCGAGCGTTTGAGCAGGGTCGATCGCAAGACCATCCGCCGTTACGTGCAGGCGGCCGGCGAGCTCGGCGTCGACCGGGGCGGCGGGGAGGGCCAGCTGAACGACGAGGTCCTGGCGGGCGTGATCGAGCGGGTCCGTCCGCATCGGGCCAGCGGCCACGGCGAGTCCTGGCGCACCCTCGAGGGGCAGGCCGAGCAGATCCGGGCCTGGATCGACGACGAGGGGCTGACCGTCGTCAAGGTCCACACCCTGCTGGCCCGTCAGGGGGTCGGCGTGCCGAAACGGACGCTCGAGCGCTTCTGCGCCGAGCTGTGCGGGCCGCGCCGTGGCCAGAAGAAGACCGTCCGCGTCGCCGACGGCGAACCCGGGGTCGAGCTCCAGGTCGACTTCGGTCGCATGGGCCTCATGTACGACCCCGAGGTGGATCGACGCCGGGTCGTCCACGCACTCATCTTCACGCCGTGTCTGTCGCGCTATTCCTTCGTCTGGCTCACCTTCTCCCAGACGCTGGCCGACATCCTCGAAGGCTTCGAGGCGGCCTGGGCCTTTTTCGGCGGGATCTTCGCCGTCGTGATCCCCGACAACATGGCCGCCATCGTCGACAAGGCGAATCCGACCGAGCCACGCCTCAACGCCGCCTTCGTCGAGTATGCCCAGGACCGAGGCTTCCTCGTCGACGCCACCCGGGTGCGCCATCCCAAGGACAAACCCCGCGTCGAGCGCATGGTGCCCTACGTGCGGGGCTCCTTCTTCGCCGGCGAGCACTTCATCGACCGGGTCGACGCCCAGCGCAGGGCCGTGCAGTGGTGCACGACGACGGCCGGACTGCGGGTGCACGGGACGACGGCATGCCGGCCGGCCGAGCACTTCGCCCTGCTCGAGGCTCCCGTCCTCGCCCCTGTGCCGCTCGCTCCTTATGACCTGCCGCACTACGCCACGCCCAAGGTGGCGCGCGACCACCACGTCGAGGTGGCCAAGGCGCTGTACTCGGTGCCGGGAAATCTGATCGGTCGGCACCTCGACGCCCGGGCCGACAAGGACTTGGTCAAGCTCTTTCACCGCGGCCAGCTGGTCAAGGTCCACCCCCGCCAGGCCCCCGGTGCTCGTTCGACCGACCCGGACGACCTGCCCAAGGGCACCGAGGTCTACGCGCTGCGCGACCTCGAGCGGCTGAAGAACATGGCGGCCGCCCATGGACCCGCCGTCGGTGCCTACGCGGCCGTGCTGCTCGACCACCCGCTGCCGTGGACCAAGATGCGCCAGGTCTACGCCCTCTTGAGCCTGGTCAAGAAGTGGGGCCCCACTCGTGTCGACGCGGCGTGTGCGCGCGCGGCGGAAGCCGAGGCCTACAGCGTCGGCCTCATCGGTCGGATGCTCGAGCGCGGCACCGAAGATCGCGCCGAGCCGGTGCCGATCCAGGCGCGCCTGGTCCCGGCGCGCTTTGTCCGGCCCGACGCCGACTTCCGTGTTCTCCCAGTTCGGCACCAGGACCGAGATGACGAGGTGGACGCCGATCGGGGCTCAGAGGCGACCACAGCGGGAGCGTCGTCGTGAGCGCCCCGCCCCCGGTCATCTCGCCCGAGCTCAAGACGGTGCTGCGCGCCGTCAAACTCGGCCGCTGCCTCGACACCCTGCCCGAGCGCCTCGCCCTGGCCAAGGCGCGCAACATGGGCCACGCCGAGTTCTTCGAGCTCGTGCTGGCCGACGAGGTGACCCGGCGCGAGACCTCCTCGGCTGCCCTGCGGGCCCGCACCGCGGGTCTCGACCCCGACATGTTCCTCGAGAACTGGGACGAGGCGACCAAGGTCAACTTCGACCGGGCCGTCTGGGACGAGCTGTGCTCGCTGCGCTTCGTCGACGCCGGCCACAACGTGATGATCATGGGACCCGTCGGCGTCGGCAAGACCTTCATGGCTTCCGCCCTTGGGCACGCGGCGGTGCGGCGCCGCTACAGCGTCGTCTTCTGCCGGGCCGACGTGCTGCTCAAGCGACTCCGCGCCAGCCGGCTCGACAACTCCCACGACGCCGAGATGCGCAAGCTGATGCGCGTGGACTTGCTCATCCTCGACGACTTCGCCCTCCAGCCGCTCGACCCCCTCGACACCGCCGACATCTACGAGCTGGTCGTCGAGCGCCACCGAGCCGCCTCCACGCTGGTGACGTCGAACCGCGAGCCCATCGAGTGGATCGGCCAGATGGCCGACGCTCTGTTAGCCCAGTCAGCCATCGACCGTCTGCAGTCGGCCGCCTACGAGCTCGTCCTCGACGGCGAGTCCTACCGCAAGCACCAAAAGCCCGGGCTCGACGTCGGCACTAGGAACCCACGGGCCACCCGACGGAGACGCCGGTCTTGACCGCCTATGCGTCAGCAGTCATCATCGACATGCCGACGCTGCAAACCCCCGAGGTGGTCCCTTCACATTGACGGAAGGGTGGTCCCATCAGCGTGGCGGGCGACATCACGGCCGCGAAGGTCAACTCCGAACTGACGATTTAGGCGAACCTGGGAGACCTTGAATGCGGTCGCGACAGTCGCCTCGCCCGCGGCCAAATTCCCGAGACATGAGGGCGTGAACTGCTTCGGTGGACTTGCCCCCATATGTTTCATGGCACACGACGTCTCTGGGTCGCCCAATACGCCGGTCTGGGGTGACGCTTTTCTCCTCGAATTCCGACCACCCGCTTGCCGCTGTTAGCGCCCGACCTCACCCACTGTTCGTGAGAGTTCCCCCAGAAGCATCACCAAGGTGAGCGGATCAAAGGGAGATTCGACGAATCCGTAGTGGCTGTAGAAGTCCTTGGCTTCGTCGTCCTTGGCGTGGATCAGGAGCACGCGGACCCCGACCGATTGTGCCACCTCAAGGGCTTTAAGCATGAAGTGTTTCAGAAGTGCGGCGCCGAGCCCCTTACCTGTATGCCGCTGATCGACGGCCATGCGAGCCAGGAGGATGGCGGGGATTTGTTCTGGTTGGTTCTTTCGGACGCGAGTCGGCGCTGCCGAACGCATGATCGATGCGGTCGACGAGGCGTAGTAGGCGACGACGTCGGACGAGCTCTCTTCGACAACGACCCACGTCCTACTCGCGCCCGACGCCTGGTTCGCCAGCGCTCGATTGCGAAGCCACTCGTCGAGGGCAGGTTTGCCGCAATCGAACCTCTCGAGGACATGGTCGCCGGCCAGGATCACCGGACCGGCGTAGGTCACTAGACGGGACGCTCGAGAATCGAAGGGTTGGACAGGAGCTTGACCATCGCAGGCGGAAGCGTCGGCGGACGCGACAACAGCTCCTGGAGTTCTTCCCACGCCGAGTCGTCGACCACGAAGACGCGCCGGTCAGCCAGCTCCATCTCGGCGGCCTCCACGGCGTTGCGTACGACGAAGTCGTTCGCCGACTCCCCTCGGGCATCGGCCGCCCGCCGCAGGACGGCGTCCTGTTCGGGGGTGAGACGCAGGCTCAGTCGCTCGGTCTTCGCTGCCATGTATCTATTGTACGCCAAATGACGTACAGATAGAACCCCGGACCACCAGGGCCGGACAGGCCGGCGCAGCCGCCCGGAGGGGCAGCCTTGACGGGCCCGGACCCTTTCGGAGGGGACCATGGCTGAGGCCGCCCGGGGGCGGCCTGGTTGCCCTCACCCCTCCCTGAGCAGGGAGAACAGGCACTTGTCGCAACCATGCGACAACATGCCCTCGTGACCGACCAGCCAGACTTCCGGACCGACAAGAGCGACTCCGTCGAAGGAGGCGGCAAGGCCGCCGCCCGTTGGTACGCCTACCACGGCGCCCTCGACGAAGACGTCGTGGCGGAGGCCTTCCCGATGCAGGCCCTCGACAAGCACTACCCCGACTTTGTGCGCGACGACATCGCGGAGGACGCCATGGAGCAGTCCGAGCTGATCGGCTTCTGGGTGGCCTGGCACATGGCGGGCGGGTTCGCCGCGCTCGAAGAGGGTGGCTGGCACCGCGCCACCATCTTCCGCAAGGT
>DATJBC010000304.1:0-9295 GCA_035515515.1 Acidimicrobiales bacterium
CCCAACGGCGAGGGCAACGGCCACGGCGACAGCCCGGGCCGGGCCCGGCGCCAGCTGCGGCCCTGGGACGGCCACGACAAGGTGACGATCGACCTCACCAAGCTCAACTCGGTGAGCGGCCCCGAGCGTGACCTGCTGCGCCGCTTCCTGTCGATGATCCAGGTGCAGCGCCAGGACTTCAACGGCCGCATGATCACCATCCGCGCCGAGGACCTGCGGGCCATCGCCTGCCTCTTCGGCGTGACACCCGACGCCATGAGCCGTCGCCTCGACGAGCTCGGCCTGCGCGTCGTGGCCTGACGGGCCGCCGCCTCGCCGTCGCCCCACCCCGCCCCGTGGCGCCGCGCGCCTGCGGGCGGTCACGGGGCGCGGCCGACGCGTGAAATGCACCGGATAGCATGACGGTGCACGGTGCGACGCCGCCGGAGGCCCCCCTGGCCCAGGTCTCACGGGGGCGCAGGTCGGATGGGGCCGCCGGCGCACGGCGGCCCGGGCCGCCGGACAGGGGAGCACCCACGTGGGTGGGCGGGAGTGTCGGTGAGCGAGCAGATCCGGTGGATGAGCACCAAGGAGGCGGCTGAACACCTGGGTGTGACCCTGCGCAGCCTGTACCGCTTCATCGACGAGGGGGGCCTGCCGGCGTTCAAGTTCGGGCGCGTCATCCGCCTCAAGGCCGACGACGTCGACGCCTTCATCGAGCACTGCCGGATCGCGCCGGGCAGCCTCGAGCACCTCTACCCGGAGGTGAAGGGCTCGGGGCGGGGCTCGGCCGCGGCGCGGTGAGCCCGGCCGGCTGCGTCTTCTGCGGCATCGTGGCGGGGGAGGTCCCCTCCCAGGTCGTCCAGGAGAGCGCCGGCGCGCTGGCCTTTCGCGACCTCAACCCCCAGGCCCCCGTGCACGTGCTCGTCGTGCCCCGGCGCCACATCGAGGACGCCGCCGCCCTGGGGCCCGAGGACGCGGCGGTGCTGAGCGAGATGTTCGCCCTCGCCCGCCGGGTGGCCGAGGACGAGGGCATCGCCGGGCGCGGCTACCGGCTCTTGTTCAACGTGGGCAGCGACGCGTCGAACTCGGTGCCCCACCTCCATCTGCACGTGGTGGGTGGGCGCCGCCTCGCCTGGCCGCCGGGGTGAGCGCGCCCTCCTGGTAGCCTCGTCCCCGAGCACCGTGTCAGCGACCCAGGTCAAGATCCTCGTCCCCGGGAACCACCTCATGGTGGACCTCCTCGGGCAGACAGACGAGCTCCTGCGGCTGATCGAAGAGGCCTTCTCGGGCTCCCGCATCGTCGTGCGGGGCAACGAGATCACCGTGGACGGCGACGACGCCGAGCGCGTCGGCCATCTGTTCGAGCAGCTGGTGACCCTGCTCGAGCAGGGTCAGCGCCTCGACGCGTCCGACGTGGGCCGCACCATCACCATGGTCAAGGACGACGTGAGCCCCGCCGACGTGCTCGCCACCGAGGTGCTGCGCTCGGTCCGGGGCCACACGGTGCGGCCCAAGACGGCAGGCCAGAAACGCTACACCGACGCCATCGCCGCCCACACCGTGACCTTCGGCATCGGCCCCGCCGGCACCGGCAAGTCGTACCTGGCCGTGGCCCTGGCCGTCCAGGCGCTGCAGAGCCGCGCCGTCGACCGCATCATCCTCACCCGCCCCGCGGTGGAGGCGGGCGAGCGCCTGGGCTTCCTCCCCGGCGACATCATGGCCAAGGTCGACCCCTACCTGCGCCCCCTCTACGACGCCCTCTACGACCTCATGGGCCCCGAGGGCGCGGCGCGCCTGCTCGAGCGGGGCACGGTCGAGGTGGCGCCCCTGGCCTTCATGCGGGGGCGCACCTTGAACCGCAGCTTCATCATCCTCGACGAGGCCCAGAACACCACGCCCGAGCAGATGAAGATGTTCCTCACCCGCATCGGCTTCGGCTCCAAGGTCGTGGTGACCGGCGACATCACCCAGATCGACGTGGTGGGCGGGCGCTCGGGCCTGCCCGGGCTCGACGCCGTGCTGGGCTCGGTCCCCGACCTGGCCTTCGTGCACCTCACCCAGCGCGACGTCGTGCGGGCGCGCATCGTGGCCGACATCGTCTCCGCCTACGAGCGCGCCGAGGCGCACGGGACGCGGCCCGGGTCGCGCCGTGCGGGGCGCGACGACCCCGGGCGGGGCCGGGGCGGGCGCGGGCGCGGGGGGCAGCCCGATGGCGGTTGACGTCTTCGCCGCCGACGAGCAGTCCGACCGCGACGTCGACATCGACCGCTGGAGCACCCTGGCCCGTCAGGTGCTCGGGGCCCAGGGCGTGCGCGAGGACGTCGAGGTGTCGCTCCTGTTCGTGGACGAGCCCACCATCGCCGAGCTGCACGAGCGCTTCCTGGGCGAGGAGGGCCCCACCGACGTGCTCGCCTTCCCCATCGACGAGGAGCCCGAGCCGGGCGGGCGCTCGCCCGACGAGGGCGGCACGGGCCCCGGCGGGGGCCTGCCCGGCGACGACGACGTGCCGGTGCTCCTGGGCGACGTCGTGGTGTGCCCGACGGTGGCGGCCCGCAACGCGCGCGACCACGGGGTGAGCTTCGACGACGAGGTGGCCCTGCTGGTGGTGCACGGGCTCTTGCACCTGCTCGGCATGGACCACGACGAGGACGCCGCGGCCCAGTCCATGGAGCGGCGCGAGCGCGAGCTGCTCGCCCGCTTCTACCGGGCCTCGTCCTAGGGCCGGTGGGCGTGACCGGCTCGCTGCTGGCCACCGGGCACTTCGGGGGCGCCGACGCGGCGCTCCTGGTCGTGGTGGTCGTGCTGCTGGCGGCGTCGGCCCTCCTGGCCCTGGCCGAGACGTCGCTGGTGCGCACCAACCGGGCCAAGGCCCTCGCCCTGCGCGAGCAGCACCGACGCGGCTCGGCGCGCCTGGTGCGACTGGTGGAGGACCCCCAGGCCTTCCTCAACCCCATCCTGTTGCTCGTGCTCGTGTGCCAGCTGGTCACGGCCACGCTGGTGGGCATCCTGGCCGAGCAGCTCTTCGGCGCCCTCGGGGTGCTGGCCGCCACCGCCTTCGAGGTCGTGGTCATCTTCGTGCTGGCCGAGGCGCTCCCCAAGAACTGGGCCGTCTACAACCCCGAGCGCTCGGCGCTGTTCGCCGCACCCCTCGTCGCCGCGCTGGTGGGGTTCCCGCCGGTGCGCATGCTGTCCAACGGGCTCATCCGCGTGGCCAACCTGCTCGTGCGCCAGGGCCACCGGGAGTCCGCGGTCTCGGAGTCCGAGCTCCTGGCCATGGCCGACGTCGCCATGGAGGAGGAGGTCATCGAGCACCAAGAGCGCGAGCTCATCCACTCCATCATCGGGTTCGGCGACACCGTCGTGCGCGAGGTGATGGTTCCCCGTCCCGACATGAAGGCGGTGGAGTCCGACGCGTCGGTGTCCGAGGCCCTGGGCGTGGCCATCGCGGCGGGCTTCTCGCGCCTGCCGGTGCACGAGGGGAACCTCGACGACGTGGTGGGCATCGCCTACGCCAAGGACCTCATCCGCGCCGAGCGCGACGGTGAGGGCGGGCGGCCCGTGGGCGACTTCGTGCGGCCCGCCCGCTTCGTGCCCGAGACCAAGCGCGTGTCGTCGCTCATGCGCGAGATGCAGGAGCGCAAGTACCACCAGGCGATCGTGGTGGACGAGTACGGGGGCACGTCCGGGCTCGTCACCCTGGAGGACCTCATCGAGGAGCTCGTGGGGGAGATCGTCGACGAGTTCGACGTGGAGGAACCTCCCGTGCAGGCGCTGGCCGAAGGGGAGGTGTCGGTCACCGCCCGCCTGCCCGTGGACGAGCTCAACGACCTCCTGCACGCGCACCTGCCCGAGGGCGACTGGGACACGGTGGGCGGCCTGCTGTTCAACGTGCTGGGGCGCGTCCCCGCCGAGGGGGAGTCCGTCGAGGTCGACGGTGTGCGCCTGGTGGCCGAGCGGGTCCAGGGCCACCGCATCGGCCGCATCCGCATCCTGCAGCTGGCCGCCCCCGCCCCCGCCGGCGCCGACGATGCCGAGCAGCGCGAGCGGGACTGAGGACGGGGCCGGGCCGGCGCTGCGCTCAGGCTTCGTCACGGTGGTGGGGCGGCCCAACGTCGGCAAGTCGACCCTGGTGAACCGCATCCTGGGCACCAAGGTCACCATCACCTCGCCCCGCCCCAACACGACCCGGCGCGCCGTGCGCGGCGTCCTGCACCGGCCCGGCGTCCAGGCGGTGGTGGTCGACACCCCCGGCCTGCACCGGCCCAAGAGCGCCCTGGGGGCCCGCCTCAACGAGCACGTGGCCGAGGCCCTCGACGACATCGACGTGAGCATCCCCGTCCTCGACGCCACCGCGGCGGTGGGGCCCGGCGACCGCCTGGTGCTCGAGCGGGCCGCCGCGGGCACGCCGCACGCCCTGGTGGCGGTCAACAAGATCGACCGCGTGGGCCGGCGCGAGGTGCTCGAGCGCCTGGGCCAGGCCCAGGAGGCCCTGCGCCGGGCGGGCGTGGCCGACGACGCCGGGGCCGGCCGCCACGTCGAGTACTTCCCCCTCTCGGCCCGCACCGGCGAGGGCGTGGACGCCCTCGTCGGTGCCGTGCTGGAGCGGCTCCCGCCCGGGCCCGCCTACTTCCCCGACGACATGGTCACCGACGTCCCCGAGGCGTTCTGGGTGGCGGAGCTGGTGCGCGAACAGCTGCTGGCGCACGTGCGCGAGGAGCTGCCGCACGCCATCGCCTGTCGCGTCACGGAGTGGGAGTGGCCGCGGGTGCGCGTCGACATCGTCGTGGAGCGCGAGTCGCAGAAGGGCATGGTCATCGGCAAGGGCGGCGCGCTGTTGAAGGAGGTGGGCACGGCGGTGCGGGCCCAGCTGCCGCCCGGGGCCTACCTGGAGCTGCGGGTGAAGGTGGAGAAGCACTGGCAGCAGCGGCCCGACGTGATCGAGCGCCTCGGGTACTGACGCCCGCCGGCGCTCAGTCCCCGTGGCGGCGGGCCAGCGCCTCGAGGAACGCCACGACCTCGTCGTGGTCCACCGTCCGGCGCATGGGGGGCAGGCCCGCCAGCAGGTCGCGGCGGTATCCCGCCGTGGCCAGGCGCGAGTCCAGCACGGCCACCACGCCGCGGTCGGTCGCCGTGCGGATGAGGCGGCCCGCGCCCTGGGCGAGCAGCACCGCGGCGCGCGGCAGGTCCACGAGGCGGAAGGCGCCGTCGCCGGCGCGCGCCCGGCGCGCCTGGAGCAGCGGGTCGTCGGGACGGGGGAACGGCAGGCGGTCCAGGGCCACCAGGCTGAGCGTCGGCCCGGGGACGTCCACGCCCTGCCAGAACGACATGGTGGCGAACAGGCAGGCGGCGTGCTCCGCGGCGAACGCCTCCAGCAGCCGGGCCTTGGGCAGATCGCCCTGGGCGAGGATGGGGAACGGCAGCTCGGCCCGCAGGGCCCCGGCGGCCTCGTGCATGGCGCGCCAGCTGGTGAACAGCGCCAGCGTGCGGCCGCCCGCGGCGCGCACGAGCGAAGCCAGCTCGGCGTGCAGGGCGGGGCGCGCCTCGGGACGGCGGGGGTCGGGAAGCTGCGCCGCGCAGTAGAGCAGGGCGAACTCCTCGAAGGGGAAGGGGCTCCCCACCGCCAGGCGGTCGGTGCGCTCGGCGGGGAGGCCGAGGCGCTCCTCCAGGCGGGGCGGGATGGTGGCCGACGTGAGCACGGCGGTGACGCCCGGCCACAGCTTCTGCGCCAGCACCGGCCCCACCTCGACGGGGGCGGCCCGCAGGGCGGGGGTGCGCCCCCCCGGGCCCCCCGCCTCGACCCAGGCCACGTGGTCGTCGTCGAGGGTGCCCAGGGCGCCCAGGTCGTCCACGAGGTGGCCCAGGGCGAGCAGGGCCCGCCCCCGGCGGGCGCCCCTGTCCCCGGCGTCTCCGGCCCCGGACACCTCGGCCCGCCGCAACGCCGCCACCAGCGCCTCCACGCGGCCCCGGGCGAGCGCCAGGGCCTCGCCCAGGGCCCCGCCGCCCCCGGCCAGCACCCGCCGCCCCACCAGGGGCCCGAGCTCGTCCTCGAGGCGGTCGGCGGCCTCGGCCACGCCGTCGGCCACCGCCGCGCCCGGCGCGTCCACCAGGGGGCGCGCCCCCTGGGCCAGGGCGCGCAGGCGGCCGCCGGTCACTTCGACCCCGAGCGCCTCGGTCATGACGTCCTCGACGGCGTGGGCCTCGTCCAGCACCACCACCTCGTGCTCGGGCAGCACGGCGCCGTCGCTGGCCACGTGGGTGGCGTACAGGTGGGTGTTGACCACCACCACGTCGGCCTCGGCCGCCCGCTGGCGGGCCTTCTCGGCGAAGCACACCGTGCCCGAGGGGCACCGGAAGGCCCCGGGGCACTCCCGGGCGCTCACCGACAGCGCCCCCCAGGCCCGGGGGTGGGGCTCGAACTCGAGCTCGGCGCGGTCCCCGCTGTCGCTGGTGGCCGCCCAGGCGATCAGCCTGCGCACCTGGCTCCCGAAGCGGCCCAGGTCGACGGTGTCCCCGCCGAGCGCCACGCCGGCCAGCGTGGGCTCGTCGGCCGCCCCGCCCATCTCGGTGGCCCGTTGCCGGCACAGGTAGTTGGAGCGGCCCTTCAGCACGGCGAAGCGAAAGGGGTGCGCGGCGCCCAGCGCGCCCGCCACCAGGGGAAGGTCCTTGGTGGCCAGCTGGTCCTGGAGGGCCTTGGTGGCGGTGGCCACCACCACCGTCCTCCCCGACAGCACGGCGGGGACGAGGTAGGCGAGCGACTTGCCCGTGCCGGTGCCCGCCCCCACCACCAGGTGACGGCCGGCGTCGATGGCGCGGGCCACGGCGTCGGCCATGGCCCGCTGCCCGGGCCGGTCCTCCCCGTCGCGCAGCGCGGCGGTGACCGTGGCCAGCGCGGGCGCCACGTCGGGGGCGGGGGGCACCCGGTCGACGGTAGCGGAGGCCCCCTGCGCCGAGGACGCCCGCGTGCGGGCGGGCGCGCGCCGGGCCTTCGTGACGATCTCGTGACGCCGCCGACAGACGCACCGTGGCCCGTGCCGCGATCGGTAGCATGGGCGCACCAGAGAAAGGAGGTGGTCCAACTGAGTAGTGATCAACGCGGGACCCTGGAGGTGGCTGGCCGCTGAGGCGGCTCGCTGGACCACCTGGCGAATCCCAGCCAGTTACCCGCTGAGCGCTCCAGCCGGGAGCTCGTCCCACCCGGCGCAGTGCAGAGGGCTCGGTGCCTTTCCAGCAATTCACGACGACCGAGGGGCGCCCACGCGGGCGCCCCTCGGTCTGTCTGCGGGCGCGTGCGTCGCCCGCGGGGCGCGCCTTGTCACCCGGCGTCACCCGGCGTCACCCGGCGTCACCCGGCGTCGCCCGGCGTCAGCCGGCGCCACCAGGCACGTCGGCCACGGCGTGCACGACGGGCGCACGGCGCGCCCAATTCCCCGCGTGCCTCGGGCCGGGTGGGCGTGCGACCAGGGTTTCGAGGCGCGTGCGCCGTCGGCTACGCTGGTGTGCGCGCCCGGTGGATCACGCAGGCCGTGCGTCGTTGTCGGTTGACGTTCGTGTCTCCGCAAGGGTTGGTGTGCGTGGAGAAACGAGGCAAAGGCAATGGCAGAAGGCACGGTGAAGTGGTTCAACTCCACGAAGGGCTACGGGTTCGTCACTCCTGACGACGGCACGCCCGACGTGTTCGTCCACTTCTCGGCGATCGACGGCACCGGCTACCGCGAGCTCGTCGAGGGCGAGCGCGTGGAGTTCGAGCAGACGCAGGGGCAGAAGGGCCCGCAGGCCACCAAGGTCCGCAAGCTCTAGTCCCCACCTTCCCGGACGACGTGGGGCGCCAGGGGCGCCCCACGTCGTCGCGTCGGGGCGCACGTCCGCCCAGCAGGTAGGTTCGGTGACGGTGTCCCTACCTGCCGACGGGCGCACGCCGGAGGACGTCGACCGCGCCCACGTCCCGGTCCATGTGGCCTGCGTCATGGACGGCAACGGCCGCTGGGCCAGCCAGCGGGGCCTCCCCCGCACCGAGGGCCACGCCGCGGGGGAGGAGGCCCTCCTCGACACGGTCAACGGCGCCCTGGAGATCGGCGTCCGGTGGCTGACGATGTTCGCCTTCTCCACCGAGAACTGGCGCCGGCCCCGCGACGAGGTGCGCTACCTCATGGGCTTCAACGAGTCGCTCCTCGTGCGCCGGCGCGACGAGCTGCACGACAAGGGGGTCCGCATCCGCTTCGCCGGCCGCCGCGACTGGCGCGTGCCGCGCCGGGTGCTGCGGCGCATGGAGGAGTCGGTGGCCCTCACCGAGGGCAACCGGCGCATGACGCTCACCATGGCCTTCAACTACGGGGGACGGGCCGAGATCGTGGACGCCGTGCGGCGCCTGGTGGCCGACGGGGTGGCCGCCGACAAGGTCGACGAGCGGGCCATCCGGGCCCGGCTCTACTACCCCGACCAGCCCGACCCCGACCTCGTGATCCGCACGTCGGGGGAGTACCGCATCTCGAACTTCCTGTTGTGGCAGCTGGCCTACTCCGAGCTCGTGTTCAGCGACGTGCTGTGGCCCGACTTCCGCCGTGAGCACCTCTTCGCGGCGGTGGCCGAGTACCAGCGTCGCGAGCGGCGCTACGGCCGGGTGCCGACGTGACGACGGGGCTGCCCGGGGGGCGCCCGTGAGGACGCTGGCCGTGCTCCTCGGCGTGCTGGCGGTGGCCGGCCTGGTGGTGCTGGCCGTGGCGGGGGTGACGGGGGCCACGGCCGTCCTCGTCACCGGCGCGGCCGTGCTGGCCATGATCGGCCTGGGCAACGTCGTGGGCGGCCGCCGCACCCCGGCGCGCCCGCCCTACGACCCGGGGGCCCCCGACGCCCGGAGCGGGGGCGCCGGGGACGACGCGGGGGAGGAGGCCTCCCCCGGCCGCCCGGGCCCGGAGGGGACACGGGGGCGGTGAGCCTGTACCGCGACGAGGGGGTCGTCCTGCGCACCATGCGCCTGGGGGAGGCCGACCGCATCGTCACCCTCATGACCAAGGGCCACGGCAAGGTGCGCGCCGTGGCCAAGGGCGTGCGCCGCACGACCTCGAAGTTCGGCGGCCGCCTCGAGCCGCTCAGTCACGTGACGCTCTTGTGCTGGCAGGGTCGCGAGCTCGACATCGTCAACCAGGCCGAGGTGACCGACGCCTTCCGGACGGTGCGCGAGGACCTGGCCCGCATGGCCAAGGCCTTCACCGTGCTCGAGGTCGTGGACCAGCTGGCCCAGGAGCGCCACGCCAACGCCCGCCTCTACGACATGCTGGTCGGCGCCCTGCGCGCCCTCGAGGCCGACGACGCCCCG